>DEAA01000050.1:123259-131787 GCA_002346545.1 Acidobacteria bacterium UBA2994
TCTACGTCGCTGACTCCGAGTCAGACAACGTACAGAATCCAGGGTTTGAAATGGGCATCCGCATTGGCGAAGTCGAGACGGGCTGGGTGAAAGAGTTCATTCGCTTCCCGTGGGCGAATCCCCACATCATTCCGGGGAACGGAGCGGAGTTCGTCGCCGTCGACAGCGAGGGCAACCTTTACGGAGGAGAGCCGGTTCCCAATCCCCACCGCAATGCCCGAACGCTCAGGAAGTACGTGCGGGTGCGGCCCTGAGGGATGGTTCGCCCCGATCTGGGGCTGCAAGACCGGAGAGGAAACCGAGCTTGTGTACCCTATCTGAACAAGAAAGTGTTCGGATGGGGAACCGCATCAGTTCCGGTCGTAAGTAAATCAAGGCTGCGGTATCACGTGGCTCAGGCTGGCGGCATGCATGCTTGTAGTGTGCGCCTTGAAGCTGCGGTTCTTTCAGGCGAGTCAACTAACTCATGGGCATGCAGAGTGAACGAGTCATACAATCGAAGCTGGGCAGCCGAGAACGGGCAGAGCGGTTCTACCAATCCCATCTCCAAGACCATCTGACACCCCAGATGCAGGACTTTATACGGCGCCAGTCTATGGTCTTCATAGCTACGGCGGACGCAGAAGGGTCTTGTGACTGCTCGCCTCGATTCGGCAAGGAAGGACTGGTTCTTGTTGTTGACGAACTAACCCTCGCTTACCCTGAATTCCGTGGCAATGGAGTCTTCGCGAGCCTCGGCAATATCTCAGAGAACCCCCAAATCGGATTGTTGTTCATCGATTTCCTGGAAACGACAGTTGGCCTCCATGTCAATGGAAGAGCCGCGTGTCGTCCAGCCAGTGAGATACCAGCCCAGTGGAAGGCCAACTATAAGGCGAAGATGAGGAGTGCTATTGAGCAGTGGGTCGTGATCGACGTCGAGGAAGCGTTTATTCACTGCTCCAAGCACGTTCCGAAATTCCAGACTCTCGGCAAGAAGATCTGGTGGGGGACCGACGACCCCGTCAAGAAATCATCTGCGTTCTTCGAACATGACGGCTGACATCACCAGGCCTTGGGTTTCCTAGCAGCTGCTCTGTTGACGGAAGGCAGCATGTGTGCGGGAAGGGCTAATACAGGCCGAGCCGTTTGCGATCGGAACTAATGGGAATAGCCATAGCTTCTGACTCGAAATATCGTGTCATTTAAGCCACCAAAGTACTGCCTAAAGTCACGGTGTCCCGGCGCATTCTGCACCAATACCACCTATACTTGTGGCACAAGTACTTAATAGCTGGAGAGCCCGCATGAAAGGCTACTGGATCAATCACGTTCTCGACATCAAGGATCCCGCCCGGTTCGGCGCCTATGTCGAAGCGAGCCAACCGATGTTTCAGGGCAACAACCAGTACGGGGCCAAAATCATGCTGCTCGGCCCTGTGGCGGCGACGGTCACGGGCAAGCCCGTGCAGTACGCCGCAATCGTCGAGTTCGAGAGTGTCAAGGCCGCCGTCGACTTCTGGAACGATCCACAATACGCGGCCACGCGCGCTCTCATGGGGCCCTTGGACGATGAAAGTGCTGTCGTCGACCGACGTGTCTGCTGTATTGAGGCTGAACCGTTGACGGTGTCCCCAGGGCAGGGCTTCTGGTTGAACCATGTGCAGGAGATCATCGACGACTCGGCGTTCTTCTCCTACGCCGAGGCTAGCCTGCCCCATTTCACATGCGCAGGCTTCGGGCCAGTCGTACACCAGCATACGGGTGAGCAAAAGATCCACCTCGCCGCAGCGCTCGGCTTCGACAATATCGACACGGCAACGACAATCTATGGCACGCCCGAATATCGGGCTGCGTTGGCGGCTGGGAATATGGAAAGCGGCGAGAGCCACGTGGTCAACCGCACCATCTGCGCCATCGAAGCACCCGCATAGGCAACAAACAGGCTGTGAAAACGGCCCGAACGCGAACCACGCCCTTAATCAGCGGCGAATTAACTTCGATACCAATTAGGGCAATGGTATAAGTTACGTTTCTAACTTAATCGTAGGAGCAAAAGCCATGTCTCTATCTGATCAACTGGTACTTGAAGATCAAGTCAATTCGTTCGAGTTGAAGATCACATCGATGACCAGCACCAAGGATGGCGTCCAGGTTAACGCTACTGGCACCGTCGAACGCTATGGCAAGGTCTTTCTCACGTACAACTTCACGAACAATCCCGCCCAGGATGACACCGGATCATTCATCGGATTCGGCTGGGGCATCACGGCCGACGGCACCAGAAACCAGGGGGAGCGCCGCGGTGTATTCACTAGCGACGGCCTTGTGGGCACTGTCTATTCGCTCGACGATGTTACTGACGGCTACCCCAACTTCTGCATCGAAAAGTGGGATCTGATGAACGAGACCATCACAATGGAGTTCTCTCGGATCCAGAAGCGTTAACCTACCTTCTCATACACTCTTCTCTCCAAGGACGCTACATCATGGCCAAGGCTTTCATCGTTGCCTCGCTCACTTTCGCAGCACTTCTGCTCTGTGGTGGACAGTCCGTGGCGCAAACAACCCCAGAAGCGTTTGACCAACTAAAGAAACTCGAGGGAGAGTGGACGGGCACTCTGCGACTCACGCCAGGTGAGCATCTCGAACGGCTTGGCCTTAATGCCGAACAGTCCCTTACCCTGAATTACAGCGTGCGCTCAGGCGGGACCTCTCTTCTTGAGGAGAGCTTTGCCGACGGCATCGAGATGGTGACCGTCTACAATGCGCAAGGGAACAGTCTTCTGTCCACACACTATTGTGTTCTGGCGAATCGACCGGTCGGAACCCTAGACGCGTCCGTGAACGGGGTGCTCTCGTTCACGACAGATGCGGATCGGAGCGGCTTAGAGAAAGGCAGGGACGAGTACGTCAGTTCTTGGCGTATAAATCTGGAGCCTGGCAATCCGAACCAGTTCACTTACGCCTACACCGTGACGAAGCCAGACGGGAGTCAATGGTCGGCACGGTCCGTTGTGTCGAGGGCGAACTAGAGAGCGTTCGTCTTCACACGAGAGCAGGCTCACGGCTGCCTCCGCGGGCCGTCATTGTTCTTACAGGACAATGACGGCCCGCGCACGTTCGAGCTAACGTGACCTCCTCCTCGGTGAACACCATCCCGGTCGCCGGGGCGTGTAGGACCGGGCGCGCCAACTACAGGGGCGGCGGAGCGAACCCACCCAGCGCGGCCTCGAGCTCGAGCGCCACCGCCAGCGCGACATCTTCCCGCGCCGGCGCCGCTACGACCTGCACGCCGATCGGCAGCCCCTCAGGCGAGGTTCCGCCGCGCACCACGACACCGGGCCAGCCGGTGGCGTTGTACGTCAACGTGTAGCTGTAGTCCGGCAGGTCGGTGGCGCCGTGAGGCACGGCCGGTTTCGCGTTCACCGGGCAAAGGATCACGTCGTGATCGTCGAGGTAGCGGTGCATCCGGCTGCGCAGGTCGTACCAGTCGTCGAACATCCGATCTAGCTCGTCGGCCGGCAACCCATCTCCGGTGGTCGGGATCGAGGCCTCATCGGTGCCAGCATCCCGGAGCAGCCGCCGCACGGCAGCCCGGCCGTCGGCACCGAACACCCCGAACCCGATGGCAAACGAGTCCTCGATACCATCCGGTCGCGACTCGTCTACCCGGGCGCCGAGCGCCTCCAGCGTCTCGGCCGCTGCCCGCACCACAGTCTGGGTCTCAGCAGTCGGGGTACGGATGTCGTTATCGACGTGGAAGCCAACCCGGAGCGCCCCGACGTCGACCGCGGCCGGATCGCCTAGCGGCATCGGCACGATCGCCGGGTCGATGTTGTCAGGCCCTGCCAGAATTGGCAGCAGCAGTACCAGGTCGTCGACCCTGCGGCCGAATGGCCCGATCTGCTGAAAGCTGTCGTGGGTGCCGCCATACGGGAAGATGTGGCCTGTGCGTGGCACACGACCGTGCGTCGGCTTGATGCCGGTGATGCCGTTGAAGTGGGCCGGCAACCGGATACTGCCGCCGTAGTCGCTCCCGATATCAAACGCCGCGCCGCCACAGGCCACGATCGCCGCCGCGCCGCCGCTACTTCCCCCGCTAGTGCGGCTCTGGTCCCATGGGTTGCTAGTTCGCCCGTACACCAGGTTGTCGGTCTCGAAGGATAGCGTTAGCTCGGGGGTGTTCGTCTTGCCCAGAAGAATCGCCCCGGCCGCCCTCGCGCGCGCCACGACCGTAGCGTCGCGGCCCGGCACAAAGCTGGCACGCCCCTGTGACCCGCCAGTGGTCACGAGGTCCACGGTATCAAGCGAGTCCTTGATGGTCATCGGCACGCCGTGGAGCGGCCCCAGCGGCTCACCGGCCGCCACCGCCAAATCGGCCTCTCGCGCCTCGTCGCGCGCCGCGTCTGCCCTGAGCTGGACCACCGCATTAAGTGCTGGATTCACTGCGTCGATCCGAGCCAGACAGTTGTCGACCACCTCCACCGACGTCACCCGTCCGGCCCTGATCGCCGCGGCCAGGCTCCGAACGGACGAGTAGTAGAGGGGGTCGGCGAGTGCTGGCGCGTCGGCCTCCCGCCCACGCACCTCGACCGCCGATGGAACCGGTCGACACCCGACGGCCGCCACCGCAGCCGCCGCGCCACCGGCCAGCTCCAGCAGCTCGCGCCGGCTGACTGAGGGACTCGTCATCAGTGTTCCTCCGGGGTTAAGAAACAGGCCCCCGCTTCGAGCTCCTTGAACCAGTCGAGCACCACGTCGCTCTGGCCAAGCGGCTCCGCTTTGTTCGGTTGTAGTTCCTCGTCAATTGCATGGGTAGTCGTCTGAATACACTAGAGTCGACCACGGCAGTCCTGCGAGACACTCAAAGCTGGCATTTTTAAAGGAAGTAGACATGCACTCAGAATCAGATCCAAACATCGCATCGATAAGGCGGAGCTTTGAGACATTACTGGCATACTTTAGCGTTGGAAACTCCGATGGTGTAGCCAAACACATTCAGTTTCCGGCATTGAACATCAATGCTCAGACTACCGCCTTCCATACAAAAGAAGAGTTTATCGACTTCGTTGATTCATACCCACTGCAAGAGGATTACTCTTACACCAAAGCCGATAAGGTGAACATATATCGTATCGGAGGACCAATCTACTGCTTAGACTATGATTACTCGCGCTTTAACGATAGCGATGGACTTCTTTCTCAAGGAAGAGGAATTTACTTTTACAGCAATGAAACCGGCCACTGGAAAGTATTCAGTTTCTGGAACGGAGATCGAGAGACAGAGGTAGAGCTTTAAGCGAGGCGTACGTCCGGACTCAGCGCACGCTGAAGTAGAGCTCCCGTCTGGCCACATCTTCAGCCAGACCTGCTTCCATGGTCAGGATGTAAGCGCCAGGTTCAAAGCCAAACAGCGGGGCCTTCACCTCGTAGATCGACTCCAGCGACGAAACGAAACGGTACTGATCTGTCCTGAAGATACCCCCGCCATCGGCTCTGGTGATGGTGGTCGCCAGGTACAGAGGCGACCGTGTCTCCTCTCGAAGATAGACCTCAACCGAGACGGCCAGCGTGTCGTCGGTGTCGAATACCCGCTGCGCCGTCTGGGGCATTGAGACAGTTTCCTGAAAGTATTCATCAGGTACCATCGTGGGTAGTGATGAGCTGAACCGTGTGCCCACGGCCATTCCACTTAACGTGACTGGGTCCTCCCCCAAGTCGGGCACCTCGACGTCGTGCTGCACCGTACCGACCAACCCGGTCTCCTGATCGAAGGCGGCCACACGCAGATGTGCTGAGCCAGGCGGTAGATCGAGCCTCATGATCACGCGAACGCCGCTTGCGTCGCTCGCGTCGCGCAGCTCGTCCGGCATCTGGACCTCCAGCAACCGACTCGCTGCCTCCTTATCCTTGTCGTCGACCGCCAGCACCGCCAGCACGAGCTTGTCACCCAGCCAAGCGTTATCCCGCCCGACCAAGTAGGGCACGTCCACCCACACCGTGACCTCGAGCTCGGTTCGGTCGTCGCCCCTCCGTGCCCGTGTCGTCAGGTCAAGATCGAGCCCCGTCTCCGGAAGCGGTTGTTCGAGCAATCTCGTCAGTCGCTCTTCAACATCATCATCGGCAACCACCGTCGGCGCCCGCGAGTGGACGTAGCTCCGTCGTGCCCGGACGCGCGCTCCCGGCCGAATAACCCTAACCTCGATCTCATGGCGCTCGTCGTCCGGTGATTCACGGGGCGGCCGATACCCGATTAAGTAGTAGCTACTGTTCTCCTGGACAATTCTCTCGAACGCATCGTCGAATCGACTCGAGCTGACGAAGGCGAAACCGCCACCTTCCTCCGCCAGTGTGCGAAGGCTGTATCTTGCACGCCAGGCGGCTGGTGACTCTGGACTCTCACCGTTCAAGCGCTGGACAGTGATCCCGTTGTCTACTGAATCCGCTCCTCCCCGTGGATCGATAGCATAGAGCGTCACTCCCAGTTGTGCCGTAGCTCGCGCCGCCAACTCCAAGCCCTCCCTGAGCGGAAGCGCATGTTGATCCAAAGTGGTATTCACTTCGTTCGTGTCGTACTCGAGCCCCTGACCGACCAGGACAATGGCCTTCCGCCGAGTGTCTGCGGAGGACATCAACTCGGCGGTAGTTTGCACCGCACGCAGCAACTGGAAACCATCCGCCGCGGCAAGTTCTTTTTCCCTGTCGTAGACTCCAACCCCAGGCAGCGCAGGCGCGGACAACGCTCCGAAGAGCCCCCCCCGATCCGATGACGACCCAAGTCCTGCCCAATCGGTTCCGTAACGGCCGCTGAACTGCGCGGCAGCATCCAGGAGTCGACGACGGTCGTTGGTAAAGTGCTGACTTGGTGGTTGACCGCTAGTGGTGGTGATGGCGACCAGATCATTGGCCAGGAGGTGACGCTCAACGAACCTCTGGACGATCGCTTGCACCGTGACGGACCGCAAAGGATGGGTGTGCAGATCATCAAGCAAGAACACATACGTGCGCCCGCCCTCGACCCGATGGGTGTTCGTGGCGACATCGACCATCGCGTCAGACAGGGGGCGGTCGTAGTGCGTGGTCGGCACCTCGATACGAGTGAACGACTGCACCGCCTGGGGCTCACCGTCCTCCAGGACGCTGACCTCGTCCTCCCGCAGGTCACTAATCGCGCGACCGCCGGCATCGGTCACCGACACCGTCACCTCGACCAGGTCGACGCTGCTACGAAACAGCGGGCGGTCGGAGTCCGGTAACGGCTGGGCAATCGCGACCGTGGCAAGTGCCTGAAGGGCGAGAGCGCCGGCAAGCCTGACGCCCTGATTCCGCAGCTCCAGCCGCCGGCACAGCCAAGCGAGATCTGTGAAGCGTTCCCCCATCTATAGCTTCTCCAGACGGTAGGCGGGCTGACACAGCCCGTGTCACTTAGATCTACCCCAAAAACTCTCTCGCCTTCGCTACTTGACTGTTCGTCTGAACTCGATAGCTTCCTGCATGATCGCCGCGGTCTGGTCGATCGGGTGAATCGCACGAATCGAGAATCTCAACCACGGCGTCCACGGTGCAGTGACCCGCGCGAGATCGTCCGGGTTGTCGGTCTCGGCGATGGCGAAGCCCCCATTGCTGTCACCAAAACCCGACCACTCAGAAAGTTCAATTGGCGGTGTCCACGCCGCGAACGTTGCCAGTGTCTTCGCTTGCTCCTCGTCGGATGTTGCGTCGGTCCATTCCCACTGAATCAGAAATCGCATCGCGTTTCCTCCTGTATGTGCATGGCCCAATCTGGTCGGATGTCGAGCTCATGCAATTTATCGCATCGACGCAAGCTACTAGAGTTCATTGAACGCGTTCAGAACGACGTGAATCACGTCGGGTTCATCCGCCACTACCCGAAACATCAAGAAGCGGTCACCGTCAGGAAAGAGGTCGTAGAGACGCAGCCCGAATCGATGAAGGGCATACTCGCCATCGACGAGTTGCACCGGCGAACCCACAGTCAGCGTCGGATCAACAGTCACCTGGACGCTCATCAGGGCACCAGTGGGAAGCGTCCGGTAGTACAGTTCCTGCCCGTCCGGAGACCACACCGGATGTTGACCGCCCTCACTGGAGACCTGGGTCTTGAGACCGAGGCCAGGAAAGGGCTCGATGAACACCTCGGACACTCCCGTTTCATTCGAGACATACGCGATCCACCGCCCATCGGGCGATACACGCCCAGCCTTCTCCAGGCCCGGCGAATCCAAGAGCGGCGACCAAGCGCCGGACCCATCATTCTCGAGCACCCCGATGTTGTACGACTCTCCAGGCATGTGATACGTGAACACGAGTCGTCCGCCGTCCGGCGTCCATGACTGAGGCACAAGGTAAGGGAGCGCGCCAGGTATCTCGACCAACAGTTGTGGGTCTTCAGGAGCGTTGACGGCTTGCTGATACAAGCCCCACTCGCCGGTTCGGTCAGACGCGAACACCACCTCGGAACCATCGATGGTCCAGAAGGCGTCCATATCAAATCCAGGGTTCGTCGTGAGCCGGCTGACTGTCCC
>DEAA01000046.1 GCA_002346545.1 Acidobacteria bacterium UBA2994
GCTCTGGGCCGAGGCCGCGGCCGGTATCAATACTAGGATGCCGAGCATGACGGCGAGCAACTTGCCGAACTTCATCCGCACACCTCCTTGACTACCGAAGCGAGAGTGTTCCTCTTGCGCCCTACTACAAAACGAGACACGTGCCCACAAACCTACCACACCACCTAATAGACCAATCCACTCCCTTCCTTAAGGAGCAGCCTGGCTAAACGCAGCCAACTCGAGAGCGGGCAAATTATATTCGAAACATTGGACACTCAGTCAAGAGGCTCAATAATTTGGTTAAACTAATTTAGTTCGGGGCCAGCACCATAGCGCACTTTTCGCCCTGCCTGACCGTGAGTCAGCCTACCTCGGGACGGCACTGAGAGAAGTCGCGCGACCTCTACTTATGCCTCGGGAGGTGGTTGTCGATGCGCAGGCCGACCCGTGCTCTGCCGACCGACAGCCCCTGGTCACCACCGAGCGAGGAGGTTCGGGGTGTCGACAACAGCGGTGCAGCCGAGAACAACTCCGGAATCGATCCAGCAAAGCATCGGCATGGGAGTGCCTTGCCGCCTTGTTCAGGCACTCGTCCTGGTACGAACGAGTGCCTGAAGTAAACGAACGATATTGCAAACACGGCTTGCGGCAAGGCTCAACCGGGTGTAGGGTGTGGGTCTTAACTTCGTCCGAAGACTTATGGTGATGCATGCCCGTTCTGGACCCGCATCTAGTCGCGCATCATCACCATCTCGAGTCGTGGGGATGGAACGGCGTTCTCGGGCGGGCCCGTCAACCATGCGGGGAGGCAGAATGAACCACACTCTCCAACGACCAATTGGGTGTTTGGAACATTCTTCAAACTCGATTGACAGTCCCCACAATGGCTGATACGCTCGTGCGGTTTTCGAAGACCTGTCCGGTCGCGGACCACCTTAGGAGGTTGTGAGCATGCGAACTCGGTATGTTGTTCTTGGTCTCATTCTCGCCCTGCCGCTCAGTCTGGCTCAGCCGGTAGCGGCGCAGGAACTTCACTCCGGGGAGTGGGCGATCGGTTACTCGTTCCTCGGCAACAACGATATCGCCAAGGAGTCGAGCACTTTGCCGCTTGGTTGGTATGGCGCTGGCGCCTACCGCCTGAGCGACAGCGTTGAGTGGGCCTTCGACCTGAGCGGTAACTACGCAGCAGGGATCGATGTCTGTGGCGGTATCGCCAATCGAAGCGTACCGGCCGCGCAGCAGCCTGCCAACTGTCTTGAGGGGGTCGTAGCGGCGACCACTGAGGAGTTCCAGGGGCTGTCGTACCACCGCGCCGAGGCGCAGTGGTGTTCGCCGACCCTGAGCTCCTGTGACGTCAAGACCGTCTCCATTGGCGGTGTGACTGGCCCTCGCTTCGGCGTGCGCAACGGTAGCGTGCGGCCGTTCGTCCACATCATGGCGGGTGCCGTCCGCTCCGTGCGGAAGATCGCGTTCTTCTCGCACACTTCGACCAACTTGGCCATTCAGCCTGGTGGCGGCGTCGACATCGACGCCGGAGACAACATCGCCTGGCGGTTCCAGGTTGACTACCGCATGATCATGCACGGTGACCCCAGCGGCTCGAGCGCAGGGCTCGTGGTTGCCAACGGCAGCGACTGGAACGAGTTCCGGTTCGCCACCGGCGTCGTCTTCAAGCTCGGCTCTCGGTAAGGTCCCGCTCAGGGACCGGACAGCCTTCAAATCCCCGTAACGGTGATTAAGAGTCACCGTTACGGGGATTTTTTTGTGCGCAGTCCAGGTCACGCCACCGGCGTGACTGACGGTCCATACCCAAAGCGGTTTCGTGGGGGCTGAAAGACCCCCGCTACTGCGGCGCGGGAACGCCGAGGCGGCTGAGCTGGCCTAGGTAGTGGGCGTAGCGCTCAGGGTCGCGGTCCTGATAGTAGCGAGCCAGAATCTCGTAGGGTAACGCGTAGTCCGGATCGACTTCTATCGCTCGTTCCCATTCCCGAACGGCGTCATCCAGCCGGCCAAGTCGAGACCAGAGGATGCCGAGGTTATAGTGGCTCTCGGCGTACCACGGGTTACGGCGAATCTCCTCCTCGAAGTAGCCGCGCGCCAGATCAAACTGCTCCAGTTGGTAGTGAACGAGCCCGAGGTTACTGCG
This sequence comes from Acidobacteria bacterium UBA2994, assembly GCA_002346545.1. GTDB lineage: Bacteria > Acidobacteriota > Vicinamibacteria > Vicinamibacterales > UBA8438 > UBA2994. The sequence continues at coordinate 2,129 of DEAA01000046.1, forward strand.
CACCATCGGCTCCTCACGATCGAGACTAAGCGCGCGCTCATACTGCTCGCGGGCGTTCTCGTATTGCCCGTCCAGAAAGTAGATCGAGGCCAGGTTGTTCGCGGCAAACGCCGAAGCGGGTGACTGCTCCACCGCCGACTCCCACAACGTCCATCGATCCGAGAACTGCTGGGATCGATTGAACGCCGCGAACGCGAACACTACCACGACCGCCGACAATACAGCCCGGCCCATCATGACTGTATGCGCGCGCGTCACCTGTAAGGCATGTAGCAGGAAGAACAACAGACCGACGAGCGGTGCGTAGAGCCGCTCCTCAAGGTAGAAGCTGTGACCCGAGAGGAGCGTGGGGAAGACCATCAGCACGAACCACAACAGCCCCACCCAGAGCAGACGTCGATCCTCGACCCGTACAACGACTGCCGCCACCAGTGCCAGAACCACCACTCCCGGCCACCAGGGCGCATTGAGATCCGCTACCGTGCGAAGCGCGACCGGGAACACCGTCTTCCCGAAGTAGTGCAGCATCACCAGGCCGGCCACACCAAGGTTGTCGAGCAATCGAGGTACGACCGGCGCCGGATTGTCGAATGCGAGCCAGCGCAGCAAAAACCAGGCAGCAGCCGTCACTCCCCACCCCAACGCTAGAGGCATAAACCGCTCTCGGAGCCTCTCCCAGAAGTCCGGCTCGCGCGCCCAGACCAGCGCAAGAAAGAGCGGCGGCAACACAAAGGCAGGTTCCTTGATAAGGATCGCCGCGAAGAACGTCGTCGCCTGTACCAACCAACGCTTCCGTGTTGGTTGGCGCCAGTAGGACACCCAAGCAAGCGTCGCAACGATGACCGAAAGCCCGAGCAGGCTGTCATTTCGGCCCGGGATCCAGGAGACCCCCTGTACATGAACCGGATGCACGACGAACAGGACCGCTCCCCAGAGACTCAACGTCTGCCCAAATCGAAGCTGTCGAAACAGGACGAGCAGGAGAACCGCCGAGAGCAGATGGACCACCACGCTCGTGAAATGGAAACCAAATAGATCGGTGCCGGTGAACTGAAAATCGAGCATGTAGGTCAACATGTAGAGTGGGCGGTAGTAGGTGTCCTCAGTGAACCGCCACATGTCGTCCATGAAGAGCGCACCGACGTTGCGCAGATCCGCAAAGAAGTACTGATTGCTGAAAATCAGTTCCTGGTCGTCGAAATAGGTGTAGTCAAAGAAGAGCGAATTGCCGTACACGACGACGCCACAGAGACACACCACCAGGGATGCCGCAAGCAAGCTCAATGGTCCGCGACCGGCAACCGCGTCTGGGAGAATCGTGGACTGTACACTCCGCGCCCCCGCACCACCGGTCTGCTCATACATGCGCGAGTTCGCGCCCAGTTCGTCATACTTCCGTCGCTTGTCGCGGTCGCCGAGCACCTCGTGCGCCTCGTTAACCTCCTTGAGCCGGCGTTCCGCGCCGGCATCACCGGGATTCACGTCCGGATGGCATTTGCGCGCCAGGGTACGGAAGGCTCGCTTGATCTCGTCCTGCGAGGCTGACTTCGATACCCCAAGCGTCTCGTAGTGGTCGCGAAAGTCCATGACGGTCTAGAGTCGCTGTGCGGACATGGCGGATAGTTGAAGGGTGACAGCTAAACAGCGACGTCTCCGAATCTTCGCCCGTCGGCCTCGAGTGAGGCAAGTAGGTCCGAGTGTCGCTGGACTGACAGCCCGCTGTTGGCGCACCATTACCGGAGTGGGCACGAACAACCTTATCGTTGCGGCAGCCCTCCTGCTGGCTCTCAGTCTCGGCTGTGCAGAAGACAGCTCCCAGGAGGGACCCCGTCAGACCACAACGACCCCGACGGACGACGAACTCAGGCGGGTACCGCTACCGGAGGTCGGCGGCCTCGACCCCGAGATTCAGCTTGAGATCCGCCAATCGCATCGCGGGTTGGAAACGTCGATGGATGCCGGCACCTCAGTGCACGAGGAGCACGGCCGGCTGGGAATGCAGCTCGACGCCTTTGGCCTGCGCGACGCAGCTGAGATCGCCTACCGTAACGCGCGACAACTGGCTCCAGACGACTTTCGCTGGGCCTACTACCTAGCCCTCCTTTACGAGGCACAATCTCGACCTGAAGAGGCAATAGACGCGTTTCTGGTCGCGCTAGCGCTACGCCCCGATTACGTCGCTGGACTCGCCCGGCTCGGCGACGTCTATCTCCTGCAGGGGCGCAGCAACGAAGCGAGGCAGCGATTCGATCGGGGCCTTGAGCTCGACGCAACATGCGCGCAGTGTCTTGTCGGCCTGGGTCGACTGTCGCTCCAAGATCAGGAATACGAACGAGCCGCCACCCAGCTCGAACAGGCACTCACCATTGCGCCGTGGGCCGCGACCATCCGGTATCCGCTAGCGCAGGCCTACCGGGCACTTGGACGCGACGGCGAAGCTCAGGGTCAACTCGACGAACGAGCCGATGCGACCCGTAACATCGGTCTGGGGAGAGTCATCGACCGCCCCGGGGTGTACGACCCGCTGCTCGAGCAGCTCCGTGCAGTCGCGGTGGCCGGGAAGGTCGCCTACGAGGCGCGAGGGGTCATGGCCGCCCGCGAGGGCCGATGGAACGAAGCGCTCGAACAGTTTGACAAGATGATCGAAGCCGACCCCGAGGATCCGGTCTCCCGAAATCTCCTGGCCATAACGTTGCTGAACATGGGCAATCGGGAAGAAGCGCGTGAGCAATACCAAGAGACGCTCCGACTCGACCCGGCCCACGCCGGTGCGAACATCCAGCTGGGGATCTTCCTCGCCGAAGACGGACAGGAGCGTGACGCCATCAGCCGGTTCCGGCAGGCCGTGGAGTCGGATCCAGGCTCGAACGTCGCCCACCTAAACCTCGCGGCTGCGCTGCTACGCGACGGTCAACCCTCGGAAGCGGCGGCGGCGTACAACGCGCTCATCGCGCTCGATCCGAGCAACGGTCCGGCCAGGCTTGGACGCGCGTTTGCACTGATCAGAGCCGGACGGCACCCGGAGGCGAAAGCCGCCCTCGAGGACGACACTCGCGCGCAACCCAACGAAATCGCCTTCCCCCACACGCTGGCGCGTCTGCTCGCCGCCTCTCCTGACGACTCAGTACGCAACGGTCGGCGCGCGTTCGAGATCCTGGCTGAGATTACTGCGGTTGTGCAGTCACCCCAGGTCATGGAGACTACGGCCATGGCGGCGGCCGAAGTGGGTCTGTTCGAAGATGCCGCACGCTACCAGGGGATGGCGATCGAGATGGCAAATCAGGCCGGACTAGCGGCGTTGGCGGCGCAACTCAACGTGGGCCTGTCCCGCTACCGGCAACGTCAGCCTTCGAGACAGCCGTTCGCCGACCACGACCCGGTGTTTGCCCCCGCCCCCTTCAGCCCGCAAGCCCTCGTCGAAGCACGAGCTCAGTAGGGCGACATCGAGGATTCATCGTCGTGGATCTGTCGCTGCTACGGTCGAGTGTGACACTAGCGTTGCCCGTCTGCCTGATCGCGTGCGGGGGCGGCACGTCGGCGCCCGCAGCCACGACCGCCCCCGAAACCGAAGCGGCTCTCGATCAAACCCGGGTGACCTTCGAGGACGCCACCGAGGGAGCGGGACTCGACTTCACCCATGTCAACGGCATGTCTGGTGAGATGTATTTCAACGAAATGGTGGGCGCGGGCGTCGCGCTCTTCGACTATGACAACGACGGCGATCTCGACGTGTATCTCGTGCAGGGGCACATACTCGGACCGGATGTCGAACAGGGGGACGCGTCGTTCGAGCCAGGTTTGCAGGGCCCACTGAGAGATCGGTTGTATCGGAACGACACCGAAACGGCTCCCAGAGGCTCCATGCAGTTGACCGACGTCACCGAGACAAGCGGCATCGATGCCCGAGGGTATGGGATGGGTGTCGCGGCCGGCGACTACGACAACGACGGGTGGGTCGACCTCTATGTACTCAACTACGGCCCGAACCAGTTGTGGCGAAACAATGGCGACGGCACGTTCGCCGACGTCACGGCAAGAGCTGGCGCAGATGATGCCAGATGGAGCGTCAGCGGGTCGTTCCTCGACTACGACCGGGATGGCTGGCTGGACCTCTATATTGGCAACTACGTGAACTACAGCGTGGCCAACAACGTCGAGTGCTTCAACAATATCCGCACTTACTGTGGTCCCGATGGTTTCGTGCCAGTGCCGGATCGCCTCTTTCGTAATCGAGGTGACGGTACATTCGAGGACACTACCGCTGCCTCTCAGATCGGGCGAGAGTACGGTCCGGCCCTCGGAGTGTCCACCGCGGATCTCGATGGCAACGGCTGGATCGACATCTACGTGGCCAACGACCTGTCGGAGAATCGGTCGTGGATGAACCAGGGAGACGGCACCTTCGTGAACACTGCCCAATTCAACGGCTCGGCCTACAACGACGTCGGCGACGCCGAGGCCAGTATGGGGGTCGATGCGGGAGACTTCGATGGGGACGGAGATGACGACCTCTTCGTGTCACACCTGATCACCCAGACCAACACCCTCTATGTGAACGACGGAAACGGTCTATTTGAGGATCGAAGCACGCGAACCGGGCTCGGCCCGCCTAGCTTGGCGTTCACCGGGTTTGGTACGGCGTGGTTCGACTACGACAATGACGGCTGGCTAGACATCTTCGTGGCCAACGGCGCCGTGGACCTGATTCCCCGCCTCGTCCAGGCTGGCGATCCGTACCCGCTGCATCAGACGAACCAGCTGTTCAGGAACCTCGGCGATGGTCGCTTCACCGAGGTCTCATCGAGCAGCGGTTCGGTATTCGGACTCTCGGAAGTTAGTCGAGGCTCGGCCTTCGGCGATATCGACAACGATGGTGACGTCGACATCGTGCTGACCAACAACAACGGTCCAGCGCGCCTGCTCCTCAACGCTGTCGGCAACCAGCAGCATTGGGTAGGTCTGCGTCTCGTCGACCCGGCTACAAACCGCGACATGCTGGGCACACGCGTAGCAGTGATTCCGGTGGGCGGAACGCCGCGCTGGCGACGAGTGCGGTCGGACGGCAGCTATGCGTCGGCCAATGACCCGCGCGTCCTCTTTGGACTCGGAACCAACTCCGAGATCGAAGGCGTCCAGGCGATCTGGCCTGACGGCACGCTCGAGACCTGGACGTCGGTGCAGACCGACCAGTGGATCACGCTGAGCCGGGGGACGGGACAGTGACTGTGACCGCCCTGACGACCCAACTCGGTGGCCCGGCGCGTCTCCCCCTATACCCAACGCTGCTCCTCCTGGCGATGAGCTTCGCGCCTCGGGTGCAGGAGAGCCAGCCGCTCGTCTTGGCCTTCTGGGGCTCATGCGCGGTGCTTCTCGCCTGGCAATGGTGGCTGAGCAGAACCATCGCGCGAGAAGGTCGGACGCTCACTATCGAGGGCAGCCTCCGCAAGAACCACTATCTGCAGTTGGTGGCCCATCTGGGCGTCTATTTCTACTGGAGCTGGTACTGGCCGGAGGTCGGGAACCACGCGTGGCTGATCGCCGCGCAGGTGGTCTTCGCCTATGCGTTCGACATGCTCCTAGGCTGGTCGAGGCGCAACCTCTGGCGCTTGAGCTTTGGTCCCTTCCCGATCATCTTCAGCACCAACCTGTTTCTGTGGTTCCGTGACGACTGGTTCTTCCTGCAGTTCGTCATGGTGGCGCTGGGATTCGTCGGCAAGGAGCTCTTTACCTGGATGCGCAACGGGCGCAGGACACACATCTTCAATCCTTCCGGGTTCTCGTTGTCAGTGTTTTCGGTCGTCCTGATCCTGGCGGGACGAACCGACCTGACGTGGGGGCAGGAAATCGCGCTGACTCTCCGGTATCCGGAGCACATGTACCTCGTGATCTTCCTGCTGGGCCTGATGGTCCAGTACTACTTCGCAGTCACGCTGATGACCCTCTCGGCCGCGGCAACACTCTTCCTGCTCGGCCTGGTGTACTCGGCGTTCACTGGGGTCTACTTCTTCGTTGACACCACCGTCCCGATCGCCGTGTTTTTGGGTCTCCATCTACTGGTAACCGACCCCTCCACGTCACCGCGGGGGAGCCTCGGACGAGTGATCTTCGGGTCGCTCTACGGCATCAGCGTGTGGGTGCTCTACGCCGCCTTCCTCCCGCTCGGGATTCCCGCGTTTTACGACAAGCTGCTCTGCGTACCACTCCTCAACCTCAGCGTCCGCATCATCGACCGATTCGTCGGGCGCCTCGAGGGCGAGATGCTCGGCCTCGAGCGCTTCTGGCCGACCATCTCTCCGCGCCAGCTCAACTACACGTCGATGGCAGTCTGGACATTGCTCTTCGTCGGCCTGCTGAGTACCGACGCGATCGGAAACCGACACCCGGGCACCAACCTAGCCTTCTGGGAGTCAGCCTGCGACGAAGGTCTGCGGAACGGGTGCCGCAACCTCATGGTTCGTCAGTCGAACAACTGCGCGGCTGGCATCGCGCGCTCATGCAACGAGCTCGGGATCATGCTCGCTACAGGCAGGGTGGACGCCCCCAATGCGACCGAGGCGGCCGCGGCGTTCGACCAGGCGTGTGAACTCGGCCTCGGTATCGGCTGCAACAACGCGGCGGTGCTGTCCGGCGGTGGACAGCAGTTCACCCGCACGTCGACCACCCTGGCGTCGGCCCTGGCGCGCGGCGACCCTGCTCCCCTCCGCGAGGCCTGTGACAACGACGATGGCGAGGGCTGCTTCCTTCTGGCAGCCGCGTACCAGGCGGGGCGCGGTGTCGAGCTGGACGTGGCCACTGCGCGTGAACTGCACTCGCGCTCGTGCGACCTGGGATGGGCGCTCTCGTGTGGCGAACTCGCTGGGCTCTATCTGCGCGGTGAGGGCGGAGCACCGGACCCGGCCCGGGCGGCCGGGAGCTTCAACCTCGGATGCGCCAGCGGGGACGCCATGAGCTGCCTCCGACTCGGGCTGCTTCTGCAGAGCGATCAGATCCAGACTCCCGACCCAGAGCGGGCCCGCTCACTGATCCAGCTAGCCTGCGAGATGGGACTGAGCCAGGCCTGCGACTTCCTCGAGCCTTAGGAGGCTGCTAGAGAAGGTCTGAGGGCGGCTCCTCAATTAGGCGTTCGTGTGGCGAAGCGTGAGGCGTGAACAGCCAGGCGAACAGTGACCGACGACGCAACACCGTCCACACTGGCGACTCGCCGAAAAACCCTAGCGTCCGGCCAGCTCGGCCCGCGCCGCATCAAGGCGCGCCTGCAGGTCGGCACTCCCCGGTGCGAGTCGCAACGCTTCCTCAAAGGAGGCAATCGCGGCGGCCGGGTCGCCTTGCATCTGCAATACCACCCCGCGGTTGCCGTACGCGCCCGCAAACTCCGGCAGCAGCTCGATGGCGCGACGGAACTCGGAGAGCGCCGCGTCAAGCTGGCCCTGCCCCGCTAGCGTGATGCCCAGTTCGTTGTGGGCAACCGCCGAATCCGGGTTCAGCCGAATGATCTCCTGATACTCGGCCACCGCCTCGGCCGGCTCGTCGGACATCCGTAGGGCCATCGCCAAATTCCCCCTGGCCTCGACGAAATCCGGGGCCAGTTCGACGGCTCGGCGGAAATGCTGCAGCGCTTCACCAACCGCCTCGCGACCGCCGAGCGCCATCCCGAGATCGTTGTGCGCGGCTGGATCTTCCGGCAGCAGCTCGACGGCACGACGGAAGTGCACGAGCGCCGTTTCGGTGTCTCCGGAGAGCTGGAGCGCTGCCGCCAGGTTCGTATGCGCTTCGGCGTACTCAGGCTCGACGTCGATCGCACGTCGGAACTGTGTGATGCTCTCCTCAAGCTCTCCGCGAGCGCTGGCCAGCAGCCCAAGATTGTTGAAGGACTGCCCCCACTCCGGACGGAGTTCTCCCGCCCTCTGGTATTCAGCTGTTGCGTCGTCGAACCGCCCGAGATCGACCAGGGCATTGCCCAGGTTGACGTGTGCCTCGACAAACGTCGCGTCCACTCGCAGCGCCTCCCGGAACTGGGTTGCCGCCTCCTCGAGCTCCCCTTTGGATGCAAGGGCATTAGCCAGGTTGAAGTAGCCTTCGGCATCGTTGGGCGCCAGCTCGAGCGCCGTCCGATGCGACGCGATCGCATCGTCGAGCTGACCAGCCGCCGCATACGCCGTCCCGAGATTGCTGTGGGCGACCGCGTTGTTGGGATTCCGCGTCAGAGCATCCCGATAGAGAGTGATCGCCTCGTCCACGCGACCCTGAACCTGTAGCTCGGTGCCCACGTTGCTCTCGGTCACCGCCCGCATCTGCGCCATCGAGTACATCGGCCAATTGCAGAAGAACATCAGCGCAACGACACCCGCCCCTAGGCCGGCGAGCTGCGCCCGCGAGGTCTGGCGGACAAGATTGGGCAGACGAGTCACCCCCACGGCGGCCAACAGCACCAGAAACGGTACGAGTGGATATCGATACCGAGCCATGATCGCAAACGCCACGAGGGTCACGGCGTAGGCGCCGAGCATGAGGTACAGCAGCTCTAGCTCACGCCTTCGCGCCCAGCAGGCCCATACCCCGACGAGCGCCAGCGGGGCCAGAATCCCGAAATGCCAGACCAGACCGGACAACCGCAGCAGCAGGGACCGATCCGCATAGCTCAACTGGTCCTCTGTGTCGGCCACCTCCGAAGCGTTCCAGGCCAGCCGGATCTTGCGTCCCATCAGCCGCGCCCAGTCCATCGGCTGGTTAGCGATATAGGACAGGGCCTCCCCGGTCCAGTAGCGGGACACCTGCGCCGGGGTCAGCGACGATCCCGTCGCCTCCTCTGCGAGCGCGGTCGCGTCCAAGCGCTCGAAGCGCGGATCGCCGCGGCCAAAGCGAAGCGGCTGATAGATGCCTGACGCCCCAGGGTTGTTGCCGATGTAGAAGTTGGGACCGAACTGGGAAGTTGTGAGGTAGAACTCTCCCCCGACCGCGAGGTTGCGTGCTGCGACCGGAAGCAGGACCACAGCGATGCCGGCCACGAACGCCGTGGCCAGCTGCCATCGACGGGGGCCGTCAGCACGACGGCTCCAGACCAGCCAAAAAAGCAGGACCGTAACAAATACCAGCGCGTTCTCTCGGCTCAGAACTAAGAGTGCCACCGCGACGCCGACGCTCCCCCACGCGCCGAGGCTGTGGGAAGCCAACGGACGCGTCATCAGCGGGCTGAGCAAGGCCAGCGTTAAACAAAGGAGGACGGCGTCTAGCACCGACTTCTGTACCAGACTATCGAAAAAGATGGCAGGCGCGTAGCACGCCAGCATGACCCCGGCCACAATGCCCGCCGTCCGCGAGAACAGGCGCCACCCGGCGTAGGCCAGAAGCACGCAGGCCAACGCGCCCAGCACGGCCTGACTCATCCGCACGACCAGTGGCCCTTCGCCGAAGACGGTATAGACCAGCCCGAGGAAGTACGGGTAGAGCGGCGCCTGGTAGAAGACCTCGTTACCAATCCAGTCGCCGGCAGCCAGCTCCTGCGCCCAAGTGTGGTAGCTCTGGGCATCCCCCATGAGGAGCGGGAAGAAGGAGGCCGGCCGGATCTGGAAGATATGGACGACGCGGATGACGAGCGCGAGGACAAAGATTCCGGCGGCGTACGGGAGAAAGCGATCAAGCGTCGGGCTACGATCGTCCTCGGTCATCACGGCTGAACGCGCGCCGGCGGCCTATTCGGCCGCCACGATCATGATTTTGTCGAGAGCCGCCTTGTCAGACGGGAGCTCATTATCGCCGGACGGAAAATCATTCTGGTCGAGCATGTAAGCGACAACGTCCGTGTATTCCTCATCGGAAAGGCGACCAGGACCATCCTCTGGCATCGAGACCTTGATCCGCTCGAACAACGCTCCCACCGAGAGATCGACCCAGAACACGATGAAATCGCTGCCGGCGACGCCAGGCGCCATCTCACCGCCACGCAGTTCACCACCGTGGCAGGAGGCACAATCCCGATTGTAGACCCGACGACCGCGACGCGCCTGGGCGGAGGAGAACACTCCGTCGTTGGTGGTCGCGTCCTGCAGCACTGACGACGCCTTGACCTCTACCGACGGGCCTGCCCCTGTCATGCTCAAACCAGCGAACAACCCGACCAACGCCACTCCCAGACACCCCGCCGTCAGCAGTCTCTGCATCATCGTCCTTTCATTCGTCTGACCTTGAGACTCGCATGAGAGCCCCTTCCATTCTGGCACTGCCCTACAAGCCATAGCAACCGACCGTCCCGGCGGCAGCGTGGTATCGTTCCCCGGCTATGAGTCCATCCAGGCGCGGCGCATCGGCCACCCTGTTCGCCCGCGCGAAGCGGATCCTCCCGGGCGGTGTGGACAGCCCGGTACGGGCCTTCGCCGCCGTCGGTGGCACACCACCGTTCATCCGCCGGGCTCGGGGCGCCCGCCTGGTGGATGAGGACGGCCGCTCCTATATCGACTACGTTATGTCGTGGGGGCCCCTGATTCATGGTCACGCGCCTCCGAGACTCACCCGGGCATTGGCCGATGCGACGAGCCGCGGCACCAGCTTCGGGGCACCGACCGCGCTTGAGGTCGACCTTGGCCAGGCGGTCCGAGCGTTGATGCCGGCCGTGGAACGTATTCGATTCGTTAACTCGGGAACCGAGGCCACGATGAGCGCCCTGCGGCTGGCGCGTGCTGCGACGGGTCGGGACCGGGTCATCAAGTTCGCCGGCTGCTATCACGGGCATGGCGATGCGTTCCTCGTCCAGGCGGGCTCTGGCGCCACCACGCTGGGCGTTCCAGACAGCCCAGGCGTGCCGAAAGCGGTCGCCGCCGACACCCTGGTCGCGCGCTACAACGACCTGGACTCGGTCGCCAAACTGCTGCGCAGCCACCGACGGCGTGTCGCAGCCATCATCGTCGAGCCGCTGGCGGGGAACATGGGTGTGGTGCCACCGGTGCCCGGGTTTCTCGAAGGGCTCCGGTCGCTCTCCACCAACCATAGCGCCATCTTGATCTTCGACGAGGTCATCTCCGGATTCCGGGCCGGACCGGGTGGAGCACAGGAGCGCTATGGCGTGCGGCCCGACTTAACTTGCCTCGGGAAGATCATCGGCGGCGGTCTCCCGGTGGGGGCCTACGGTGGGCGACGGGACCTGATGAATCACGTCGCCCCAGCCGGTGGGATGTATCAGGCCGGCACCCTATCAGGAAATCCGCTGGCCATGACGGCTGGGCTTTGGACGCTGTCTCAGCTTTCACCGGCGCTTTATGCGCGTTTGGCGCGTCTGGGCACGCAGCTGGCCGAGGGGCTCGCGGACGCGGCCAGAACGGCTGGCATTGACCTCCAGGTCAACGGTCACGGCTCGGTCCTTACGCCCTTCTTCAGCAAGACACCCGTCCGGGACTACGAAAGCGCTACGAAGGCCGATGCGGCCAGCTACGCCCGATTCTTCCGCGGGATGCTCGCACGAGGCATCTACCCGCCGCCGTCGCAGTTCGAGGGCTGGTTCCTGTCTGGTGCGCACACGGCACGCCACGTCGACGAGACCATCGAGGCCGCTCGCGCCACTCTACGCTCCATGCGCCGTCGGGCGCGCCGGTAAAGCTCCGAACGGGTGGTATCATCCTGCACGGGGCCGGTCCCGTTCCCAAACCACGCATGCCGTCCATCAAGCTGCACCGCACCACCGGGGTCAAGGTCGGTCACGTCCAGATCGGCGGAGGCGCCCCTGTGGTCGTCCAGTCCATGACGATCACGGACACGGCGGACGCCATCGCCACCGCAACCCAGTGCCTAGAACTCAGCGAGGCCGGATCCGAGCTCATCCGGGTCACGGTCAACACGCCCGCCGCCGCGGCGGCCGTGCCAGAGATCAAACAGCGGATGCAGGACCTGGGCTGTGATACCCCGCTCATCGGTGACTTCCACTACAACGGGCACCAGCTTCTGGGCCGCTATCCCGGCTGCGCCGCCGCGCTAGCCAAGTACCGGATCAACCCCGGGAACGTTGGTACCGGCAGCCGGCGCAACGAGCAGTTCACCACCATCTGCAAGATCGCACGCGATCACGGCAAGCCGGTCCGGATCGGGGTCAACGGCGGTTCGCTGAACCAGGACCTGGTGATATCCCGGATGCAAGAGAACACCGACCGGTCACTCGGACTTACCTCGGAAGAGATCATCAATGAGTGCATGGTCATCTCCGCCCTCGAGTCCACATCGTTGGCGCTCGACGCGGATCTCAGGACCGACCAGATCGTGATCTCGTGCAAGGTCTCGTCACCTAAGAACCTGATTACAATCTATCGCGAGCTGGCCAGGCAGACCACTCAGCCCCTGCACCTGGGACTCACCGAAGCGGGTATGGGTCTGAAGGGCCAGGTGTGGTCAGCGGCCGCCATCGGCGTGCTGCTGGAGGAGGGCGTCGGCGACACCATCCGGGTCTCGTTGACCCCGCAACCTGGTGGCGACAGGCGCGAGGAAGTCTATGCGGCGTGCGAGCTGCTGCAGGCGCTCGGGCTGCGGTCTTTCTCGCCAAGCATCACGGCGTGCCCAGGGTGTGGTCGCACGACCAGTACCACATTCCAGGAGCTGGCCGAGCGGATCCAAGGCCACGTGCGAAATATGATGCCGGTCTGGAAGGCGCGCTATGAAGGGGTCGAGGAAATGAAGGTCGCCGTGATGGGCTGTGTCGTCAACGGCCCCGGCGAATCCAGAGCCGCCAACATCGGCATCAGTCTCCCCGGTACCGGCGAGGCGCCGACCTGTCCGGTGTATATAGACGGCGAGCATGCCACGACGCTCCGCGGCTCTTACGACGAGCTCGCCGAAGCCTTTCAACGCCTTGTCGACGAGTACATCGAGTCGCACTATACGCTCCGTGAGGAGCTCGCCACCGACGCGCCACACTGACTGCCTCGCCACTGATGTCAGGCCTCTCATCGGGCGCCCGGGAATCCGGATCAGTGCCGATCAGACTCATCGCCATCGACATCGATGGCACGCTCCTCGACGGGCGAAGCAAGCTGCCCGAGGCGAACCGCGTCGCCCTCCAGGCCGCCAGCGCGCGCGGCATCGAGATTGTGCTCGCGACGGGACGCAGTTTTCATCATGCGCAGCCAATCGCGGATCTGGTAGGCGTCGACGTGGTGCTGGTGGTGAGCAATGGCGCGTTAATCAAGACGGCGGCTGGCGCGACCCTCGACCGTTGGTCGGTGCCTCGCGATTTGGCACGGGAGCTAATCGCGGCGACCCGTAAGGTTCGGAGTGGCGCGGCGGTCATCTTCGACCTGCCGGACCAAGGCCAGTACGTCTGGGAAGGCATCGACTGGTCGCACCCGCAGCGGCGCTGGTATTACGAGAAGCACAGCCGGTTCATGACCGAGAGCCAGGACCTCGTAGTTGCCCTCGACGACGACCCGATCCAGGTCGCCTTCACTGGTGGCGTCGAGGAAATGCGGACGCTCGTCGCGTATGTCCGCACGCTCCCGTACGCCTCCGCGCTCACGCTCACACTGACCGAGTACGAGGCGCGCGACTTCTCCCTGTTCGATGTGACCGCGAACGGCTGCTCGAAAGGCTCCGCGCTAGCAACCTGGACGGGTCGTCGCGGGATCTCACCGGCCGAGGTAATGGCCGTTGGTGACAACCTGAACGACCTGGCAATGCTTGAGTTTGCCGGCCATCCGGTAGTCATGGGCAACGCGGTGGCCGAGATCAAGACTTGCGGCTGGCCGGTGACGGCGAGCCATGACGACGCAGGACTGGCGCAGGCCATCGACCGCCTGATTCTGGTGTCCTAGGGGACGGTCAAGTCAGACCCGGCCTACGGCATGCTGAAGGCTCGGATCCGGCGGGTCCACACGGTTACCAGGACCGTGCCGATCAGTACCAAGCCGATCGACAGGCCGACCCAGAGGCCGACGACGCCCCATCCAAGACCGAAACCGAGCACGGCCCCCACCGGCAGTCCCACCGCCCAGTGCCCGGCGAGGTTCCACAGCATCGGGGTCCGCGTGTCACCGAACCCGCGGAGCACCCCCGTGGCGACCCCCTGGAGCCCATCGAACAGCTGAAACCAAGCGGCAACGAACAACAAGCTGACGCCCACGCGAACCACGCCCGGATCAGTCGTAAACCCCGCCAGCAATAAACTCGGCACCGCGATGAACAGAACGGCTGCCAGGGTCATGAAGACGGCGCCGAGCGCGAGCGCCGCCCACCCTGCGTTACGTACGCCCTCGGGGTCTCGACGGCCAACGCCATGGCCAACCCGTACCGCGCCGGCCGCACCGATGCCGAGCGGCACCATGAAGGTGACCGAGGCTATATTTAAAACGATCTGATGCGCCGCGAGAATGGTCGGGTCGAATCGGCCGGCCAGGGCCGTGACCACCGCAAAGACCCCCACCTCGAGCGTGATTTGGGCCGCAGCCGGCAATCCCAGCGCGGTAAGCGTGGCAAGCCGCGAGGCCGTAATCCGTCTCGACGCCGCCCAGAGCCCACCACCTTCTCTCCGGTCGTGGCGCAGGATCGCCACCAGGAGAAACACGGCCATGTAGAGACGCGAGACACAGGTGGCCCAAGCTGCGCCGTTGATCCCCAAGCTGGGGAAACCGAGGTGACCGAATACCAGCACCCAGTTGGCCGCGACATTCACGAGATTCGCGGTGACCAGGGCCACCATTACGGGCGCCACCTGCTCGATCGCCTGCAGGTAGCGCCTGAAGGCTGTGTAGAGCAACAGCGGGAGAATGCTCCAGAGAACCCGGCCCGCATAGGGCGCGGCAAGACGCTCGACTTCGGGATCCAGTCCCCAGCGAGGCAACTGGGTCACGACGCCGTAGGTCACCAGCGTCAGCGGCAGCGCGAGTACAACGGCGAGAGCGGCCCCGTGAAACAGCCAGCGATGGCAGTCGCCGCGGCGGCCCGCGCCGGCCGCCTGCGCCACCAGCGGATCGAGCCCAAGCAGTGTCCCGATCCCGAACACCACCACCGCTATGAACAGTATGCTGCCGATGCCGACGGCGCCGATCGCTGCCGGCCCCAGCCTTCCCACCATCGCGATATCGACCAGCCCCATCGTCACCCAGCCCACCTCCGCCACGACCACAGGGGTGGCGAGCCGGGTCATCGGCCCGAGCTCACGCCGGATGCCTGCAAGGTGGAAGCTCATGGAGCACGCCGTCGGCACGAGGAGAGCAGTTCCGCCAGAACACGACGGAACTGCTTAGCAGTCCGGAAGACCTTTGGCCGGACTGCCAAGAGGAACCGACAGTCCTGCAAGATCCGCCGCAGGACTGCTTAGCAACCCTAAAGATTCTCGGGGAACTACCGGTGGGCTGTGACCGACGGCGTCCCATTGCCGCCGGCAATGGGATCCACCAGCCGCGAAAAACACTGGCTGGCGAAGCACCCTCCGTCCCGGCGGGCGGATCGCCAGGAAGTCGCTAACGCCAAATCATCAGGCGTTCGATCCATTCAACCCTGGTGAGGTCGTTATAGATGACGGTGACCATCAACGTCATCAGGACGACGAAACCGGCGAAGAGCATCCGCTCCTTCAGCTTGACGCTGAAGTCACGACGAGACACCCCTTCGAGCGCCATGATCGCTATGTGGCCGCCATCGAGGATCGGGATGGGTAGCAGGTTCAGGATACCAAGATTGAGACTGATCATCGCCATCAGCGTGAACAACGGGACGAAGCCGAGTTCGGCGGCACTCCCAGACAGCTGGGCAATGCCTACCGGTCCGACAAGCTGTGACGTCGGGGTCTCTGCCGTGAGCAACCCCCCGAGCGTCTGGAAAATGAGCCCGGACCACTCGTAGTTCCGCTCGAGACTCATCGTGAACGCTTCGAGCGGTCCCGGGTCGATCGTGCGGCTCTCTTGGCTTAGGCTGACCCCGATCATCCCGACGCCGTCCACCTCGGTAGGAGTCACCGCGACGTCCACCCGAGCATCGCCCCGACGAAGCTGAAGTGTCAGGGTCTGGCCGGCGCGTTCATTGATCCTCTTGACCAGTTGTTGCTGGGGCAGTTCCCGCCCGTCGATCGCCTCGATAACGTCGCCAACCTGGATGCCAGCGTCGCGAGCCGCGGTGGTCGACGGCAGGAACCCACTGACCTGCGGCGAGATATACGGTGCTACGCCCAGATCGCCAGCCTGCAGGCTACCGCGCCCTACGGGGGTAAGCTGATAGCTCTGCACACCCTGAGCGCGCCGGACCACGACCTCGACCTCGCGGTCGGCCCAGGGGGCAACCGCGATCATGTACGCCTCCCACGTGTCGACCTCTCGGCCCGCGACACTCAGGATGCGGTCACCCACCGAAATACCGGCGACGTCGGCCGGCGAACCCTCCAATACGAACCCAACCCGGGGCGGCTGCTCCTCGAACAACGGCACCTGCGCCCCTTGGTAGAGCACGCCGGTCATCACCACCACCGCCAGGATCACGTTCATGGCAGGGCCGGCGATCAGGATCTGAAACCGCTGCCACTTCGTCTTAGAGAGGAACTCGTCCGGTTTACCCTCCCGCTGGTCCTCCACGGTCTCGCCGGCCATCTTCACGTAGCCGCCCAAAGGGATGACGCTGATGCAATACTCCGTATCCCCGCGTTTCGTCTGGAGCAGCTTTGGGCCGAAGCCTAGTGAAAACGTCAGACAACGGACTCCGTGCATCCGCGCCACGACGAAGTGACCGAGCTCATGGACAAACACGAGCACGCCAAGAACGAATAGAAACGACAGCAAACTCGACACTCTGGATCCTCGCGCCCGAACGAGCGGCTCATCCCCCGTTCAGGGGCCTAGGTCGATTGTACCTCGGCGGCGAGGGTAGCGGAGAGTTCCCGGGCCCGCTGGTCGACGGATCGGAGCTCGTCCAGAGACTCCACCGACAGCTGCGCCCGTTCCGCGTCGTCGACCACCGCCGCAATCACATCTGGAATCGCGCCGAACGGCAATCGCCCAGCGAGGAACACCTCGACCGCAACCTCATTGGCGGCGTTGAGCGCCACCGGTAGTGCCGGCCCCCCGGCCAGAGCCCGGTAGGCCAGGGCCAGGCAGGGAAATCGCGTGGTATCGGGCTGGGCAAACTCGAGCGTCCCGCAGGCGGCCAGGTCAAGGGGCGGCAGACCAGTGTGCCACCGGTCCGGGTACGAGAAGGCGTACTGAATCGGCAGACGCATGTCGGTCACGCCCAGCTGAGCCAGCAACGACCCGTCCTGAAACTCAACTAGCGAGTGCACGACCGACTGCGGATGCACGACGACGCCGATCCGGTCTCCAGGCACATCGAAAAGCCAGCGGGCCTCGATCACCTCGAGCCCCTTGTTCATCAAGGTTGCGGAGTCGACGGTGATCTTCCGGCCCATCTGCCATGTGGGATGCGCCAGCGCATCGGTCGGCGTAACTGAGGCGAGCCGTGCAGCTGGCCACTCCCGGAATGGTCCACCAGACGCGGTGAGCACCAGCCTGCGAACATCGGACCGCGGCCTCCCGTCTAGGCATTGGTGAATGGCATTGTGTTCGCTGTCGACCGGCAGTACGGCCACTCCCCGGCGACGCGCCGCGTCCATCACGAGACCACCAGCCATTACCAGAACTTCCTTATTGGCCAGCGCGATGGTCTTCCCGGCGTCGATAGCGGCGAAGACGGCCTCCAGCGCGGTGGTGCCCGTGGTCGCGCAGAGCACCAGCTCGACGTCTGGATGGGTCGCGACTGCGCACAGCCCCGCTGGGCCTGCCTCAGCCACCGCGACCCGATCACGAGCGCTGGCCGTCAGACCCGCATGTACCTGGTCGAGACCGGCTTTGGACGCTAGAGCTACGGCGCGCGGCCGATATCGCTCGACCTGCGACGTGAATCGTTCGATGTTCGCGCCGGCCGCCAACCCAACGATCTCGACACGGTCCGGATGTGTCTCCGCGACAGACAGAGCGCTGCAGCCGATCGAGCCGGTCGAGCCAAGGATGGCTATCCGCTTCATCACGAGGTCCGGATCTTCATGCAAACATCAGCCACAGATAGAACCCCGGCGCCGCGAAGAGCAGGCTGTCGATCCGGTCAAGCACTCCCCCATGGCCAGGAATCAGCCCGGAGCTGTCCTTCAAACCTGCGCCACGCTTCAACTGGGACTCGAACAGATCGCCCGCAATCCCCAGCGCGACCAGCATCACTCCCACCGACGCCGACGTCATCGTCTCGACCCCGGAGACAACCATTGGCCCCACCCAGCCCATGAACAGGGCGCCGGCCGCCAACCCGAACCACGCACCCTCTAGCGTCTTGCCGGGGCTTATGGCTGGCGCCAACTGGAATCGCCCGAGCCATCGTCCGCCATAGTACTGCGCGGTATCGCTGACCATGATGGTGGCCAGCAGGAGCAATACCACGCCGGATCCCTCAGTTATTCTGAGCTGCACCAGGATCCCGATGGGCACACCGAGATAGATGAGCGGCAAGAGGGACGCCGCAACATCGAGCAACAGCTCACGGCCGCGTCTGGCCGTGGCCAGGCTCACGATGCTAAGCACCAGCGTGGTTGCCGCGAGGCCGACCAGCGTCACGTCGTACGCCACGGCGGCGGCCGCAACCGCAACCGCCACCACGACCAGCGGTCCGGGGACGACGGCCCCAAAAGCGCGGGTCAGACCGAGATACTCGATACCGGCACCTACCAGGGCCAACGCGGCGAGCACAAGGGTGGCGATGGGGGGGAAAAACCAGATAGTGCCGAGGACGATTGGGAGGAGCGCAAGCGCGCTAAGGACACGGGTCACGGAACGTTAGGGCCCTCAGCCCACGACAACGGGACGGGTAATCCCGCCGTAGCGTCGCTCTCGCTTCTGGTAGTCCAGGATTGCCTGAAGCAGATGGCGAGCCCGAAAGTCTGGCCATAACATCTCGGTCACCCAAATCTCCGCGTACGCGATCTGCCAGAGCAGAAAGTTACTGACCCGCATCTCCCCACTCGTACGGATCAGTAAGTCGGGATCAGGCTGTCCGGCGGTGTAGAGCAGGTCACCGAACCGCTGCTCGTCCAGCTCTGACGGGTCGAGCCCCTGGCGCATAGCTCGACGCGTTGCCTCCACGATCTCGGCCCGGCCTCCGTAGTTGAGCGCAATGTTGAACAGCATGCCGCCATTGGCCCGCGTTCGCTCCTGCCCTTCATCCAGCTCCCGCTGGACATCGACCGGCAGATCCTCAGGCCGACCGATAACCTGGAGTCGAATGTCGTTCGCCTGCAGGTTCTCAAGCTCAAGACGAAGGTACCGCTTCAAAAGACCCATGAGTACCGCTACTTCGGCCCGCGGCCGCTTCCAGTTTTCGACCGAGAACGCGTAGAGCGTAAGCACGTCCAACCCGAGACGGGCGGAGGTTTCCACAACGTCACGCACCGCGTCGATCCCGGCCCGATGCCCCTCGACCCTGGGCAAATGGCGCTGAGCCGCCCAACGTCCGTTACCGTCCATGATCACGGCGACGTGAGCCGGCAGCCGGTCGAAGTCGACTTCACCGGCAAGTGCCTGTTCAGGGGAACCAGCAGGAGCCCAGGCCAGCAGATCTTGGAGACTCATGGGACGAACACTCGTCGCGTATGGACGCTAACTCTTGATGATACGAGCTGTTAGCGACCCGTTCAAGGACCCGACCCATACTCGACACGCACCAGAAACAGGCCATGTGCCGGAGCCGTTCGACCTGCAGCTTCCCGCTCGCGCCGCTCGAGGGCGCGCGGGATCGCGTCGGGCGACAGCCGACCGGTCCCGATGTCAACCAGCGTACCGATAATGATGCGGACCATGTGCCGGAGGAACCCAGATCCGTGCAGGTCAATCGTGGTTACCTCCGCGGATGGATGGCTCGCCAGCGCGCCCGGCGCACCGCGACCTACCGTAATCGCACGTAGTTCGCGCACTGTGGTCTGGACGTCGCTGCCCACCGCTTGGAACGCTGCGAAGTCATGGGTCCCGATCAATGGCTGCGCCATCGCCTCGAGTCGCGCATCGTCGAATTGGGCCGGAATAAACCAGGCGTAGCGGCGTTCGAAGGGACTCACGGTCTGGCCATGCAGCAGGCGGTAACGGTAGCGCTTGGCGGTGGCATCGAACCTGGCATGGAAGGCGTCTGGCACCTCGGACAAGGCGAGCACCCGCACATCTAGTGGGAGTGTCGCATTGAGCGCGCGGGCAAGCGCGTCGGCGTTGATACTTGTCAGCATCTTCACGCTTGCGACCTGCCCCAGTGCATGGACCCCGGCGTCGGTCCGGCCCGCTCCCACCAGCGTCACCGGCATGCCGCCCGCCAACGGCTCCAATGCGGACTCGATGGTGGCTTGCACCGACGGGCCATTCTGCTGACGTTGCCACCCCACGTAGGCCGCGCCATCGTAGGCCAGCGTGAGCTTGAAGGTGCGCGTCGACGGACCGGACACGCGCGCGGCTCCCAGGCTTCAGTGCCCGGGCCGCGAACCGGGCTTTAAGACCGGCTCGCCGCGGGCACAGCGAGGACACTCCGAAGGTTCGTAGGCGGAAAGCGGGATCTGCACCAGCGCATCGAACGGCACAGAAAAGCTGACCGGCTCCTCTCCGCGATCGATGATGGACGCCGCGCCCACGACCTCTCCCCCTGCCGCCGTCGCCACCTCGATGGTCTCGCGCGTGGAACCGCCCGTGGTCACGACGTCCTCCACCACGAGTACGCGTGCATCGGGCTCAATCCGGAAGCCCCGACGCAGCTGGAGATCACCGTCTCTTCGCTCGGCGAACATGGCCGGCACGCCGAGCGCGCGGGCTACTTCGTACCCGATGATGACGCCACCGAGCGCCGGGGACAGCACGACCTCCGGCTGCAGCCGCTCGGCCTGTTCGGCGAGCGTCCGGCCCAAAGCCGATGCATGCTCCGGATAACGCAGCACCTGAGCACACTGCAAATAGCCCGCGCTATGCAATCCGGAGGACAGCTGGAAGTGTCCCTCGAGTAGCCCCTCGCAGCGACGGAAGAGGTCGAGAACGGTCGTGGAGTCCATAGCGAGGCTTGGCGTCTGCTCGGCGCGACCGCCGATCAGTGCAAGAGAGTATACCCTCGGACGGCTACCCCGAGGGAAAGCGGGTACACTCGCGGCGTGCCCAAGTTGTCGGTGACGATCATCACCTTGAACGAAGCTCGAAACATCGAGGCGGCGCTCGAGTCGGTCTCCTGGGCCGACGAGGTAATCGTGGTGGACTCGGGCAGCCGCGACGACACCGTCGGCATCGCGACCCGATTCGGAGCTCGGGTCAGCCAGCGAGACTGGCCGGGCTACGGAGCGCAGAAGGACCACGCGGCCAGCCTCGCCACTCACGAGTGGGTGCTCTCGCTCGACGCCGACGAGCGGGTCACGCCGGAGCTAGCGGCCGAGATCCAGGAGGTACTCGGACATGACCCTCCCTGCCGCGGCTACCGCATGCCCCGCACCACCCGCTACCTGGGCCAGTGGCTGCGGACCACAGACTTCTATCCGGACCATCAGCTCAGACTCTACGACCGTCGGACCGGCTGCTGGAGTCGCGCCTCAGTCCACGAATCTGTGCAGGTCGACGGGGCGGTCGGGACACTCCGACACGATCTTCGCCATCATCCCTACAACGATCTGGCCGCGCACCTCCGCACCATCAACCACTACACCACGCTAGCCGCCGCCGAGCAGTTCGCACGCGGGCGGCGGGCTGGCGTTCTCGACCTCCTCGTCCGCCCCCCCTTGGCGTTCGCACGGAACTACCTGCTGCGCCTTGGATGTCTCCAGGGCGTAACCGGCCTGGTCGTCTCGATAATGAACGCCCATTACGTCTTTCTCAAGCAGGTCAAGCTGCGAGAGCTTGGGCTGCGAGCTGGACGTGAGGGCTGATTAGGCGAGATGTTTTCCCTCCATGTCGATACGGCGCGGACGTGGCGCGGCGGCCAGAATCAGGTACTGCTCACCGTGCTCGGCCTGCGATCACGCGGACATCGCGCTGCGCTGGTCGCGCACCCCGACGGGGAACTGCAGCGCCGGGCCGCGGAGGGGCCAGACCTGATCCCGATTGCCAACACCGGAGAGATGGACTTCGTGGCTGCGTGGCGTCTCTCGCGCTTGCTGCGCGCGATGCGACCAGATGTCGTGCACGCGCATGACGCCCACGCCGTCGCAATGGTTGCCCTGGCTCGCTCACTGGGTCCGCTCTATCCACCCCCGCGCTTCGTGGTCTCACGACGCGTTGATTTCCACATTCGCGACAACACCTTCTCCCGCTGGAAGTACAGCAAAGTCGATCTCTTTTTGTGCGCGTCGAACGCCATCAGGAAGATGCTGATCGGCGACGGCGTACCAGCCGAGCGGACGACCACCGTCCACGACGGGTGCGACCTCGAACGGGTCTCCACCGCGCCGCCGCTGGACGTCCACCAGGAGTTATCGCTGCCACGGGGCACCCCGGTGGTCGGGAATATCGCTGCTCTCGTACCTCACAAGGGACATCGCTATCTGGTGAGCGCTGCGGCCGCCGTGGTACGCGATGTACCAGATGTCCGGTTCGTGATCATCGGCGAAGGCGAGCTTAAATCGTCACTCCGCCGCCAGATCAAGGAGCATCACCTCGAGAAGCACGTGTTGCTGACCGGTTTTCGAGCAGACGCGTTGTCGCTGCAGAAAAGCTTCGACCTGTTCGCCATGAGCTCGGTAACCGAGGGAATGGGCTCGGTGTTGCTCGACGCAATGGAGCTCACTCAGCCGATCGTCGCCACCGCGGCTGGGGGCATTCCCGAGGTCGTGGTCGACGGCGAAACCGGCGTGCTCGTTCCTCCACGGGACGCGACGGCCCTCGCCGCCGCCATCGTCAGGCTGCTGCGTGACCCGGAGCGGCAGGCCCGACTAGGCGCGGCCGCGCGACAGCGGGTCCGTGCCTCGTTCAGCGTCGAGCGAATGGTCCAGCGGATACTCGATGCCTACGACCGCCTGGCCGACAGACCCCGCGGAGCGGACACTGCTCATCCCGCTGAGGCCGGCTGAACCCGCAGGCGTCCATCATCCCAAGGTGACACATCGAGAAGTCGTAGCGCACCGGATCCCTTGGATCGATGCGACGCAGCGACGCGGTGATCTCACGCGCCATCCTCCACCCTGGGCTCTTGTAGCGGGTCAGGCGGAGGCAACGTCCCACCCTGATGATGTGCGTGTCGAGCGGCACGATGAGCTGTGACGGCGAAACTCCCTGCCAGAGCCCGAGGTCAACGGCATCCCGGCGCACCATCCAACGCAAGAAGAGATTCAGACGCTTGCAGGCACTGCCGCGGCTCGGCTCGGGAAAGAAGTAATCCACCCCACGCCGCCCTCCGACCCGCCGGCCATAGACGGCTTCCAGGTCGTACCCGCGAGCTCGCCGAGAGAAGCGATCGAGCGCGGACCCGACATCGGGGTCGTCCGGCGCGAGACCCTCAAGGAAGCATGCCTCCAGTGATCCCGCCTCTGACAACATCTGGCGCATGATCCACAGCAACGCCACGAGATCGTCATGTCGAATCCACCGGTGCCCGAGCTCCCGCATCCTGCCACGATGACGGTCGGGGTCGAATCGACGCACGAACGCCGCCGGATGCCTTCCCATTACTTCGAGCAGAGCGTCGGTCGTGGCCAAGACGCTCGCCACTCGGCCGAACGCCAGCCCAGCCGCACAGAACGCCACGACCTCCTGGTCATCCGGGCGACGGTAGCGTCGAACCACCTGGATAGGGTCGGTCGTCGAATCGGCGTCGTTGAACGCCTCGTAGAGGCGATCAAGCGAGGTCTTCAGCGTCGCTAGTTTCGCCGCGGAGGCCTGCGCGGTAGGACGCGCCTTGGTCATGCGCCGATCTGGAGCTGGTCAGCGCCACTGACCGCGGCGTTGACGAAGACCGCGCGGCCGTCCACGAACGTCGCCGCGACCCCACCCTTGAAGGAGCGCCCGTCAAACGGACTGTTTCGACCGAGCGACCGAAAGGTCGTACTGTCGACCTGCACCGGGAGGTCCGGCGCCAACAGTGTGAGGTCGGCGGGAGCCCCGACCGACAGCCCTCCACCAGGCACATCCAAGATGCGAGCAGGATTGACCGACATTAACTCGACCATTCGGCCGAGTGAGATCACCCCGCCATGTACCAGCCGATCTAGACAGACAGAGACCGCGGTTTCGAGACCGACGACCCCAAACGGTGCCTGGTCGAACTCCACCAGCTTCTCGTCATAGTGATGCGGGGCATGGTCGGTGGCGATGACGTCGATCACGCCGTCTCGCACCGCCTCCACGAGCGCCGCCCGGTCGCCGGTCTCACGTAACGGGGGGTTGACCTTGTATCGAGTGTCGTAAGCGTCGAGCTCCTCGTCGGTCAGTGCCAGGTGGTGCGGCGTGACTTCGCAGCTCACCCGCGCGCCGCTGGCCTTCCCGGCGGCGACCGCGGCGACGGCGGCGCGGCTACTCAGGTGGGCGATGTGCACGGCAGCTCCGGTCGTACAAGCCAGCGCGATGTCGCGTTCCACCAGAATCTGCTCCGCAACCGCAGGCCGGCCACGCAACCCGAGCGATGCGGCGCGAAATCCCTCGTGCGCCACACCTCCGTCGGCAAGAGACATATCCTCGCAGTGGTCGATGACGGGCATCCCGAACATGCCGGCGTACTCCAGTGCCCGTCGCATAAGCAGTGCGCTGGCCACGGGCTGGCCGTCGTCGGACACCGCCACGCAGCCAGCTTCGTGCAGCTCTCCCAACTCCGCCAGCTGCTCCCCGGCTCTGCCGCGACTCACCGCTCCGATGGGATACACCCGCGCGAGGCCAGCGTCAGCGGCCCGCTCCAGAATCAACCGGGTCACCCCGGCCTCGTCATTGGCCGGCTCGGTGTTCGGCATGCACGCCACCGCCGTGAACCCTCCGGCGACCGCCGCGGCCAACCCGGTGGCGATCGTCTCCTTGTGCTCCTGGCCCGGCTCACGCAAGTGCACATGCATATCGATGAGTCCGGGACAAACGACACAGCCGTCCGGCACCGCGACCTCCCGGACACCCTCGGGCAGAATGAGGTCGACTCCCACCCCCGCGATCCGGCTCTCCTCGATGAACACGTCGACGTGCCCGTCGACATCGTTCGCCGGGTCCACGACCCGCCCCCCACGCAGCACAACCGCGTCAGCCACCCTGGCCTCCCGACAGCAGATACAACACCGCCATCCTGATGGCGACGCCATTGGCTACCTGTTCAAGGATGACCGACCCGGGGCCGTCAGCCACATCCGACGCGATCTCGACCCCGCGGTTCATAGGCCCGGGGTGCATGATGATGGCGTCAGGGGCAGCTCGGCGTAGCCGCTCGGCCGTCATGCCGAAGCACCGGAAGTACTCGCGCAGAGAGGGAAAAAAGTGCCCCTGCATCCGCTCGAGCTGAATCCGAAGCAACATGACCACGTCGGCCCCATCCACCGCTTCGTCGATCGAGGTGGTCGCCCTGACACCGAACCTGGCCGCCTCCGGCAACATGAGCGTCGCCGGAGCACACACCGTGACCGCGGCCCCCAGCGCCTCGAGAAGCAACAAGTTCGAGCGGAGCACGCGGCTGTGAAGCAGGTCACCCACGATCGAGACACGCAAGCCGTCGAAACACCCTTTGTGCTCTCGGATGGTCAGAGCATCGAGCAGCGCCTGGGTCGGGTGCTCATGCATGCCGTCCCCGGCGTTGATCACGCGGGCCTTACACAGCTTGGCGACGAGATGGCCCGCACCGGCGGCCGCATGCCGCACCACGATGACATCGGGTGCCATCGCCTCGAGGTTGCGCACGGTGTCGGCCAGGGTCTCCCCCTTCGCCAGGCTCGACCCGCTGGCCACTACGTTCACCGTGTCTGCGCTGAGCCGCTTCTCGGCTATCTCGAACGATGTGCGTGTTCGGGTACTCGCCTCGAAGAAGAGATTTACGACGGTCTGGCCGCGCAGAGCCGGTACCTTCTTGATGGCCCTGGTGCCGACCTCCTGCATCGCCTCGGCGGTGTCGAGAATCAGCAGGATCTCCTCGGCGGATAGATCGCCGATGCTCAACAGATCCGTCGTCCGAAGACCTGCGGGCGTCGACAATACCGACGTCCCGGCGCTATGGGCGTCGCGACCGGTATCAGCTGTCTGGGGCATCCTCGATCACCACTTCGTCACGGTCTTCGACTTCCGACAGCCTCACCTGGACGCTCTCCTGCAGTGAGGTCGGGAGGTTCTTTCCCACGTAGTCGGCCTTGATCGGGAGCTCCCGGTGCCCGCGATCCACCAGCACGACCAGTTCGATGGCCCGTGGACGCCCAAAGTCAATTAGCGCATCGAGTGCGGCCCGAATCGTCCGGCCGGTATAGAGCACGTCGTCGACCAACACGATGCGCCGATCGTCGATCGAGAAGTCGATCTCGGTTCGTCGGAGCACCGGTTGCGGACCCACCGGATGCCGCATCAGGTCATCGCGATAGAGCGTGATATCGAGCACGCCGGTCGGTACGTCGACCTTCACGATCTCGGCCAACGCCTCCGACAGCCGCCTGGCAATCGGGACTCCTCGGGTACGGATGCCGATCAAGGCAAGGGACTCAAGCGAGTGATGACGCTCCACAATTTCGTGAGCGATCCTTGCGATGGTACGGGCGACTTGGTCCGACGACATCACGACCGGCATGCAACCTCCCGGAGACCGGCGGGCGCACGACGACCGCATCGGACCATGCGGGGACTTTGGACGTGGAACGGGGGAGGGCTAAGTAAGTGCACCGGCTGTCCTCTTTGCGACCTCACAGGGTCTGCATTAAAGAGTCGCCCGATCATATTGCTCACTGGACACTGATGCAAGGGAGACCGGTCTCAGCAGAAGCTTGGAGGCCTTCGGTTATACTCGGCGCTTATGCCGGTCGACGTCGACGCCGTCGTCATATCCAACACTAAGCTCTCGGATTTTTACAACGTCGTAGCTGTCGCGGCCCCTGACGTAGCTCGCCAGGCCCGTCCGGGTCAGTTCGTGATGGTGAAACCGGATAAGGATTATGACCCGCTCCTCCGACGGCCTTTCTCGGTGTTCGAGATTCTCCGGGATCCCGCTGGCAGAGTCAGCGGTTTCTCGTTGCTGAACAAGCGGATCGGGGTCACGACCAGGCGCCTATATGACATCACCCCTGGAGAGCGGCTGCAGTGTCTCGGCCCGCTGGGGCAGGCGTTCGAATCGCCCGCCGCGGACCAGCAGGCGTGGATGGTCGCCGGCGGTGTCGGTCTCGCTCCGTTCCTCACCCTTGCCGAGAGCCTCGTCGAACGGTTGGCGGCGACCAGGCTTTTCTATGGGGGGCGAAGTGCAGACGACCTCTTCTACCTGGAAACCTTCGAGGCGCTCGGTGTGAGACTCGAACTCACCACCGACGATGGCAGCCGAGGCCACCCTGGACTAGTGACCGGGCCGCTCCACCGCGCGCTCGACGAGACCGACAAGGGGATATCCGTCCGACTGTACGCCTGCGGCCCAACCCCAATGATGCAAGCTGTTACCGAACTTGCCGCGACTCATGGCCGCTCCACCGACGTGTCGCTGGAACAAGTAATGGGATGCGGGCTCGGCGGCTGCTACAGCTGCGTCGTGCCGGTCGCCGAGCCGGGACAGCCGACCCGGTTCGTTCGGTCATGTCTGCAGGGACCGGTGTTCGACGGCGGGCGCATAGACTGGGACCAGCTATGAGCGACCTGTCGGTCACCATCGGTAGCCTGCGGCTATCGAACCCCCTCATCGCCGCTAGCGGTTGTTTTGGCTACGGCGTGGAGTACGCGGACCTGGTGGCGCTGGACACGCTGGGCGGCGTTGCGGTTAAGGGGCTCTTTCTGGAGGAACGGGAAGGACATCCGCCCCAACGGATCGTGGAGACCCCCAGTGGGATGCTCAACGCGATCGGATTGCAGGGGATCGGAGCGCGACGCTTCGTCTCGGAGAAGCTCCCTGAACTCAAGCGGCGGGGAGCGGTCGTCGTCGTCAATATCTGCGGCTCGACCGTGGATGAGTATGCTGAGATCGCGCGAATCCTAGACGATGCGGACGGCATCGGTGCGATAGAGCTCAACATCTCCTGTCCCAATATCAGCAAGGGCGGCATGATGTTCGGCTGCTCGCTGGAGGGTACCCACGACGTTATCTCCGCCGTCAGGCGCGTGACCGCCCTGCCGGTGATGCCGAAGCTGACGCCGAATGTTACCGACGTCGCGTCGTTCGCGGTGGCCGCAGAGGAGGCCGGTGCAGACGCGGTATCGCTCGTCAACACTTTCCTCGCCATGGCCATCGATGTGGAAACCCGGCGTCCCCGGCTGTCCAACGTGCTGGGCGGGCTGAGCGGTCCCGCGATCCGCCCCATCGCCGTGCGCATGGTCCACGAATGCCACCAGGCCATCAAGATCCCAATCGTAGGGATGGGTGGGATCATGACCGCGGAGGACGTGCTCGAGTTCATGATCGCGGGGGCCACGGCGGTACAGGTCGGTACGGCGAACTTTGTCGATCCGCTGATCTGGGACAAACTCTTCGATGGTCTCCGCGCGTACCTCGACCGCCACGGTATCTCGAGCCTGGTGGACCTGGTCGGCAGTCTCGAACTAGAGGAAAGGACACCGGCGTGCAAGAGCTCCTCGTAGCCCTCGACGTCGACAGCCGCGACCAGGCACTCGCGCTGGCCGATCAGCTTCGGGGCACGGTCGGCGGGTTCAAGATCGGCAGCCGCCTGTTCACAATCGAGGGCCCGTCGCTCATTGCGACACTTGCCGACCGCGGAGATCGAGTATTTCTGGACCTCAAGTATCACGACATCCCCACCGTCGTCGCCGAGGCAGTGCGAGCGGCCGGTCGTCTAGGTGTGTGGATGCTGACAGTGCACACGGCCGGGGGCGAGGCGATGCTCACGGGCGCCGCCGAGGCGGCGGCCGCTCTCGACCAGCCTCCCCACGTCGTGGGGGTCACGGTCCTGACCAGTTTCGACGAGGGAGAGCTGAACCAGATCGGAGTGACCCGAACGCTGGGAGACCAGGTTGAGTCGCTGGCCGCGCTGGCGGTCGCGTCAGGACTCGACGGCATCGTGGCGTCGCCGCGCGAGCTCGTTCCTCTGCGCGAGCGCCTGGGGTCGGCTCCCCTAATCGTGACCCCAGGCATCCGGGGCGGGGCCGCAGGCGCCTCAGGAGGCGATGACCAGCACCGGACGCTCGACCCGGCCGACGCGCTCGACGCGGGGGCCAGCTACCTAGTCGTGGGACGACCGATCATCGCGGCCGCCGACCCACTCGCCGCGGCCCGGGCCATCACCACCGCCTGCCAGACCACTGGCCGATGATCGCGCTGACCCTGTACACACGGGCCGGCTGCCACCTCTGCGATCAGATGAAAGCGGTGATCGAACGGGTCGCTGCTAACGCACCGCTAGCACTGGAGGAGGTCGACATCGATAGCGACACCTCGCTTCAGGCACGCTACGGCCACGACATACCCGTACTGGTGATCGACGACGCTGAAGTCGCCCGTCACCGTGTCGACGAACGTCGTCTCCGTGAACTACTGAGGAACCCCAAAGGAACTCGCGCGCGCGAGCCGAAGCTCACGCGCGCGTGACGTCCCTCCCGGTCAGGATGACCAGGCCTACTTGGCGGTAATGATGAAGTGCCCGCGCCGATTTCTCGACCAGCACCCTTCGTGTGAGTCGGTGCAGAACGGCGACTCCTCACCACGGCTGACGGTGGCGACACGATTGGCGGCAATGCCAAGGCCCAGCAAGTAGTCCCGCACCGCGGCCGCGCGGCGCTCACCGAGCGCGAGGTTGTACTCGTTGGTGCCACGCTCGTCACAGTGCCCCTCGATGCTGATCCGCGTCGAGGTCCACTGACGCATCCAATCGGCGTTGCGCTGCAGCGCAGCCCGCCCATCGGGCAACAGCTCGGACTGATCAAGCTCAAAGAACACCGGATCCAGCGGCGAGGTGCTGTTCAGCTCCTCGAGCGACATCCTCGCGAACAGCTCCTCCGGGCTCAGAGGCGCAGGCGGTGCTGGCTCGGGTGGCGGCGGCGGTGGTGGTGGCGGTGGTGGTGGTGCCTCGGGCGCCGCAGGTGGCGGTGGTGGTGGCGGCGGCTCAGGCGGCGGATTATCGGCGCAAGCTGCCGCGCCAAGACCGAGCAGCAGGCTCAGGGAGGCGGCGTGCAGGTAGTGATATCTGGACTTCATGTGCGGCGTCTCCTGTCTCAGCGCTCCTGGGTCGGAAGGGATCTCTCGGTCGGTAAGTCGATCCGACGAAATACCCGTGTGACCAGAAGAGCAAAGCTTAAAAGGAACGGAGGGTTCTGTCAAATCACAGTATTTCCAAGGACTTCCGGTGCCATTATGGTGATGTTTCTCGCCGATTTCCCGTCCGGGCGGACGACCCGTCAGTGTCACTCCCAGTCGTCGTCCGCGTCGGCATCAGGGTCGTCGTCATCAGCTTCCGGTTCAGCCAGCTCAAATTCGACCGGAGAAACGGCCGAGACGAGCAAATTCGCTCCACATTCGGCGCAGCTCAGCTCGTCACCACGTTCGATGTCGAACTCGTCGACGTCGATGTCGGCATCGCATTCGCAACAGATCGGCATAAAAATCACCCGTAGGCGCTGTCGAGGATTCTCGCGCAGTCGGAGCCGCGGATTATAGCGACCTGGAACGGCGCCCGCAACGCGTCGACGGGCCCGCTGTGGGCTGGAGGCACATGACGGGACGACCGATAAGCAGTCAACGACGATGCATGCCTCTGCCGCGAGCGCTCGGACGGTTCTCGTCGCGATTCAGGACGACACGGTGCGCGATAGGTTCACGGCAGCTCTGCACGAGGCGGGGCATCGGACCCAGTCAGCGGAGGAGGTCGATACGCTCTGGACTGCGCTCGACTCTAGCCCCAATGCCGATCTGATCCTCCTAGACCTGTCACTCTCGAATGAAGCGCACACACTGGTCTTAGCCATTCGGGCACGCAGCTCGCCCACACCACTTGTGATTCTGAGCGGGTCGGTCAGCGACGCCGACCAGGTCAGACAGCTGTCCAATCTCGGTGTGTCTGGCTACGTTAACGACCACACGGATCACGCACGGATCCTACCGGCGCTCGCGCCACATCTATTCCCTGACAGCTTCAATCGACGGAGCAGCCCTCGGGTTGAGCTCGCCGTCCCAGTCTCCTACCGGGTCGACTCGACCATTGCCAGTGCGATGACGCTCAATCTCGGGCGGGGCGGACTCGCGGTGCGAACCATGAGCCCCCTCGAGGTCGCGACCCGGGTGCGGGCTCGGCTGCGGCTTCCGGGTGCCTCCGACGACGTCGAGGCGGAGTCGAGGGTGGTCTG
The DNA here is from genome assembly GCA_002346545.1 of Acidobacteria bacterium UBA2994. GTDB lineage: Bacteria > Acidobacteriota > Vicinamibacteria > Vicinamibacterales > UBA8438 > UBA2994. The sequence goes on from DEAA01000046.1 coordinate 33,508, forward strand.
GCGCGACCGACGGGTCGGCGGCATGGGCCTGCAGTTTGAGGAGGTCAGCGCCGCCGACCAGGCCGCCATCGACCACTTCGTGGACCGCCAAGAACTAGCCCCGGATGGCTGGTCCTAACTGTGTCGGATCTTCCCCCCATACCAGCAGGCGACGGGCCGACGCTTTCGGAACTTAACGTGGCCTGAGACAACCTCGGGATCCGGGTTTGGCCGTGCGCGCCAGACGGCACGGTTCCTTGGCAGCCTGCCAACCTCCGTTGCCGAAGCATGTTCCTCTCTTGACAGCGCCATTCGTGGCCACTAGTTTAATCGGTCGACGTCTTTTCTGTCAGATGGTACGTCTAACAGCAGAGCGCTCCACCCAGGCAGTGGGGGGAGTCGGTGCCGCTAGTCGCGGGCAGCATCCTGCATTCAAGCGGAGGTGACGAGAACGTGGTCGAAGTGCAACATGTGACCAAACGGTACGGGTCGCTGACCGCCGTCGACGACATCAGCTTCACCGTCGAGCGGGGCGAGATCCTCGGCTTCCTGGGGCCTAACGGCGCCGGGAAGACGACGACCATGCGTATCCTCACCGGTTACCTGCCGGCCACGGAGGGACAAGCCCAGGTCGCGGGATTCGATGTGTTCGACCAGCCCCTGGAGGCCAAGCGGCGCACCGGCTACCTTCCCGAAACTCCCCCGCTCTACCCAGAAATGACCATCGAGGAGTATCTCCGGTTCGTGGCCCGTATCAACGGAGTACCGTCCAGCGAGCGGCGACGACAGATCTCCACGGCGATGGAGCGCACCAACATCGCCGACATGGCCGACCGCTTCTGCGGCAAGCTCTCCAAGGGCTATCGCCAGCGCGTGGGCCTCGCCCAGGCGCTTCTGCACAACCCTGACGTCCTGATCCTCGATGAGCCGACGGCGGGACTGGACCCGCGGCAGATCATCGAAACTCGGAAGCTCATCGCCGAGCTTGCCGGCGACCACACCATCATCCTCAGCACCCACATCCTCCCGGAGGTCTCGCAGACCTGCCAGCGGGTGGTGATCATCAATCGTGGTCGCGTCGTGGCAGTCGACAGTCCGGACAACTTGACCGCGCGCCTCCAGGGCTCTCAGACACTCTACGTCCTGCTCGACAGCGCGGGGACTGACCCCGCGCCGGCGCTAAGGGCACTCCCGGGCGTCACCGGCATCAACAAGGTTGATGAACAGGGGCGTGCCATCGGCTACGAGGTGGACGCTGGACGGGGTGAAGACGTCCGCCGGGCGCTGTCTGGTGCGATCGTCAACGCGGGGTGGGGCCTCCTCGAGCTCAGGGCGCGACAGATGAGCCTCGAGGACATCTTCCTTGAGCTGACCACCGAAGAATCCGATGCGGCACACGACCTGGGCCCGGACGAGACGGCGACCGACGCGGAGGCGATCGATGGGTAACGTCCTAGCTATCGCCCACAAGGAGCTCCGCGGTTACTTTGTGTCTCCGATCGCCTACGTCGTACTGGCGTTCTTCTCGCTGCTGTTCGGCTATTTCTTTGTTGCCAACATTAACGTGATGGTCCAAGTCAGCAGTAGCCAGTTTGGCATGGGCGGACCCCAGGTGGTGAACATCAACGAGTTCATGATCCGGGGCCTTTTCGGCAACACTGCCGTGATCTTGCTTTTCGTCCTTCCGACGGTGACGATGCGGGCCTACGCCGAGGAGAAGCGATCGGGCACCATGGAACTCCTGCTCACGGCTCCACTGAGCGACCTCCAAATCATCCTAGGTAAGTTTTTCGGCGCGATGGCCCTCTACGGCCTGATGCTGGCACTAACGCTGGTCCACATGGGCGTACTGTTCTGGTACGCCGACCCCGAGTGGGGCTCGGTGGTCACGGGCTACCTCGGGCTCTTCCTGATGGGTGGAGCGTTCATTTCGGTCGGCCTCGCCATTTCCTCGATGACCAAGAACCAAGTCGTCGCCGCCATGGCCACCTTCGCGGTCCTGCTCCTGTTTTGGATCATCGACTGGATCGGCGACACCGCCGGAACGACCACCCAGGCAGTCCTGGCGTATCTCTCGCTGCTGATGCACTTCGACGACTTCGCCAAGGGCGTCATCGACACCAAACACGTGGCCTACTACGCCAGCGTGATCACGTTCGGCCTGTTCTTGACCGCGAAATCGATGGACACCGAACGTTGGAACGGTTAACGCTCGTCGCTCACTTCCGATGCTGAACAGAATCCTCGGCTTCCTCGGCTGGTTCGGATCGCTACTGGTCTTTGTCGCGGTCGGGGTCTGGATTGTGCGGCCGGATCTCGATACCCTGCGCCGCACCCTGGCCTTTGCGGGACTAGCAAACATCCTGCTGTATGGCGCCGGTCACTGGCGCCAGGTGCTCCGGTCATTCGAACGCAAGCAGACACGCTATGGCCTGTTCGCCGGCACCGGCGTGATTTTGGCCCTGGCTATCCTGTCCGGTCTGAATTGGATGCTGTCGCGTCAGAACCACCGTTGGGATCTGACCGCTGCACAGCAATACTCGCTCTCCGACCAGACGCGCCAAGTGCTGGAGACCCTTCCGGCGCCGGTCCGGATCCTGGTCTTCGCGCGTCAGCTCGACTTCCCACCCTATGAGGATCGTCTGGGCCAGTACGCCTACGAGTCGGACCAGGTCAGCGTCGATTACATCGACGCCGACCGCCAACCGATGCTCGCCCGGCAGTACGAGATCGAGACCTACGGGACGATCGTCTTCGAGCATCAGGAACGGATCGAGCGCGTGTCGTCCCTCGCCGAGCAGGACCTGACGAACGCCCTCATCTCGGTCGTGGAGGGGGAAGAACGGAAGGTCTACTTCCTAGAAGGACACGGTGAGAAGAGCCACACCGGAGCGGACGAGGGTGGCTACAGCACGGTCACCGATGCGCTCGGCTTCGACAACTTCGGCGTCGAAACGCTGATCCTGGCCCAGCGTGGCTCGGTACCAGAAGACGCCACCGTGGTGGTGACGGCTGGCCCGCAGACCGACTTCCTTCCCGATGAACTGACGGCGCTCGATCAGTATCTCGAAGGCGGCGGCAAGTTGCTGGTCATGCTCGACCCGCCGATCGACACCGGGACGCCAACCCCGGAGGGACTCGTCGAACTGCTGGCGAACTGGGGGATCTCGATCGGCGACGATGTCGTGGTGGACGCCAGTGGGATGGGTCAGTTCCTGGGGGCTGACGCGTCAGTGCCAATCGCTGCAAACTACCCGATTCATCCGATCACCGACCGGTTCAACCTGCTGACGGCGTACCCGCTCGCGAGGTCGGTGGCACCAATCTCGCCGAGCCCGGAGGGGCGAGTGGCCCAGTCATTCATCGAGACCGGCTCCCAAAGCTGGGCGGAGATGGACGTGGCCGGACTGACGGGCGGAGCCGAAGTGCTGCTCGACGAGGAGGCCGGGGACCTGCCGGGCCCAATCGCCATTGGCGCGGCAGTATCGGTCGCTGTTGACGGAACAGACGCCGAGGCGGCGGAGGCTATCGATGGTCCTGAGGCGGACGCGCCAGCCTCGCCGGAGGCACGACTTGCGGTCATCGGAGACTCGGACTTCGCCAGCAATGCTGTCGTCGGCGTCTCCGGCAACCGCGACATGTTCCTCAACACCGTCAACTGGCTGGCTCGGCAAGAAAATCTCATCGCCATCCGAGCCCGGGATCCGGAGGATCGTCGATTGACCCTCACGGCGGACCAACAGCGCGGCATTTTGGTGCTTTCGCTGTTACTGATTCCGGCGGCCACGGCCGGCGCCGGGTTCTATACGTGGTGGCGGAGACGGTAGTGAGTCGCGGCTCCTCGACGCTTGCCCTCCTTGTGGCCGCACTGGCCATGGGCGCCTACATCTACCTGGTTGAGTCCGACCGAGATCCGGCTGCCCCCGAGGCGCTCGAGTCGGTGTTCGATCTCGACTCCAACGCGATCTCGGCGTTGACGGTGACCGCCGAAAACGGCGAGCGTACCGTTCTGCGCAAGACCGACGAGCGCTGGCAGATCGTAGAGCCATTCCAGACCAATGTGGACGTGACACAGGTGGTCGGCCTAACCTCCGGTCTGGCGTCACTCGAGCTGCAACGCGTCGTGCTCGAACCTGAAGATGCACCTGACCTGTCGCAGTTCGGCCTGTCGCCCCCACGGGTCTCGATTGAGGTCGAAGCAGGCGCACTCGACTCGGCGCTCTTCATTGGCGACGAGACGCCGACTGGTGGCGACCTCTACGCCGCCGTCGAAGGATCCAACCGGGTGTTTTTGATCTCGGGCTATCTCGACGGCACGTTCAATCGCACCATGTTCGCCCTGCGGGACAAGACGCTGCTGAGCTTCACCCGCAATCAGGTGAACGGGCTGGAGCTCACCGGAGCAGATCTCTCAATTCGATTGCGCAAAACGGCTGACCAGTGGGCGCTGACCGAGCCATTCGAAGCCCACGCCGACCTGGCGGTCACCGATGGACTGATCGGACGGCTGGCCACCGACCAGATGGTCGCGATCGACACCGAGCGCGCGACTGACCTCGAGCCCTATGGCCTCTCCACTCCCACCGTCACGACCCGGGTGTTACTCGGTGAGGAGTCCGCGACGCTCCTGGTCGGAACCCCAGCCCCGGATGGCTCGGTGTGGGCCAAGGACGCCTCGCGGGACATGGTGTTCAGCATCGAGGCAACGCTGGCGGACGAGCTGGCTCGAGCCGCGGTCGAATACCGACGTAAGAACCTGTTCGGGTTCCGTCCGTTCAACGCGACCCGGCTGGAGTTCGAGATCGACGACACGCAGCACGTCTTCGAACAGCAAGCAGCGGACGGTGTGGACGAGGCGGTCTGGCGCCGGCTCGAACCAAGGAGTCAGGATGTCGGCGATGGTGGACTCGACGACCTCCTGGCGCAGCTCTCGAACCTCCGTGCGGAACGCTTCGTCGATACGCGCGAAGGAACCGGTCTCGATGGCCCCAGCGCCTCGGTGATAGTGACGTTTGATGACCCGTCTCGGCAAGAAAAGGTGTCGATCGGCCGAGGCAACGGGCAAGTGTTCGCCGTGAATGGTGAAGAGATCGGCGCCGCGGTCGTCACCACGAGAAGCTGGGACGACATCGTCGCGGCGCTCGACGCACTCCGACCCGATTGACGCAAGCACTTACGGGCGGACCGACCCGAACCGGCCATACGGTGCGCACGCGACCTACACACCCAGAATCCCAGAGCTCAGCCGAGTCGCGGGACCCGGGCTACATGGCCTCACCGTTCGTTGCTCGCTGCATGTCCCCCTCCCTCCGCCATCACCCCGACGCTGGCGGCCCCGTCGACAACTTCGGCGTCGAAGGCCAGCAAAGCCGGATCTGTGTAGTAGAGGCGTTCAACCATGCGGCGCGTCGACGCGAGAGTCCGCTTGGGGGGCAAGAGGGTCCACGACACCGGCTTCGGCAAAACCGCGCGCCCGGAGTTGACAGCTGTCACATTGGGCGCAGGGCTGGCCGTCTGCAGACGGGGCATAGCAGCTGTGGGTCAACGCATAGTCGAGTCCGAGTGCGATCCCTCGTTGAATAATCTCCGCCTTCGACAAGGTGATGAGCGGCGCATGGACCCGGAAGCGCGCGCCCTCGACACCGTCTCGGGTGGCAACCGCCGCCAACTGCTCGAACGCAGCCACGAACTCCGGGCGACAGTCTGGATAGCCTGAATAGTCGAGCGCGTTCACCCCAACCACCAGGTCGGTCGCGCCCAGCGCCTCGGCCCAAGCCAACGCCAGTGAGAGCAGCACCGTGTTCCGGGCCGGAACATAGGTCGGAGGAATCCCGTCGCGGTCCGGATCCTCGTCGGTCGGGATCGAACCATCACCGGTAAGGGCAGACCCACCGAACGCGGCCAGATCCACCTCCAACTCGACGTGTTGCTCGACCGACAGAGCTGCCGCGACCCTCCGCGCGGCCTCGATCTCAACCGCATGGGTCTGTCCATACCGCACCGTCAGCGCCGTCAGCCGGTAGCCCCCGGCGCGCATCAAGGCTGCCGCCGTATAGGAGTCAAGCCCACCGCTCAGCAGAACAACCGCCAACGGAGCCAGAGTCGCGCCAGTCACACGCCCCTCGTCTCGGCGCCCCAGAGATACTTGTGCAGCTGAATCTGGAGTCGTACCGGCAGCCGATCGGCCAGGATCCACTCGGCGAGCCTGGTCGGGGACAGGCGGTTGTGGACGGGCGCGAACAGGACCGCGCCAAGCTGCTGACCCGGTGTCCGTGCGGCTACGACATCCCGAGCGAACTCGTAATCAGCGCGATCGGCGATGACAAACTTCACCTGATCATGGCGGGTGAGCCGAGACAGGTTCTCCAGAGCGTTACGCCCAGCTTCCCCACTGCCCGGGCATTTCACGTCGACGATCTTCATCACATCGGCGGGCACCCGGTCGATGGGCAGATGACCACCGGTTTCGAGCATCACGTGAAAGCCGTCGGTCAGTAGCCGGTCCATCAGCGGATACACGCCGTCCTGCAGCAACGGCTCGCCGCCCGTGATCTCGACCAGGTTGCAGCCATAGGCCGCGACGGCAGCCATGACCTCTTCCACGCTCATACGCCGGCCCTCATGGAACGCATACGGCGTGTCACACCAGACACACCGCAGGTCACAGCCGGTCAGTCGTACGAACACACAGGGACGGCCAGCCTGATCCGATTCGCCTTGAATGGAGTGAAAGATCTCGTTGATCGTCAACATGGCTCACACGGCCCCTGGACCGATGCCGCCTTCATTCTACCCATCCACTCTCTGAGCCGCGTCGGACCAGGCCACGTCCCGGCAGACGAGCCACTCGCGAGTAGAATCTCGGCATCGAGGTGCGCATCGGTACGTCAGGGTGGAACTACCCATCCGGGGCCGGCACCTGGGACGGCATCGTCTCGAGTCTGCTTCCCCCGCGGTAGTGATCCGCTCGGCTACTTGCCGACTTTCTCCACGCCGAGTCGCGGGCAGGCGGGGGCGACGATGCAGTGGTTGCAACGAGGATAGAGCGGCCGGCACACGTTCTGTCCCCAGGTGACCAGATAGCTGTTGAGAAGCGGCCACCAGCGGCGCGCGGCCACCTCGTATAGGGCATACTCGGTCTCTTCCGGCGTGGAGGTCTCGACCCAGCCGAGTCGATTCGAGATCCGATGCACGTGGGTGTCGACGCAGATGTTGTCTGGGCTCTTCAGCGCGACGATCAACGTGAGGTTCGCGGTCTTGCGACCGACCCCAGGGAGCGCCGTCAGAGCCTCCATCGTCACCGGCACCCGCCCACGGTACCGCTTGAGGAGCTGCCGGCACATCGCCTTTACGTGACGCGCCTTGTTGCGGTAGAAGCTGACCGGGTAGATGAGCTTCTCGATCGTGCTCACGCGAAGGTTGGCCATTTCGGCCGGCGTCGCCGCGCGCGCGAACAGGCGATTCGACGCCTCGAGGGTGACCGGATCTCTGGTCCGGGCCGAGAGCAGGGTGGCGATCAGAACCTTGAACGGATCCGACTGCTCCTCCTCGGCTAGCTTCTCGACGGCCGGCTCCTCCAGGGGCGGAAGCGCTTGACCCAGGTGGGTCATCACCCGGTCAAGACGGCGCCGACGAACGGCCAGTGACTCGGACCGCCCGGCCTTCTTCGCACCGGCTGGCTCGCCGCGCTTGGCCACAAGGTGTACCTACGTAACCGGCGTCAACGGAGGGCGACCGGTCAGCACCTCCACCACATTCCGTGCCGCAAGCTCGGCCATGGCGGTGCGGGTCTCCCGCGTCGCACTCCCCAAATGAGGCGTCAGACAGACGTTCTCGCGGTCCAGAAAGCCCGGATGCACCCGGGGCTCACCTTCGTACACATCGAGTCCGGCCCCGGCGATAAGCCGTTCCTCGAGCGCCCAGGCAAGCGCCTCGTCATCGACAACTCCTCCCCTGGAGGTGTTAATCAGAATGGCCGATCGCTTCATCCGTAGAAGCGTTCGCCGACCAATCAGATGCCGGGTGTCCTCGGTTAGCGGCACATGCAGTGATACGACATCGGAGGTACGAAGCAGCTCATCGAGCGAGAGCACCCGCTGCCCTTTGGCTGCCGTGCCGCTGCGGTTCGCGAAGACCGCCTCCATCCCAAACGCAGGCGCCACCGCAGCTACAGCCTGACCGATGCGACCTGCGCCCACCACGCCCAGCTGCTTGCCTCGCAGCTCACCGCCGAGGAGGAAGTCGAACGTCCAGCCGTGCCAATCGTCTCTGCGGATGATCCGGTCGCCTTCACCGACCCTGCGGGTCACCGCCAGGATCAGGGCCCAGGTGAGCTCGGCGGTGGCTCCAGTCAAGATATTCGGCGTGTTGGTGACGACGATGCCCCGCTCGGTGGCCGCGACCACGTCGATGTTGTCGTAACCGACCGCGACCGTGCTGATGACCTTCAGCGCATCGCCGACAGCAAGCGTCCCCGCGTCGATCGGATCGTTGAACATGCACAGCAGCCCCTGCTTCCCAGGCAGGCGTTCGCAAAGTGCCGCCGGGGTGAGCTCGTCGGTCGAGCCATGCACATCGACCTCGCAGGCGTTGCGGAGAATGCCGAGCACCGACGACGGCAACCGTCGGGTCACGAGCACGGAAGGAGTGGCAGAGGCCATGTCCTTGGAAGGCGGGCGTGGCTAGCGGATGGGCTCGCCGGCATCGACGATCCCAATCAGGGCGGCATCCACGGGCGCCCCCCGACGACCCAGCGCCGACCCAGCCGCACGACCTTCGAGGACGAGCAGGACCGTTTCTCCGACGCCAGCTCCCACCGCGTCCACGGCCAGCTGCGTACCGCCTACCGACCGACCGTCAGCGTCGATCGGCTGCGCCAGCAGCAGCTTCGCGCCATCGAGCGACCGGTTCTTACGAGTCGCGACCACCGAGCCAATGACACGAGCCAGCCGCATGCAGCTATCGCTTCCGGGCGCGTCGCGGGCGACGCGCCGATCGGATGGCAGGCGCTGTGGACTGAAGCGACTCGCTCTGCCAGTGATCGCAGATCCCAGTCACGGCGGCATCGGTGGGCACCACTTCGGGACGGAACGGAAGAGCGGCTTCGCGACCACGCACGAAGAACACCTCCTCCCCCATCCCGGCGCCAACCGAGTCGACGGCAACGAGCTCCGACCCGAGGGGCTGACGGGCGGGATCCATCGGCTGGAGCACCAGTAGCGACCGACCACGGAGCCGTGGGTCCTTAGCGGTTGAGACCACGGTGCCAACGACGCGAGCAAGCTGCATGGGAAGAAAACCGGTGTCAGTCCGCCGAGGACAGCATGTCGACCGTATCGACGATCCCGACGATGGCCGCGTCCACCGGCCGATCGGTAAGACCGGCGGCCATCCGGGCGGAACTACCGCTGACCACGAGGACCGTCTCAGCCGCCCCGGCGTCAACGGTGTCAACGGCGACGATCGGACCACCCCTCGGCTCACCCCCAGGCGAAACCGGCTGCACCAGAAGCAACTTGCTCCCGACCAGCCGTTCGTCTTTTCGAGTGGCCACGACGGTACCGACCACGTGAGCGAGGATCATCTCGGCGAGCCCCCGAGGGCGAAGGTGTAGGCGCTACTTGCCGCTTTTTCCGATCGGCAGCGCGTCTTCGAGATTGGCGTGCGGCCGCGGAATGACGTGTACCGAGACAAGTTCACCCACCCGTCGAGCGGCGGCGGCCCCGGCGTCGGTTGCGGCCTTCACCGCGGCAACATCGCCTCGGACGATCGTGGTAACGAAGCCGGCGCCGATCTTCTCCCACCCGACCAGGGTCACCTTGGCCGCCTTGACCATGGCGTCAGACGCCTCAATCATCGCGACCAATCCCTTGGTCTCAACCATTCCCAGCGCCTCGCCCATAGTCTTGCCTCCCAGCCCACCGCACCCCACGAGGCGTGGCGGACGTTATCGCAACTGCTTCACGGCATCGGCTATAAGCACCGTGAGCTCGCGGTATGTTAGCCGAATCTGTTCGTCGTCTCCTAGCCCGGCTCCAGAGGGAGCGACTAGCTGCGTGCCCGGTACCGAGGGCGCGTCGAGCGTCTGACAGTCACTGTCCGACGCATCCGGCTCCGGAGGGCAGATGGGCGCCGGCGCGGTGATCCCGTAGCGGTCCCGAAGGCCCTGGAGCCGGCTGACCTCCTCCCGCGAGAGCAACCTTTCCCCTCCGAGTTGCCGGGCCACGAGACTGATCTTCGCGAAGTGCTCGATAGTCTCCATCTTGTAGTAAGCCGGAAATAGCGCGTCGGCCACGGTCAAGGCGCCGTGATTCGCCAGCAACAGGCCATCGTGGGCCCGAATGTGCTCCCGCACCGCGTCGGCTAGCTCGTTGGTGGACGGCGTACCATAGTCGGCGATCGGGATACTCCCCAAGGTCGTCACGACTTCGGCCAGTACTGCCTTGTCGAGCGGCACACCGGCCGCGGCAAAGCCGGTCGAGGTAGGCGGATGCGCATGGACCACTGCCACGATCTCCGGCCGGTTCTCGTAGACGGCCAGATGCATGAGGATCTCCGAGGACGGATTCCGGTCGCCGGCGAGCTTCTGGCCGGACATGTCGGTGGTCACCATCATGTCTGGGGTCATGAACCCCTTGGAGACCCCAGTCGGTGTCGTCAGGAGCCGCTCGCCTTCGAGCCGGACGCTGATGTTCCCGTCGTTGGACGCGACGTAGCCTCGCTCGTGCAAACGACGGCCGATCTCCACGATGTCGGCGCGGAGTCGTTCCTCGTGCTGCATCCCTGTGGTCATGGCATCGAGCTAGGCGCTTGAAACGTCATCTTCCAGGAACGCCTTCCGGCAGTCATCCGAGCAGAAGAAGTGCACGGCGCCCTTCCGTCTGGCGGTCACCGCACATCCCTGGTCCACATAGGTGCCGCACACTGGATCCTGCACCAGCGACGCCCCGCGTACCGGCCCTGACACCGGCTGCCGAGTCGCGCCTTGAGCCAACCCAGACACGAACTTCCAGGCCAGCCGCAACAGCAGCATCACGACGACAAACCGGATGAGCCAGCCAAATACCATCGACGGTTGTCGACACGACCCGCCGTCGCGGATCAGTGCGCAGCGCTAAGCCGAGCGACCGCGTCGGCGGCCGCGAGCGCCTCTGCGCTGCCCGGCGCGACACGCTGAACCTCTTCCCACGCCTCGAATGCGCCCTCCAGATCCTGGGCGCCGAACGCACGCACGAAACCGATATTGAGAATCGTCTTGGCGTGCGTAGGGTCGGTCTCGAGCGAGCTCGCGAACTGGGCCAGCGCCCGTGGGGTGTCGTCGATGTAGAAGAACGCCACCCCGAGATCAGTACTCACGTCGATCAGGGTCGGATCGAGGATCAGCGCCTCCTCGAACCAGGGAATCGCCTCTTCGAACAGGTGTGAGTCGAAGTACAAGTTGCCCACATCCACGCGCGCCTGCACGTCACCCGGCATCGCTTCGGCCGCTGCCCGCAACTCGGCTGCACGGGTTTCATCAAGGGGCGGCGCCTCGGGGGCTGGCGGCACGTCGCTCGCCGGCGGGGGCGCTGGTCTCGCCGCCGAGGCGGTAACTGCCGGCTCGGGCGGCATTGGACGCTGCGTCCAGACGACGTAGCCCATCAGGCCGATGCCCAGCAGCAAAGAGACGATGAGGGAAAGTCGGTCAGAACGGTGCATGGCGGCTCTCGTCAGTTCAAGGATCGATCATACCCGGAAGAGAAGGGTCTAGCTCACCGCCGACCGTGCCTTCTGGCGGGTCCGCTAGCCTCGGGGATCCGCGATCAGACTGCGCATCTCCCGTACGGCCCGGTCCAGGCCGACCAGCACGGCGCGCGAGACGATGCTGTGGCCAATGTTCAGCTCGACTATCTCCGGCACCGCAGCCACAGGTCCAACGTTGACGTAGGTCAAACCGTGCCCGCCCAGCACCTCAAGACCTGCCGCCTGGGCATACCTCGCGGCGGCTTGTATCTGGGCAAGCTCTTCCCCCCGAGCCTCAGGCGCCGCGTCAGCATAGGGACCCGTGTTGATCTCGACCGCGCTGGCGCCGGTGGTTACCGCCTGGTCGATCTGCTTGAGTGTGGTGTCGATAAACAGGCTCACGGTGATACTTGCGGCCTGCAGGCGCCTGACGACGTCGGCGATCAGGTCGCGGTGCTGGACAACATCCAGGCCGCCAGTGGTGGTCACCTCGCCCGGCAACTCCGGTACTAGGGTCACTTGGTGCGGCTTGATCTCGGTGGCGATCGCCACCATCTCGTCGGTTGCCGCCATCTCGACATTGAGGCGCGTGGCCACGGTCTCGCGAAGCAGCCGAAGGTCCCTATCCTGCATATGGCGGCGATCGCCGCGCAGGTGCACGGTGATACCGTCCGCCCCGGCCAGCTCGGCCAGCGCCGCGGCGGTGACCGGCTCCGGCTCGGTCGTCTGCCGCGCCTGGCGAATCGTCGCCACGTGATCGATGTTCACACCCAGCCGCATCCGTCCCTCGTTAGCCGGCGCCCAATTCTGCGACCGCCCTACTGGCGATACCCTCCGCCAGCCGCTCGATCGTGGCCTGCTCGGCGCCTTCGACCATCACCCGAAGTAACGCCTCGGTGCCCGAATAGCGAACTAGCACACGGCCTGTGCCCCGCAGCTCTCCCTCCGCGGCGGCAATGGCACGTGACACACCCGGAAGCTCCTCGAGCGGCACCCGGCGGCCGACCGGCGCGTTGACGAGCACCTGAGGCAAGGGCACCAGGTCGGCTGCCAGGTCGGCGAGCTCGCGCCCGCTCTCCACAACGGCAGTCACGATCATGAGCGCCGTGGCCAGCCCGTCGCCGGTCGGCAGAAGACCGGATTGAATGATGTGGCCGGATTGCTCCCCTCCGAGTGCGACCCCGCGCCGCTGCATCTCGATCCAGACCGATCGATCACCAACCGGACATCGGTGGACCGTAACCCCGTCAGCCGCGAGCGCGCGCTCCAGGCCCAGGTTGCTCATCACGGTGGCCACGATCGCGTTTCCAGGCAGCTGGCCGGACCGGGCGAGACGCCGGGCCGCAATCAACAACACCGCATCGCCGTTGATCACAGTCCCTTGGTGATCGACGAACAAGACACGGTCGCCGTCACCGTCGAACGCCGCACCCAGGCGGCATCCGTGCTCACGTACGGTCCGTGACAGGGCATCGGGATGGGTGGAACCGCAGTTGAGGTTGATGTTCCGGCCATCCGGCCGGTCATGGATGACGATCGGCTCGAACCCGAGCCGCCGCCAGACAGCTGGTGCCACCGTGCTGGTCGCACCGTTGGCACAGTCGAACGCGAGCGACAGCGGAGCGGCGGCGCTCAAAGCGGCGAACGCCTCCGTTAACTGTGTCGCATAACCATCCGACACGTCGACGGGGGCAACCACCGGTGTGGCATCGTCCCTGACCTGCCAGCCCAGATCGGCGACCCTTACGCTGATTCGGCTCTCGAGCGCATCGTCCGCCTTCTCCCCGGTACCGGCGATCACCTTAACGCCGTTATCCTGGTACGGGTTGTGCGACGCCGAGATGACGATGCCGGCGTGGTAGTCACCATCACGGGTTGAACCGGCGACGGCCGGAGTCGGCAGCACGCCGCCGTCGAACGCCTCGACACCCGCGTGGCTGAACCCTCGTCCAAGCTGCTCTATGATCCACGGCCCAGATTCTCGAGTGTCGCGGCCGATCAGGACCCGAGTGGGGCGACGACCGTCTTCCACCGCCCAGGCAACCGCCGCGCCAAAGCGCTGCAATGTCTGACCATCGAGAGGCTCGACGCCAGGTATCCCCCGGACACCGTCGGTGCCGAATAGAGACATGACTTTCAGGAAAGACCGCCTCACCGGAGCGAAACTGAGACGAAATCCGGCTGCACGTCAGTGATCTCGAATGCCCGCTGGGGCTCGACGTTGACCGACAGATTGTAGCGACCGGCCTCAAGACCGGCAAGGTCGATCGATGCCTCTACCAGACCGGCGTCGCGTCCACGCATCAGCTCGAGGGCTCCGCGGATCGACACGCTCACCCTGTCCGGAATCATCGAGACCGTCAGGCCGGGTCCGAGATTCTCGGACGACACCGGGACGTCAGACAGCGTGCGGGCCACCGGAGCGCGGACGATGTCCACCGACACCACGGCTGTGACCGGCGTCTCGAGCCGCAGGTTCGGCTCCGCCACTCCGACGGTGACCGACTGCTCGATCGGGACTGAGGCGTCCGTCACATCGACGGTCTCGGTGACCGCATCGGTCAGCTCGCGTAGACGGCTCAAAGGGCCCACGACCTCTACGGTAGCCGGCTCCACCGTGACCTGCCCCACCATGAAACCGTCCGCCGGCATGCCGGATACCAGTGGGACGATCGGCACCAGCCGTGGTGCACCCTCCGCCTCGAGCAGTAACGACACCGAGGAGGGAATGACCTGGGTCACCTCGACCCCCAGCGGCACACGAACCCGACCGTCGGTCATGTTGAACAACCGCTGCCCAGGTCGTTCCGACCCCAGGTCGATGATGGCGGCGACGTCGCCGGCCTCGAGGCGCCGCAAGACGCCAGAGCTGCCGCGGAGCCGAACCTCCACCGTATCGGGCGAATCGCCGAGCACCTCGATCGAGTTCGGGCGATTCTCCAACTCCAGGGGCACGTGGAGCCCGCGCTCAACTGTCGGGTCACCGGCCACCGCCAGCCTCAGCAGCACGGCAAGAACCACGGCAAACAGCTTGAGCCAGATATCGTTAAAGAACGGCAGGCTAAGCGTCTGCGGCGCCATCACTTAGCCCCCGTCGACCCGGGGTGTAACACCAGCGCCTCGAGACGGTATCTGATCTGCTCTGATTCGAGGTTCTGCTCGATCTCCCCGTCGACCACCAGCGATAGGTACCCAGTTTCCTCCGATACCACGAGGGCGACCGCATCGGTCTCCTCAGTCAACCCGATCGCGGCGCGGTGACGCGTGCCGAGGTCCTTGCTTACCCGGGGGTTCACGGTCAGGGGCAGGAAACAGGCAGCGGCCGCCACCCGGTCTTGCTGAATGAGCACCGCCCCGTCGTGCAGCGGTGATCCGGGCCGGAAGACACTCACCAGGAGGTCATAGCTGACTTCCGCGTCGAGCGGAATGCCACTCTCGACGTAGTTACGCAGGCCGATCTCACGCTCGACGACAACGAGCGCGCCTACCCGCTGTTCGGCCAGCATCCGGAGCGCGACAGCCACCTCTTCCACGGTCTCGCCGGTGGCCTCCGGCCGCCTGAGGTAGCGGAAGAACGAGGCCCGGCCGAAGTGAGCCAGCGCCCGGCGAATGTCGGCCTGAAACAGCACGATTGCGGCGAACACGACATAGCCGAACATGTCGCGTACGAGCCAGTTTAGCGTCTGGAGCGGCGTGAACTGTGACGCGTAATACAGGAGGATGATGAGCCCACCGCCGATCATAATCTGCACCGCGTGCGTCCGGCGCACCAGCTTCAGGAGCTCGTAGATCAGCACAGAGACGATCACGATATCAATCACGCCCCACCAGCCGACCTGGTCGAACCGCACGAGCCCGCTGAGCGTCTCGGTCACGTCAGCTCTCCAGTTGCCGCGCCCTTGGACCTGGCGACCGCCTGCAACTGATCGGCGACGTCGACAACCTGTCGCATCGCGCCCGGCTGGTGGACGCGGACCATATGGGCACCCGCCAGCACCCCGGCAGCAACCGCCGCCGCAGTGCCCCACTCCCGACGCTCCGGCCCTTCGTCCTTCGCCGTCGCAAGGAACGACTTCCGGGAGGGTCCGATCAACACCGGCCGATCCAGCTCCGCCAGACGCTCAAGTTCGGCGAGCACCGCATAACTGTGCCGGGCCTTCTTCGCGAACCCTATGCCGGGGTCGACAATCAGCTGCTCTCGAGCCACACCAGCATCGGTGGCGACCCGGATCTGATGGTCCAGCTCAGCCACAACCTCGCCCGCCACATCCCAATAGGACGCGTCTCGATACATCTCCCGTGACCGGCCGCGTGTGTGCATCAGAATCAGCGGCGCCGCAGTGGCGGCCGCAACCTCAGCCAATCTGGGTTCGTAGAGCAGCCCCGAGACGTCATTGACGATCGACGCCCCGGCCCCGATAGCTTCCCGCGCCACTTCGGCCTTGTAGGTGTCGATGGACAGCGGGACTCGTGCCCTGCCCGCCAAGCCGTCGAGCACCGGAATCACCCGGGCCAGTTCCTCGGCGGCTGGCAACACATGCGCTCCCGGCCGGGTCGACTCTCCACCAATATCCAGTATGTCGGCGCCGTCCGCCTCCATCGACAGGGCATGCTCGATGGCGTGGGCCGGCTCAAGACAACGTCCTCCATCGGAAAACGAATCCGGCGTGACGTTGACGATGCCCATCACTAGCGTCCGGACGCCAAGATCGAGCCTGCGGCCATCTGGCAACGCTAGGGTGTAGCAAGACCGGGTCATCTGCGCTCAACGCAAAGCAGCAACGGCCTGACCATAGCACCAGGGTCGGCTAAAGCGACCGACGGAACGCCGGTACGTCCTATTCCTGCGGTAGTGGCTTGCCAAGCGACGGTACGACCGGTGATGGCTCGGCTTCGGGGCTAGGGGGTTGATCGGTCGCGACCGGCTGGGCCGGAGGCGACTCCTCAAGCGGATCTCCCGCCACGATCCGGAGAACCTGATCCCCAGACAGCACCTCGCGGGCCAGCAACTCCTCGGCGATCTGGAGCAGTTCGGCCTTCTTATCTTCGAGGATGCTCCGAGCACGATCGTAGTTCTCGGTGACAATCCGCTTGATTTCCTGGTCGATCTTGTTCGCTGTGTCCTCGCTGTAGTCCTTGTGCTGAGCGAAGTCTCGCCCGAGGAACACCTCTTCGTCCTTACGGCCAAATGTCAGCGGCCCCACGGCCTCGCTCATCCCCCACTCGCACACCATCCGGCGGGCGAGGTCGGTCACGCGGTCTAGATCGTTGCCGGCGCCGGTGGTCACGACCCGATTGGTAATCTCCTCGGCGATACGACCGCCGAGCAATACCGCAACCTGGTCGTACAGATAGGGGGTGGAATAGTTGTGCTTGTCATCCATCGGGATCTGCTGGGTCACCCCGAGCGCCATCCCCCGTGGAATGATCGTTACCTTGTGCACCGGGTCGGAGTGCTCGAGCACGACACCCAGCAAGGCATGGCCCGCCTCGTGCACTGCCGTAATCTGCTTCTCCTCTTCCGTGATGACGAGCGAGCGACGCTCGGAGCCCATCATCACCTTGTCCTTGGCGAACTCAAAATCCGCCATCGACACCGTTTTCTGGTTGTAACGCGCCGCGTTTAGCGCCGCTTCGTTCACCAGATTAGCAATGTCTGCACCGCAGAAACCGGACGTGCCACGAGCCAAGACATGAATATCGACGTCATCCGACAGCGGAATCTTTCGAGTGTGCACTCCCAGGATTCCATCGCGCCCCTTAACGTCTGGCCGGTTCACGACGATGCGACGATCGAACCGTCCGGGACGTAGCAACGCCGGATCGAGCACGTCGGGCCGGTTGGTCGCCGAGACAAGAATCACACCCTCGTTCGATTCGAAACCGTCCATCTCGACCAGGAGCTGATTCAGGGTCTGCTCCCGCTCGTCATGGCCGCCACCAAGGCCCGCTCCGCGATGCCGTCCTACAGCGTCGATCTCGTCGATGAACACGATGCACGGGGCGTTCTTCTTGCCCTGCTCAAAGAGGTCGCGGACACGGGAGGCACCAACCCCGACAAACATCTCGACAAAGTCGGACCCACTGATCGAAAAGAACGGCACGTTGGCCTCACCAGCCACGGCCCGGGCCAGCAGGGTCTTACCGGTCCCCGGAGGACCCATCAACAGAACGCCCTTGGGGATGCGTCCACCAAGTTTCTGGAACTTCTGGGGCTCACGCAGGAACTCAATGATCTCCTGCAGCTCTTCCTTCGGCTCGTCGACCCCGGCCACGTCCTTGAAGGTGACCTTCTTCTGCGTGCTCGAAGACAGCTTGGCCCGGCTCTTCCCAAACGAGAGCGCCTTGTTGCCCCCACTCTGGACCTGACGCATAAAGAAGACCCAAAACCCGATGATCAGCAGTATTGGCGCCCACGAATAGAGCAGCGTGGCCCACGGACTGGCCGCGGCCTCCCTGGCCTCGACCACCACATCGCGGTCGATCAGCAAATTCGCCAGACCCTCGTACTGCGGAGGAGCGTAGGTGCGGAACTGCTCGCCACTCGAAGAGGTGCCGATGATCTCGTTCCCGGTCAGCTCGACCCGATCGACCTGCCCGGTGTTCACCCAACGGACGAACTCGCTGAAACTGACGGGTGTGTCCCCGGGCCGGAACTGGGACGAGAGGTTCCAAATCAGGAACACTACGACTACCAGGACCATCCAGAACAACAAGCTTCGCGTCGTCGAGTTCACAAAACTTCCCCCAAAAGACTGACCTTTAAGATTATCACGCTTGCCGCATCGTTCGTGATCCTAAAGTCGTGACCGATGCCGTGTCCCGCCACCCATATGATGCGGTCCCGGGCATCCACCACAAGCGGAATCCTAGATCGCTCGGCGCGCTCCACTTTTCGATCCACGAACAGATCTTGGAGCTTCTTTCGATGCCCGCCGAGCCCAAGGGGACGAAAACGGTCCCCAGGCCGACGGTTCCTCACCGTGAGGACCCTCCCCACGTCTGCCCTCAAGGCCACCTCCATTTGATTCGCTTCTCTTCCCGCGCTGATGAAGCGGCCTTCCCGCTCCGCGCCCTCGATCAGTTCGGCGCCGACGGTTACCCCCAGCTCAGGAATGGCGACTGATCCTGGCACGTTGAGGTAATAGGCAAACTGACCTACCGGCTCTGACCCGTGGCTGAGGTCCCGCGGGGTCAGGCGGAGATACCTGCCGTCCTCCTCGGCGCGACATCCAGGGAGATCGACCGCACCTCCAGGATACTCGGCCAGCCGCCGGACCCTCTCTACCAGCTCGAATCCAGGAGACTTCGACGACACGTGGGCGAGTGCGTCGCGAACCACCCTACGGGCGAGCGCAGGATGGGTGTCGGCCAGCCCCGCCCGATCGAGGAGCGACGCCCCTTCACTGGTTTGGACGAGGGTTCGGGCTAGTTCGTTTGCGCGGGACGCCAGATGGTCTTCATCGTGCCGCAGGATCTCCGCTTCGCGCGCCAGCGTCTCGACCACGCGTGGGGAGTAGCGCAGGAGCTCCGGTAGGAGTTCGTGACGCACGCGATTACGGGGCACCGAGCGATCCTGATTCGTGGGGTCCTCTCGGAACGACGCGCCCTCCCCCGCCAGATACTCCCGGAGCTCGGCGCGCCGGATGTTAAGCAGCGGTCGGATTACGTGGTCCGTCCGGGGATGCATGCCGCTCAGCCCGGCCGCTCCCGCCCCGCGCAGCATCCTCAACAACACCGTCTCCGCCTGGTCGTCCATGGTATGGCCGCCCGCCCCCCGAGCCGCACCGGTCTCCTCCAGGACCCGTTCGAACACGCTATAGCGCACCTCGTGCCCCGCTCGCTCGATCGAGATCCGCTCTCGGCGCGCCCACTCGGCAACCGCCTCGGTGTGGACAATACACGGCACGTCGAAACCGGAAGCAAGCTCGCGGCAAAACCGTTCATCGGCGTCGCCATCGGCCCCGCGCAGGCCGTGGTTGACATGTACGACTCCGGTCAGACGGATCCGACCCGCCCTGGCCAATTCATGCAGAAGGAGGAGGAGGGCTACCGAATCGCCCCCGCCCGACACGGCGGCCAGCACGGCCGCACCGTCGGGAACAAGGTGTCCCCGTGTCAGCGCGTCCGAGACCCGCTCTGCGAGTGGATGCATCTGAACCCGTCGGCGCGGCCGACCGTTGCTGGCGGCGGCCGCCCGAAGGGCGATAAATGGTGCCGGTGCAGGGACTTGAACCCCGGACGCCGCGGATATGAGCCGCGTGCTCTAACCAGCTGAGCTACACCGGCGAGAATTGGCCGCCGGCAACCCTGGTTGGGGCGCCGACCGGTGGGCCAAGAGAGCCATTGTAACAGGCCATCGGCCCGAGACCTGCTACAACACCAACATGGCGTCACCGTAGGAGTAGAAGCGGTAACCCTGCCGAACCGCCTCCCGATAGGCGTGCAGCACGCGCTCGCGACCAGCGAAAGCGGCCACCAACAGTAACAGCGATGACCGGGGTAGATGAAAGTTGGTGAGCACACCACCCAGCACCCGGAACGAGGCTCCCGGATACAGGTACAGTTCGCTGACTCCGGCGCCGGACTGAATCCGACCATCGACGGCCGAGGCAGCCGTCTCGAGCGTGCGAGTCGAAGTCGTTCCGACCGCGATCACTCGACGCCCCTCCGAGAGCGCTAGATTCACGGCCTCCGCTGTGCTCGCCGGCACTTCGTAGGGCTCGGCCTCGACCCGATGGTCCTCCATCTGCTCGCCTCGGATGGGCTGGAACGTGCCGTAGCCGACGTGCAGCGTCACCCGCACCGTCTCGATGCCGTGCCGGGCCAACCGCTTCAGCAATGGCTCAGTCAGATGCAGGCCCGCGGTCGGAGCCGCCACTGAGCCGGTCGCGGTCGCGTACACCGTCTGATAGCGCTCACGGTCCACGTCGGCATCAGGGCGGCGAATGTAGGGCGGCAGCGGCACATGCCCAATGCGCTCCACGACTGCTTCGACCCGCTCGTCAGGCACGGACCAGAGCCGGATAATGCGACGGCCATGGAAGTGCCGAGCGACCACCTCGGCCTCCAGAGCCGACCCATCAGCCTCGAAACGCACCCGTGCGCCGACCTTGAGCTTCTGTCCGGGATGCATCAGCACCTCCCACTGCTCGTCGTCGAGCCGCTTCAGGAGGAGGCACTCGACCGCGCCGCCAGAGGGCACCCTATACCCGAGCAGCCGGGCAGGAAAGACCCGTGTGTCGTTCACAACCAGGAGATCTCCTGGTGACAGCAGCTCAGGGAGGTCGGCGACGTGATAGTGCGCCAGCTCTCCCGTCGCTCGGTCAAGAAGCAAGAGCCGAGCGGCCTCGCGCTCCTCGGCCGGGCTCTGAGCGATCAGCTCCGTCGGTAGGTCGAAGTCGAAATCGGAGACTTTCATCAAAGGCGCGCTACGCTCAGCTACGCCGTGCCGGGCTTTGGACTTAGAGTGCGTCAGTACGCCCAGCGCAGCAGCATGGCGCCGACTGTGAACCCGGCCCCGACCGACGCCAGGAGCACCAAATCCCCCTTCTTGAGCCGGTTGCTCGCCAGAGCATCGGCGAGGGCAAGCGGGATAGTCGCCCCGGTCGTGTTGCCGAACCGCTCGATGTTGATCACGACCTTGTCCTCAGGCAGCCCGAGCTGGTCGGCGGCGGCCATGATGATCCTGCGATTGGCTTGGTGAGACACAAACAGATCGAGATCGCCAGCCGTTAGACCATTGCGCTCGAGCAGACGGCGACAGATCTGACCGGTATTTCGTACGGCGAACTTAAACACGGCAGCGCCGTCCTGGTGTACGTAGTGCAACCGATCGTCGACCGTCTCCTGGGACGCGGGCCGCCGGCTCCCGCCAGCCGGCATGCGGAGCGCCGGTCCTCCGCTACCGTCGATTTCGTGGGTGAAGTCGATGACTCGGAACTCGGGGTTCTGAGCAGCCGACACCACGACCGCGCCGGCTCCGTCGCCGAAGATGACGCACGTGGTCCGGTCCTTGTAGTCAACGATGCGGGACATCACGTCTGCCCCAATCGCCAACGCATGGTCCTGTGCGCCGCTTGCCACAATATGGGCGGCCGTGGTCACGGCGTAGGTAAATCCGGAGCAGGCGGCCCCCAGATCGAAGCCCCAGGCCCGCTTTGCACCGATGCCATCCTGGACCAGGCAGGCCGTGCTGGGAAAGAACATGTCCGGGGTTGTCGTCCCCACCACCACGAACCCGATCTCCTCGGGAGTGAGCCCGGCCCCAGAGATCGCGCTGGCCGCCGCCTTGATCGCCAGATCCGAGGTCGCCTCGTCGTCGGCGGCGATGTGACGCTCGCGGATACCCGTCCGCTGGAGAATCCACTCGTTCGAGGTATCGACCATCCGCTCGAGCTCGTCGTTGGTCAACACCCGGCTCGGAACGTAGGTGCCCAGTGATGAGATCTGCACGGAACGCAGCGTTCGGCCCGGTGCTCCCCACACCTTTGTCTTCTCACTCATGTCCCGTGCGGTCCTTCCGTCGAAGGTTCGACAGTTCACCCTACCAGAGTCGGCCGTCCGGAGCCGGGGCCGGCAAACCGAAGTACTGATACGCCCGCGGGGTAGCGACCCGGCCCCGGGGGGTCCGGTGGAGAAAGCCGATCTGGATCAGGAACGGCTCGTGGATGTCCTCGATGGCGTCCTTCTCTTCACCGATCGCCGCTGCCATGCTGTTCAGGCCGACCGGTCCGCCTCCGAACTTGTCAATGATCGTACGGAGCAGACGGCGATCAGCTTCGTCGAATCCGTTCGCGTCCACCTCGAGCAACTCCAGCGCGGCCAGCGACACCTCATGGGTCACCGCGCCTTCGGCGCGCACCTGAGCGTAGTCTCTCACCCGTCGCAGCAGTCGGTTCGCCACCCGCGGCGTACCCCGCGAACGGCGGGCGATCTCGGCGGTCGCCTGATCGTCAATCGGGACGTCAAAGATGCTGGCCGACCGTCTCACGATCTCCTGCAGGTCGCCCTCTTCGTAGAAATCGAGCCGGTGAACAATACCGAACCTGGCACGCAGCGGTGAAGTCAGCAGACCCGCCCGCGTGGTAGCCCCGATCAGCGTGAACTTCTGCAACGGCACCTTGACGGACCTGGCGCCGGGCCCCTGGCCGATGACGATGTCGAGCTCGTAGTCCTCCATCGCGGGATAAAGAATCTCCTCGATGACGGGACTCATCCGATGAATCTCGTCGATGAAGAGCACCTGGTGCTCGGTCAGGTTCGTCAGGATCGCCGCCAGATCGCCTGGCTTCTCGAGCACCGGCCCGGCCGTGGTCCGGATCGTCACCCCTAGCTCGTTGGCGATGACATAGGCCAGGGTGGTTTTACCCAGCCCCGGCGGGCCGTAGAGCAACACGTGGTCCAACGCGTCACCCCGCTGGCGCGCGGCCGCAATGGACACTTCGAGGTTCTCGCGCAGCCGGGACTGGCCCACATAGGAATCGAGCGTGCGTGGGCGAAGGCCCGCCTCGAACTGATCGTCATCGTCGAGACGGACCGAGCTGACCACGCGAGGTTCAGGCTCGCTCATCTGGCCAGCTCCCGGAGAGCGCGCCGCAAAGTCTGCTCGAACGATCCGTCCTCCCCATTGAGCGCCGCCTCAACCGCTCTCTCGGCCAGCGGACGGTGGTAGCCCAGATTAAGCAGTGCCGACATCAGATCGTCACGCATCTCGGGCGGCGACTCCGAGGGCGGTTCTGTGGTACCAGGTTCCTCCTCGAGTACCGGTGGAAGTCGGTCCTTGAGCTCGAGGCCTATACGCTCTGCCGTCTTCTTCCCCACCCCCGGTATTCCGGTGAGACGGGCCACGTCCTGTTGCCGAACCGCACGGACCAGCTCCGGCGGCTCCATCCCCGACAGGACCGCCAGCGCAAGCCGGGGACCGATACCGGAGACACCGATTAGCTGTTCGAAAATCTCCTTCTCCAACGCAGTGGAGAAACCGAACAGTGACAGGGCTTCCTCCCGAACGTGGGTGTGCACTCGGAGCGTGACCTCCGAGGCAAGGCCGCCCAGCCCGTAGAAGGTCGACAGCGGGACATGCACCTCATAACCAACCCCGCCGACGTCGACGACTACTCGATTCGGCTGTTTCTCGAGCAACGACCCCTGTAACCTCGCAATCATCGCCGCGCCTCCGGCCGATACCGGCGCCAGCTCCGAGGCACCTGCCCCGCCGGCTTGGCTGAAAGCGCGATAGTCCCACCCGCCGTGTGCGCATGGCACACCGCGATGGCCAACGCATCTGAGGCATCATGGGGTGTTGGCGGGGCGTCCAGACCGAGCAGGAGCATAATCATCTGCTGCACCTGCTGCTTGTCCGCACGGCCATAGCCGACCACCGCCCGCTTGACCTCGGAGGGCGCATACTCCGCCACCCGCAACCCAGCTTTCGAGGCCGCCACCAGCGCCGCGCCGCGCGCCTGCCCCAACTTAAGCGCGCTACTCGCGTTCCGCGCCGAGAAAACCCCTTCAACCGCGACACAGGTGGGTCGGTTGGCGGCAAGCAGCGCGGTCAACTCGTCGAAAATCCTGGTCAAGCGGTCGGGAAACGGAAGACGCGGGGAGGCGGTGATCGCCCCGAAGGCCACGAGACGGCACCGGCTACCGTCGGCGTCGATACAGCCGTAGCCGGTGCGGGCGGAACCGGGGTCTATCCCGAAAACCCTCACGCCAGCGAGGCCTCGATCTCCTTCTCGCTGATGTCGGCATTCGACCAGACGTTCTGCACGTCGTCCAGATCCTCGAGCGCACCCAGCAGCTTCATGAGCTGCTGCGCCTGCTTTCCCTCGACCGCCACGAGGTTCTGCGGCAGCATCGCAACCTGCGCCGACGTCGGCTCGACACCGATCCCGCGAACCGCCTCGGCGACAACGTCGAACACCTCTGGCGCGCTGATTATCTCCCAGTTCTCGGCATCGTCGCGGAAATCATCCGCCCCGGCGTCGATCGCGGCGGTCATCAGCGCCTCCTCTTCCGCCTCCCCCTGCTCGACCAGGATGTAGCCACGCTTGTCGAACATCCAGGCGACACTATTCGAGGACCCGAGATTGCCGCCATGTTTGGTTAAAGCGTGGCGGATCTCGCCCACAGCGCGGTTCTTGTTGTCGGTGAGCACTTCAATGAAGAGCGCGATCCCACCGGGACCGTAACCCTCGTAGGTCACTTCTTCGTAGCTCACGCCAGGCTCTTCCCCGGTACCGCGACGGATAGCCCGCTTGATGTTGTCGGCGGGCATGTTCGCCGCCTTCGCGTCGGCGATGACGGTACGAAGACGCGGATTGCTGTCCGGATCACCTCCGCCGGCGCGGGCAGCGACGGTCAACTCTTTGATGATGCGGGTGAACAGTCTGCCGCGCTTGGCATCGGCAGCACCCTTCTTGTGCTTGATCGAATGCCATTTGGAATGGCCGGACATCGCAGGGCTCCCTCAAGGAAAGAGAGATCGACTCGGCCGGGATTCTATCATGTGGCCACCACCACCCAGGTCTCGGCGTCGGGATGCCACGCCGCTCCCTGATAATCGCCGGCGACCGACCGCACCGCGAAACCCGCCCGCCGCAGCCGGGCCGCCATCTGTCGCACCGAGAGCGTCCTGAAGCTCAAAGAGAAGCGGTGGGTCGTGGAGCGCCAATCACGACGTTCGACGAACTCCTGGTCGAAATGCGTCAATCGTCGATCCGGATCCTGTCGCACGGTCTCGACGAGCGTGACCTGTGTCTGGCTACCGCGTCGGCGACCGCGCATGCTGACACGCTGTTCGTATTCGCGCCAGTTCTTCAAGTCTGGCACCAGATCGATCGCGAAATGGCCACCGGGGCGGAGCACGGTCCGGACCGCCCGCAGCGTCTCTCTCAGATCCCGATCGCAAAGCAGCGACTGCAACACCCCGTAGGGCGCCATGACGAGCTGAAAGCTGCTGGGGGCAAATGGCAGAAAGCGGATGTCGCCTCGAATGAGGTGCAACCGCGACCCAAGTCCGCGACGTGACCGGCGGCGCCGCAACCGCGCCAGCATCGGCGCCGATCGATCGATACCGACCAACCGATCGACGTCCGCGGCGACCGGACAAGCTATGCGCCCGGTGCCGCAGCCTAACTCCAGCGCCGGACCGCCCACCTCTACAGCCAGCGCCCGCCAGAACGGCACGTCTCGACGACCGACCGTTCGCGCGTTCTCCCAATCATAGAACGGCGCGTAGTCGTCCCACCCGTGCCACCCTTCAATCGGCATTCCCAAAACCAGAGCCAGAACCGACCCGCGAGGTATTATCGCCGACACGGTCGATGCCTAACGTCCATCCGCTGCTTGTCCATTTCCCGCTGACCTTGCTCGTCGGCGCCGTGGTGGCTGACCTCCTGCACGTCGCCTGGCCGTCGCGGAGCCAAGTCCGAGAAGCGGCAACGTGGCTCTACTGCATGGGCGCCCTTGCCGCGATGGCCGCCTATTTTAGTGGACTGGAGGCAGCCGGCTCCCTGTCGCTGCCAGCCGGCAGCCGGACCGCGGTCGGCGAGCACTTCTTCTGGGCTGAACGGACCACTTGGTTTTACGCGTTCCTAGCCTCGTTCCGGATGTGCGTGTCCTACATCTGGCGATCGACCCGCCGGAGCGTGGCCGTGTGCTCCAGCCTGGCCGGTCTAACCGGCGCGGTGCTGCTTCTGATAGCGGCTGAGCGTGGAGGTCAGCTAGTGTTCGGGCACGGCGTCGGCGTGCGGCCGGTAGCGGCAAGCGAACCAGGATGGACCATGGAACAGATAGACGACAGGCCCCGCCCGGCGCCTTAACCTCGGAACCCACTTATGGCGATGTGTCTGGCTGGCTTTGGCCGATGCCAGCTAGCATCAATACAAGTAAGTTCCGGCGTTAGCCTCTATGCGAGAATGAGCCGCTATGCCCCACCTGCACGCCCATCGGATTCTTGTCCTCGGCGCACTGACGCTGCTTGTCACAACGTCGGCCGACGCTCAGCAGTGGCCGCGATTCCGCGGTCCTGACGGCACCGGTCTGGCCAGCGAGGGAGATGATCCGACACTACCCGACCGATGGGGCCAAGCCGAGAACGTACTCTGGCGCACCGAGCTTCCCGGCATCGGCTGGAGCTCGCCGATCGTGTGGGGCCGCACGGTGTTCGTCTCAGCGGTCGCGAGCGAAGGCAACGTGGAAACGCCGATCGGAGGGCTGTATCGCGGTGGTGAGCGACCGGCCTCCGCCGACATGCACCACTGGACAGCCAGCGCGATCGATCTCGATTCCGGCGAAGTTCACTGGAGCACGACACTGCTCAGCGCCGCACCCCAGCACCAGCGGCACCTCAAGAACAGCTACGCCTCGGAAACCCCAGTCACCGACGGCGAACGGCTGTATGTCTATTTTGGGAACGTGGGTCTCTACTGCCTCGACTTCGAGGGACAGGTCCTCTGGTCGGTGACCTGGGATCCGGTGAGCACGCGAAACGGGTGGGGAACCGCAGCCTCCCCGGTGCTCCATGACGGCCGGATTTACGTAGTGAACGACAACGACGACCAGTCGTTCCTGGCCGCACTAAGCGCTGAGACGGGTGCCGAGATCTGGCGGGTCAATCGAGACGAAGGCACCAACTGGTCCACACCGTTCGTCTGGGAACACGAGGAGGGCGTCGAGGTCGTCACGACGGGTACCGACCGGGTACGCTCCTACGGACTCGATGGCAACCTACGGTGGGAGCTCGCGGGTCTGTCGTTCATCACCGTGCCAATGCCATTCACCCAGCACGGTCTGCTGTATGTCGAGGCGGGCTACACGGGCGACCGGGAACGGCCAGTCTATGCGATCCGACCGGGCGCCCGGGGCGATCTCACGCTAGCCGAGGGCGAGACCAGCAGCGAGTTCATCGCGTGGCACCTTCCGCAGGGCGGAACCTACAACACCTCGCCGCTCGTGTACGGCGACATCTACTACACCTTGCTCGATCGGGGATTCATGACGGCCCATGACGCGCGCACTGGCGAACCGATCTACCCTCGACGTCGGATCGCCGTCGGCACCGGGTTCACCGCGTCTCCCTGGGCCTACAACGGTCGGATCTTCGCACTGAGTGAGGACGGTGAGACGTTCGTGATCAAGGCTGGACCTGAGTTCGAGGTGCTGCACACGAACACCTTGGACGAGTTCACCATGGCGACACCGGCCATTGTGGACGGCAGCCTGCTCATCCGCACCTATTCAGCTTTGTATCGGATAGGCACCCATTAGGGGAGAGGCTACTGGCTCTGATCGGCGGCCTCGAACTCGGCCAGAATCTCGGAGGTCCTGTTGGCCGAGCAGTCGTTGGCGATGAGGTCTAGCCGCGGAACGGCACGAACCTGACGAACTACGGCATAGTCTCAGGGAACGTATCGACCTCGTTGAACACCACCATCAGGGGAGTCTGAGCCGCGTCCTGAGGGGCTGATTTTGGCATGCGCTACTCCGCGACGCCCTAGGGACACCGCTAGCAGCAAAGATGGCACGACCGTACTGGGCTTGAAGAAGCCGTGCCTGGTGACACTTAGTGGGAACTCAGTCTGATGTCAGCTCGTGAGCCATCGGGATGAAGACGATGCCGTTGACCGTGCGTTCCGGTCCGGTCTGCCTGAAACCCAGCCGCTCGTAGGCCGGAACGGCGAAACGGGACGAGTTCACCGTTACCCGCTCGAGGTCTGGCCGGGCCGGCCTGGCGACCGCCAAGGCGCGAGAGAGGAGATCCCGAGCGATACCCCGGTGCTGGAACGCTGCATCGACGAAGAGCAGCGACACGTGGTCATGATTGCGGAGCTCGATCACGCCGGCCAGCCGCTCGTCCTGCTCAGCCAGTAGCAGGAAGTGCCCTGCGGCCACCCGCTCAATGAGTTCAGCCGGCTCGACATACCGCGTGAATTCGCGGCGCCCCTCCTCGCTGTACTCCTGGGCGATGAAGGTGCCGAACGCTCCAAGAATCAGCCGTGAGACCGCCTCGGCGTCGGCAGGCTCCATTGGCCGAAAGTCCAGCGTCTCGCTCATCGGGACAGGGTCTTGAGGTAGTTCACAAGGTGCCAGATGTCCTCGTCGCCCATGCGCTCCTTGTAGGGCTGCATGTCGGCGGTAACACCCTCCTTGATGACCAGGAAGATCTCGCCGTCGCTCTCACCGTGCAGCCAGGTGTCGTCGGTGAAATCGGGTACATCACCTCCCGCATGGGCCATGTCTCCGTCCCCCAGGCCCCGGTTGCCGTGACACTCGCGGCACATGAAGACATAGCGCTGCCTGCCGGTCGCGATGGAATCGTCGGTCACCTCGAACGGATTCTCGAGCGCCTGTCCCTCGGGATGGCGATGCGGCTCGACCGGATGGGCCTGCCGTGCCGACAAGGTCCAGGCGGCGGTCACAAACAACAGCGTCGCCACGAGCATTGTGCGGTGTCCTCTCAGCATGCCTGCCCTCCCTTCACTCCTGCGGGGCGTCGAAGTGCTCCCACATGTACTCAGGATGATACGCGTGCAGATGGAGAAACACCTCGTGTACGAGGTTCACGAGCTTCTGCACGCCGTACTCGTGGTGGTTCCTGGTCGCCACCAGCTCCAGCGATACCTCACCGCGGCGCGGTACAAGCCGTGCCCGCGCTCGACGCCGGTCAACGCGCCGGTGATCCGGCAGCTTGGGGTCTGCCCGTCCCGCCACGAATCCATCGAGATCGCGGTACAGAGGCGAGCGAGCGGGCATGGATGGAAGCACGCTGCGGAAGACGAACGTACCAGTCTCTGAGGCGTAGCTCAAGTTCAACGGACGGGGACCGAGCCACGAAAACCTAAATCGGTGGTTCGCAGCGACTTTTCGCTGCTCGCTGAAACCGCGGAAGACTCCACGATCTGCATAGGCCTGTAACTTCGCCCGCACGAGTTCCAGCGACTGGGCCGGCGTGAGCCGTCGCCTAGTCGTCTTCGGAGCCGCCGCAAGCTTCCGCCCTACTCGCCGTGATGTGGTCAATGTGAGGAAAGGTGGGGATGCTCGCAAAAGGCGAGCACCCCCGTGAGCGTACCGCCGGAAGGCGGCCTAGTGGTAGTAGGACATCACACCGGGCTCGAGCTTACCCATGAAGCCAGGTGCGTACTGGTCGCGCAGCCAAAACTCCTTCTTAGCCTGTACGTTGACCACCGAAGGTCGACTCTCGTCAAGCGCCACCTGATAGGCCCGCTCCAGCGCAGGGCGGAAGTCTGCCGGGGTGGTCACATACTCGCCATGCGCGCCGAGCGCCTCTCCCATCTTGTCGTACCGCAGGTTCTCCTGGAACAAATGGACCGGGAGTCCGACTTGGTTGTTTCGCTGGCCTTCCCAGGTACCCCACGCATTGTTGTTGTAGACGATCACGACCGCCGGTAGGCGGTACTTCGAGAGCGTCTCCATCTCCATGCCGGTGTAGCCGAAGCCGGCGTCTCCGGTGATGGCGATGATCGGATGACCCTGGTAGTCGGCCTGGGCTCCCGCACCCTGGCGTACCGCCGCCGCCACACCGATCGTATAGCCGACGTCTGGGCCGATGGCGCCGTACTGGTAGGCGCCGTTCATGATCTGGGCCGGCCGGTAGCTCCGGAGGTAGCGGCGGGTGTAGCGGGCGATGCCGTAGCCGCCCTGGACAATCGTCGTGCGATCACCGGGCAGGGTGCCGTCGACGAAGTCGGCGAGCTCCTTGCCAATCACCGCGGGGTGCACCGCGTCGGTGTAACCCAGACCGGTCCGGTAGTACTCTTCGTTCTCGGCTTCGAACGCGTCACGCGCCGAGGCGACCTCGGCCACCCAGGCGTCGTGGCGGAGGCGTGGCACCTCGGCGGCCAGTGCCTCGAGTGCGGCCCGCTCATCACTCACGATACCGAGATCGATTGGCAGGTTCCGACCAATGTCTTCGGCATCCGGATCGAT
Organism: Acidobacteria bacterium UBA2994; assembly: GCA_002346545.1. Lineage (GTDB taxonomy): Bacteria > Acidobacteriota > Vicinamibacteria > Vicinamibacterales > UBA8438 > UBA2994. The sequence goes on from DEAA01000046.1 coordinate 64,159, forward strand.
ACGGATGTACTTGGTGTCTGGTCCGAAGGCAAACTCGCCCTGCGTCGGCATACAGTACTGGCCGACCAGCAGCACAAGATCGGCGCTAGCGAGTGCGCCCGGCGCGGTATCGGCCGACAGTTCATGGTCGGCCGGGAACTGGCCCTTCATCGCGCCCGACTCGACAACCGGAATCTGGGCACGCTCGGCCAACCGGCGCAGCGGCTCCCATGCCTTGCTGTAGAACACCCCGTTGCTCGAGACGAGCATAGGGCGCTCGGAGGCCCGGATCATCGAGACGGCCTGGTCGATCGCCTGCGGATCGGGGAACGGCTTGGTCTCCGTCCGATACTTCGACTTGTCGAAGTAGTACTCAATCTCGCTGGCGTCACGGAACCGCCCGTTAGCGATCTCGGCCGGGAAATCGAGGTGGACCGGCTTGGGCACGCCGCTCTTCAGCTGCCGGAAAGCGTAGCCGGCATACTCGTGCACGCGGGCCGGCGTGATCAGGCGCTTGCCATACTTGCGCATCCCCTCGGTGGTGGGCTGCTGATAGGCATCCTGAATGCCGCGCTCGGTGTCCTCGGCGAACACGGTCTTATTGCTGGCCAGCACCAGAACCGGCGACCGCGCCGAGTTGGCGGCGGCAATCGCGCAGATCATGTCGGTGAAGCCTGGGCCTTCGGTGCCAGACGTAGCCGCGATCTCACCGGTCACCCGGCAGAACGCGTCGGCAGCGTGACACAACGAGCCCTCGTGACGACCACCGTAGGTCGGGATGCCCGTGTCTGAAATCGCGTGAACCACGGAGTAGTTGCCCGGACAACAGAACAGCGCCGCGACGCCTTCTTCCTTACAGGCCTTGGCAAAGACCTGCGCACCGGTCATCGGAAAATCGACCGTCGGGAGCGAGGCGCTCTTCGCCGTCTCGAACTCGGACGGTACAGTGATCGGAGCGACGTCCTCTTCCTCAGCCGCGCGCACAGCAGCACCGCCGGCGCCAAGGGATGCTGCTGTGGCACCTGCTCCCAGAACTGCCTGCTTCATGAACCGCCGTCGAGAACTACGCCCGGTTGAAGGCTTCATTATCTATCTCCTGCTGCGCCAGCGGATACGACTCGCCCCCAAACGGGACGGAAACGGTCCGATGACACTTGTTTCGTCCACAGAGAATCGCACGCCAGCGCCCGAGATCGCAAGCACGAGCAATGTGTCACTCATCAGCGGCCAAGGCGGCCACGTCACGGGCGCAACGGATGCCGACATTGCTCGTCTGACCCGTCTGGGCGAACGGAAGCCGCACCGAACTGCGTAACGCCGCCGGAAAGTTCAGCCAGGAGCCCCCGCGCGCGATGCGAGCGAAGCCGCTGTCGGCGCCGGGAGGGTCGACGGCCGGCGAGTTCGCGTAGTAGCTCTCGTCCAGCCACCCATCGACCCATTCCCAGACATTGCCGACCATGTCGTGGACACCGTAGGGGTTCGGCTGAAACGAACCGACCGGAGCCGTATTCGTCCAAAGGTCCCCGCCTCCGGTAGCACCCTCACAACACTGCGGCGCCCCGAAGTTGGCCAATTCCCGGGTCAGCTCTGCGATCGACCCGTACACCAGCCCGTCGCGCCCCCCGCGCGCGGCGTACTCCCACTCGGCCTCGGTCGGCAACCGTCCGCCGGTCCAGCTGCAAAATGCCGCAGCATCGTCCCAGCTAACCAGCACGACCGGATGGTCTCCACCCTGCGGAAAGTCTGGAGACGATGGGGCCCGATGACCCGCGGCGGATACGAACGCCGCATAGTCGGCCACCGTCACCTCGGTGACCATCAACTCGTAGGGCGCAACAAACGACACCTCGTGCTGCGGCCGTTCGCTGTCGAGACAGTTCGGATCGGCGTCCACGCAGCCCATGAGGAAGGCCCCGGCCGGAATCCTGATCCACCCTCCGCCAGGCTGTGCTAGCGCCGGCGTCACAACAGACGGCAGTAACAGAAGCAGGATTATTCTGGACGCTACCACGGACTCTCCATCACCACCCGATTGCGTACATCATCCGCCGTGGATCTGCGCCAGCCAGCATCGCACCCGTCTCAGTCCACAGCACGGCTTGCATGTTGCCGAGCACATACTCCGACACCGGCTCGACGTCATGGCCGAGCCGGGCGAGCTCAGCCATCACCGTCGCCGGCATACGAGCTTCGACACGCATGGTCACCTCGGCGCCGGCACGATAGAAGTTGGGGTCGGCGTCGAGCGCGATGCGTGGCACTTCGACCGCTTCCTGAATGCCCAGTCCGAAGTCGAGCACGTTCAGGAGCACTTGAAACTGGGTTTGCCCGATCGTCTCGCCGCCCGGCGTTCCGAGCGCGAGGAACGGAGCACCATCCTTGAGCACCAGCGTCGGCGAGTTATTGAGAATCGGGATCTGGCCCCCGCGCGCGTAGTTGGCGTGCTCGGGGTATGGGGCGGTGGAACCAACGCGCGAACCGTTGTTGAAGAGGAGCCCGGTCTCACCCACCACGACGCCCGTGCCCCAGAGGCTGCCCAGCGTCGGGGTGGCGACCACGACATTCCCTGCCGTATCGACCACTGTGAAACTGGTCGTGCTCCCCGGAACGCTCGTCTCGTAGGCGCCGCGCCGCGCCGGCGCCGCGGCACGCGCGGTTCTCCTCTCGGCGCCGTCCGGCACGCCGGCATCCGGGAAGGGCATGGCTCGATCCCTATCGATCAGGCTCCGACGATCATCAGCAAACGTCTTGGATACGAGACCAGCCGTCGGCATCAACGCATGGGCCGGGTCGACCGCATAGGCGTAAACGTCGGCCTTGGTCACCTTGATCGCCTCGGCCACCAAATGGAGCGCCTCCGCAGAATTATGTCCCAGCGCGGCCAAGTCGAAGTCCTCCAGCAGGTTCAGCTGCATGAGCACTTCCAACCCGCCGCGAGATGTCGTCGGACTGGAGTAGACGTCAAACCCGCGGTAGGTCGTCCGCACCGGCTCGGTCCAAACAGGCTCGTAGCGCGCGAAGTCGTCGCGGGTGAAGGCGCCGCCACGGTCCTGGTAGAACCTGGCCATGTCACGAGCGATGTCCCCTCGGTAGAAACGCCTAAACGCTGCCTGAAGCCCGGACTCCCGGTTCCCGCCGTTCAAGCGAGCGGTCTCCTCCGCCTCGACCAGCCGCCGAAACGTTCGGGCCAACTGCGGGAACCGGACCATCACGCCCGCCTCAGGAAGCACGCCGTCAAGGAGAAACACCGCTGCCGTGGTGGAGTGAGACTCGAGTAGCTCGCGAGAGCGATCGAGCGACCCTGCCACGTAGGCGTCGACTGGGTGTCCCTGCTCGGCATAACCGATCGCCGGCGCCAACACCCTCTCAAGCGACATCACGCCGTAGCGTTCCATCAACGCGATCCATCCACCCAGCAGCCCCGGCACGACCCCCGCGTGGATGCCGCGATCAAGCTCCTCTGACGACAGGGCGGACGCGTCGAGCGCGCGCGGAGCGGCGCCGGTGGCATTGAGCGAGACTACCTCGCCGGTGGCAGCGTCGAACACCGTGAAGAACCCGTTGCCACCGGCCCCGGACATCATCGGCTCGACCAAGTTCAATGTCGCCAGCACGGCAACTGCCGCGTCGGCCGCGGTACCGCCCTGGGTAAGTATCTGCATCCCGGCCATCGCCGCCAACGGATGACCGGCCGTAACCAAGCCCCGCACGCCGGGCACGGCTGGACGGTGAGCCCGAAGACCGTCGGTCAACGGTCCAGCCGCGACCGGCTTGTCGGCAACCTCCTCCAGAGGAGTCTGGGGGCCGCACGCCTGCATCGCGAACGACAGGACCGCGACCAGACCGAGCGTGACGGTCGACGTCCAGGAGCCTCGCTGAGCGTCGTCAGCTGGATGACCACGTGGCATGGCGCTCGACTACTCCTCCATGAGCAGCACGGTCGACCCGGTCGTCCTCCGTGCTTCCAGGTCGCGATGCGCCTGCGCCACGTCCTTCAGCAGAAACGCCTGACTGACTTCCACCTTGACGGCACCACTCGCTACTACCGAGAACAAGTCGTCGGCCGTCGCGTCGAGCTCCTCGCGAGTGGCGATGTAGCTGGCCAGGGTGGGACGAGTCAGGAAGAGCGAACCTTTAGCCGCGAGCAGACCTGGACTGAACGGTTCGACGGCTCCCGACGCGTTCCCGTAGCTCACCATCAACCCTCGAGGTTGCAGACAATCGAGCGAGGCCACGAAGGTGTCCTTCCCCACCGAGTCGAACACCACAGGTACGCCGGCGCCATCGGTCAGCTCCTTCACCCGTGCTACGACGTCTTCCCGGGTGTAGACGATCGGGTGGTTACAGCCGTGCGCTCGCGCCAGCTCCGCCTTCTCGTCGGTGCCAACGGTGCCAATGACAGTCGCACCCAGGTGCTTAGCCCACTGGCAGGCGATCAGACCGACGCCTCCGGCTGCGGCGTGGAGCAGAATCGTGTCGCCCCGCTTCACCGGATAGATCCGGCGGATGAGGTACTGCACGGTGGAGCCCTTGAGCATCATCGCCGCCGCCTGTTGGTCAGTGATAACGTCGGGCACCTTCACCAGACGACTCGCCTCGAGCACACGCTGCTCAGCGTAGCCGCCCAAGCTCATCGAGTAGGCAACCCGGTCGCCCACGGCGACGTCAGTCACACCCTCCCCGATGGCCTCAACGACGCCCGCGCCCTCGTTTCCGATCACAGCGGGCATCGCCGGCACCGGATAGAGGCCGGTGCGATGGTAGACATCGATGAAATTGAGCCCGGCGGCCGTCTGCCGGATCAGCGCCTGTCCAGGTCCAGGCTGTCCGGGATCGACTTCATCCCAGCGCAGTACTTCGGGTCCACCATGCTCGTGAATACGAATCGCTCTCGCCATCGTCAGCCTCCGTGCCTCCTCTGCCGTCGGGTAGTTCTCAGCATGATACTGCCGCGTGGTTCCACCCCCAAGGTAGACTGTTCGCTAAATGTCCACGGCCTTCGACAGCCGCCACAAGCCCAATTCCGCGCTAGTCGCCGACTGCGTGCACTGTGGGTTCTGCCTCCCCGCTTGTCCGACCTATCTGTTGTGGGGACGGGAAACAGACTCTCCGCGCGGGCGCATCGCGCTCATCAAGGGTGGGCTCGAGGGCGATACGGATCTCACGACATCGTTTGGCCGACATATCGACACCTGTCTCGGCTGTATGTCGTGCGTCAGCGCCTGTCCATCAGGCGTGCAGTACGACAGGCTGCTCGAAGCCACGCGTCCACAGGTCGAGCGGAAGATCGACCGGAGCCTGGCCGACCGCCTGTTCCGGCGGCTCATCTTCACTCTCTTTCCGCACCCTGACCGGCTGCGGATCGTCGCCACTAAGCTATGGGGCTATCAGCAACTGGGGATGCAGCGATTGGCGCGAGCCACAGGCATCCTCGGTCTGCTCCCGAAGCGGTTGCGGGCCATGGAAGCCGTCCTGCCTCCGGTGTCCCTGCGCGGCGCGTGGAGCGACACGCCGTATCGGGTGCCAGCTGTAGGCGAGCGGCGGCGGAGAGTGGGCCTGCTGCTGGGCTGCGTGCAACGGGTGTTCTTCGACGAGGTGAACCGCGCCACCATCAGGGTCCTGACAGCGGAAGGCTGCGAGGTCGTGATTCCGCCCTCGCAGGGTTGCTGCGGCGCGCTGATGCTGCATGCGGGAGAGGACCGGGACGCTGCTGACGCAGCCAGACGATTCATCGACGCCTTCGAGAACGAGGCGGCCGAGGTGGACACCATCGTGATCAACGCGGCGGGATGCGGTTCGACGTTAAAGGAGTATGGCCACCTGCTCCGCGACGACCCGCGCTACGCCGACCGTGCCCAGGCGCTGGCCAGCAAATGCCGAGACATCTCGGAACTGTTGGCTGAGCTAGAACCGCGCGCGCCGCGCCATCCGGTGCCACTCAGTGTGGCCTATCACGACGCCTGCCATCTCCAGCATGCCCAGGGCGTGAGCGCCGAACCGCGCCGGGTCCTCGAGACGATCCCCGAGTTGGACGTGAAAGAGGTGCCGGAAGCCGGCATCTGCTGTGGGTCGGCCGGCATATACAACCTGGTTGAGCCGGACACCGCGACCGAACTTGGCGACCGGAAGGCGGGATACATCCACAGCACCGGGGCCAATGCGGTGGCGTCGAGCAACCCTGGCTGCCTGTTGCAGATCGCCAGCCGCCTCGACGTGGCGGGAACGCCGCTGCCGACGTATCACCTAATCGAGCTCGTGGATGCGTCGATCCGGGGCGAATCGCTGCCCCGCTGAGGTCAGGACGGCTACAGCCCACCCGGACCGCGGCCAGGGTTGAGGGTCGCCCGAGGATCGAACCGGCGCTTCACCTCGCGCATCACCTCGAACGTATCGCCCACAGATCCCCAGACATCGGTCAACGCCTTGAGCTCGGCTGTGGCACGCCGGACCACCACGCTCCCTCGCCCGAGTGTGAGACGTTCGCGCCACTCCGAGACGAGCGCGGCCTGCTTCTCCACCGGGCCCGTCAATCTGAGATGCAGGACGCTGAGCGCCGCCTGCCCGGCCAGCACATACGACAGTCCGCGGCTAGCAGTTGCCTCGTCGAGCCAACTCAGCGACGACGGGAGGTTGGCCGGCAGGACGACCGCCTTGAGCAGGGTACCGTCCTCTGCAAAGACCCGCCGCTCGTGCGCCGTCCAGAACTCGTTCTGTGCATCGACCTCGAGCAACTGCCCCAGCCCGCCGTGGGTTTCGGCGAGCGTCACCGCCTCCTCGGCCTGCGCCTCAGTTACCGATTCGAGCGACTCGAACTTCAGCACGACGCGGAGCGGGTCGGTCGCTATCTCGAGGGCGGCTGGCGTCAAACCGCGGCTGAGGAGATCGACGGCGTAGCCGACGGCGACCTTGGCGTCAGGCAGCTCGACGACCACCGTACTCGACGCCTCGGCCAGGGGCGCCAGTTTGAACGTGGCGTCGACGATCACCCCCAGACTGCCGAACGACCCGGTGAGGAGCCGCGCCACATCGTAGCCGGCGACGTTCTTGACCACGATGCCGCCGCTCTGCGCCGTGACGCCGTCAGCACGAACCAGCGTCATCCCGATGATCAGGTCCCGTGGCGCTCCGTGGCGGTGACGACGGGGTCCGGCGTCGTTGGTGGCCAGGATCCCGCCGACCGTCGCCCTCGCTCGATCGGGCGGGTCGAGCGCCAGCCACTGGCGATGCGCGCTGAGACGTTCGTTGGTCTCAGCCAGCGTGATGCCGGACTGGGTGGTCGCAGTAAGGTCGCCGTGGCGGTGGGCAACGACCTCGTTGAGGCGGCCGGTCTTTAGGAGGACGTCGACCGACTCGAGCCGCGGTCCCCATCCAAGCTTGGTACCCCCGCCCTGCACCAGCACCGCGTGGCCGTCGGCACCCGCCTGCGCCAATGTCCGAGCGACACCCTCCTGACTCGCTGGCTCAGCCACCCATCGGGGGACGACACCGTCGACGGCGTCGGCGGCGGCTCCAGTGCGGCGTCCCTCAGCGTCGTGCATGACCTCTCACACTCGCTCGGCCAGTCCTGCCGCCTCGGCCGGATGCGCCCGATACGGTCCGGGCACCTCACCGCACAAGCGAGGTGTCGGAAACAGCTTGTCTGGATTACAGAGCCCCTCCGGATCGAAGGCTACCCGAACGAGTTGCATCGTCGCGAGGTCGTCGTCGCCGAACATCTTCGGCATGTGGCAGGCCTTGTCGGCGCCGATACCATGTTCGCCGGTCAGCGATCCGCCGACATCGAGGCAATACGACAGGATCTCCGACGCGACCCGCTCGGCCAGCTCCGCCTGTCCCTCCACGGCATCGTCGTAGCAGACCAGCGGATGCAGATTGCCATCGCCGGCATGGAACACGTTGCCGATGGTTAGCCCGGAGTCCTGCTCGAGCTGGCGGATCCGCCGAAGCACCTCTGGCAACCGGCTTCTGGGGATGACCCCATCCTGGACGTAGTAACTGGGCGACACCCGGCCCATCGCGGCGAACGCCGCCTTGCGCCCCATCCAGATCCGACCGCGCTGCGCATCGTCGCGAGCCACCTGGACACCCCACCCCTGGTTCTTGGCGAAGATCGCTTCGATCTGCTCGAACTGAGCCGCCACCTCGGCCTCGTGCCCGTCAAGTTCCACGATGAGCACCGCCTCGGCGTCTGGGAAACCTGGCTGCACGGCCGCTTCCGCGGCCCGGATCGTGGTCCGATCCATCATCTCGATTGCCGCCGGGATGATGCCGGCAGCGATGACGTCCGAGACCGCGTTGCCAGCGTTGTCAGTTGAATCGAACGCGGCGAGCAGCGTACGCACGGACTCAGGTCGCCGCAGCAGCCGCAGCATCACCTTGGTCACAACAGCGAGCGTGCCCTCCGACCCAACCAGCACTCCCAGCAGGTCGAGCCCGGGGCTGTCGACGGCCAGCCCCCCGACGTGCACCAGCGTGCCATCCGGCATTACGGCTTCGGCTCCGAGCACGTGGTGCACCGTGAAACCGTACTTCAGGCAGTGCGCGCCGCCAGAGTTCTCGGCTAGGTTGCCGCCAATCGAGCAGATCACCTGGCTGGAAGGATCCGGCGCGTAGTAGTAACCGTGCGGCGTCACCTGTCTGGTTACTTCAAGGTTCATCACTCCTGGCTCGACAGTGATCCGCTCGTTCGGAATGTCGATCTCTACCACCCGATTCATGCGAGTCATAACGATCAGCACACCATCCGGATGGGGAAGCGCGCCGCCCGACAGGCCCGTCCCCTGCCCACGCGCGACAAACGGGACGCCAGCCTCGTGGCATGCCCGGACCACGGCCCGCACCTGCTCAACCGTTCGCGGTAACACCGCGACGCCTGGCCGCGAGCGATGCGACACCAGACCATCAGACTCATAGGTCAGCAGCTCGCTCTGGTCACGCACCACGGCTTCGGACCCGATGCGCTGCTCCAATTCGTCGATGAACTCTGGGGTCATGGTCACGGTCGCGAATACTGGTCGATGACGTTCTCGATCGCCCGGCTGCACACCTGGCAGAACCCGACCGGATTCCGGGTAAACATGATGCAGTCGATCTCGGATCGATACAGCCCGGTAGGCTCGTAGGACGCACCTTGGAAGGCGCCGACCTTGCCCGCGTGGGGCATGGCGGACAAGAGCGCCGTCTCCCGCTCCATCTGCGCGGTGAAGAGATCGTCCACGCGCGTCTCTGGCGCCCTTTCGTCGCGGAGTGCGCGGCGCTCGGTTTGGGCCGCCGTGCTCCCGGTCTCGAAAGCCACTTTATCCCACGGGGTGGGAATCGGGGTGTCAGCCGCGATTAGGTCTCCCCACTTCACGTTGTCCGGGTCATGGAGCGCCGTGACGTTCGGCTCCCACGGCTCAGGATGGTAGGCCCCGCCCGTCTCATAGGCGACGTCTGAGGTGTAGTACTCATCGGCCAGACCCGCAAAATGATGGCCGAACTCGTGGATGAACACGTACTCCGCGAAGCCCGTGTCGGCGGCCGCGGTCGCCTGGAAGTTGAAGATACCTCCCCCGCCGTACTGGTCCTCGTTGACCAGGATCTCTAGGAACTCGTAGGGCGCAGCGGACGCGGCGTCCCGGAGCGCCCGGTTATCGTAGGTGAGCACGTAACGATCGGAATCGAAGATGTTGTATTCCGCCGACACCGGGGTACGGCGGAACTGGCCCGCGCGCGGCCGGCTCACCCCCGACTCGGCCGACGGCAAGTCGAGGCCCCAAACATTGAAATCGGCTCGTCGGCTCCGGAACGGCTCCTCCTCAAACAGCGCGTCCACCAATCGGGTCGCGTCGGCGCGGAACTTCGGGACCTCGGCGGCCGTGTATCCGTCGCCGATAACCAACAGGTCGACTTTTTCGGACGGCGGCCCACTCTCGATGATCGGCCAAACCTCACCGGCGGGAATTCGGTCGGCCGGGTTGACGAAGCGAGAGTTCGGATCGACGACGGTGGACCAGATCTGGTGAAAACTGTTCTCGCTATCGCGCACTTTGAGCACGACCTGCACCGGCCGTCTCGGCCACGGAAACCGGAGTGACTCGTGAAAGCTGCGGTACACCTCTCGCGCTTCCGCGGTGGTCTCCCATTCGCCATAGATCGACGCGAACCCGCGGGAGTAGATGACCAGATTCGTCCGACGGTCGATCACCTCGAAGAGGTACTTGCCGAGATTGAGGTCGTCCGTGAGACGGGTGCGAGAACCGGCCCACGGCCCATCAGACACCACCTGGTCGAGCGCGAGGATCTCCTGCCCGAGCCCGCCGGAATGGACGTAGTCGACCCGCATTGTCTTCTCCAGGAAGAGCTCGTCGAACCCGGGGGGAGCCTGGCCAGTCGGCTGGCTGCTGAGCACTAACAAGGTGGCGAGCGCGCAGCACAGCAGCCGAACCGGCGAACCAAGGGCGCTGATCACGCCGCTATTCTATCTCCGCGCCCAACCCATGGGCCGGAAGCCTCAACGGGTCGCGCTACAATGGGAGAGTTGGCCGCTCTCCACCGGTCCCCACCCGTCACTAATCTGGAGCCATGAAATGCCGGAAGGTGCCATTCGACAGCGGCTCGCGTGCCTGACCGTCGGAGCCGTGATCGCCTGGCCCGCGGCCGCCCAACCGGCCGACGAGGCCGAGCCTCCCGTCGCCGCCTACATCGCCCGCGGGGACATGGTCGAGGCCACCTACGAGGCCTATGTCGAGCGCCTCAAGCGCTATCAAACCCGGCTGCGGGAGCATCTGGCAGCGGACGCCCACGACCTGGCCGAGAAGCTGACGAAGGAGCCGCCGACCCCGGTGCCCTATGGCTACCAGATCGTGCCCGAGTTCACGGTAGCGGAGGCGACCGAACCGACACCGCCTCGATCGGGCGGTTATAGCTGGCCCTGGACCAACCAGATTCTCGACCGGCAGCAGACCGCGCTGGCCAACGCGGAGCAGCAGTTGGATCAGGTCGACGGCATGACACCAGAGACCCGTCGTCAGACCTACGAGCAACTGACCGACGGATATGACGCACTCGAGGCCGGCCAGCGGCAGGTCGACCAGCATCTGAAACACAACCGGTTCTGGCAGGAGATCATCGCCAACGACTGGGGCCGCTTCGAGCAGCAGATCATCCTGCATGATGCGGTGGTCGAGCGTGAACAGAACCGGCACCTGCTCGCCACCCGGAACATGTCCAACGAGAGTGCCGAGCAAGTCAAGGCGGAGATCGCTGCCCTCGACACCCAGATCGAGGAAGGACAACAGGAACCGGCGGCGCCGTCGTTCATCGAGGTCGTCGAGAACACGCCCCGACGCAAGCTCCTTAAGGTGCCCCTCTACACGGACATCCCGGACGCCGACTTCGTGAGGGCGTCGGTCGAGGCCATCGAGACGATCTGGCAGCTAGAGGCTGACGGGGTCGCCTATCGGCTCGAGGTCGACCTGCGAACCATGACCGCCGCCGAAGTCTACGGCGGAGATCCGACGCCGACGGATGGCGAGCACATCGTGCTCAACGACCATGTGGCGCGCTTTCCGACAGATGGCGGGGTGCTGACCACGGGTTCGAACCGCACCTACGCCATCCCCGGACGTTACGTCGCGGTGGGTCCGTCGCCCATCTCGAACCGAACCATGGCGCACGAATTCGGGCACATCCTCGGATTTACCGACCGCTACGTCCGTGGCGCCCGCGACATGGGCCGCGCCGGCTACAACATCCTCGAGATCGTACCGGATGGTCGTGACCTGATGGCCGCCACCAACTCCGGCTACGTCCAGTCCGCGCACTTCGAGAGCCTGATCCGGACCCTCACCGAGACCAGCCCCTAAGCGGGGTGTCCTCGAAAGCCACAAGGCCAACGTCGCAGACATGACCACCGACCTCGATCCCCAGTCCCCGACCGCGAACAAGCACACTGCAGTCGGCGTCGGCCTGAACCTGCTGCTTCTGGTAGCTATCGGCTACGGGTATTGGCAGTCCGAGGACTGGAAGTGGGCGTGGATCATGGTCGGCGTCCCGATCGCCGTGGTAACGGTGCAGTACGCCTGGCACCTCGTGAGGTCCCGCTAGTGCGGTCGCTGCGCGTAGCGCCATCCAGCGAAGGCGGCACGACGAGGCGGCTCTCAGACGAGGAAATCGAGATTCGGAGCGACGAGTGCCGGATACGGGTACTCGCCGCCGGCATCTGCGGTACCGACCTACAGATACTCGAAGGGTACGCGGGCTTCGCGGGCGTACCGGGGCATGAATTCGTCGGCATCGTCGAAACCGCTCCCGACGGCGACCGGCACTGGATCGGGACCCGAGTCGTCGGCGAGATCAACGTGGGCTGCGGCGGGTGTCACTGGTGCCACGCCGGCACCTCGAATCACTGCCCGACTAGGAGCGTGCTGGGTATCGTGAACCGGCACGGCGCCTTCGCGACGCACCTCTCGCTACCCGCCGCCAATCTCCATCGAGTCCCGGAGAGGCTCAACGATGCAGCCGCGGTGCTGGTCGAGCCGACCGCCGCCGCCTGCGAGATCCTGACCCAGGTCGATGTTGGACCACAATCGCGGGTGGCCGTTATCGGCGACGGACGGATGGGATTGCTTGTCGGTCAGGTCCTCCGCGCCGCTGGAGCCAAGACAACGCTGATCGGCCGGCATGATCGAAAGCTTCGGCTCGCCGCCAAATTGGGACTGATCCCGCGCACAGCGGCCGAGCCGCCCGCCGAAAAGTCGTTCGATATCTCGATCGATGTCACCGGGCGGGCCGACGGCCTGAAGTCTGCGCTGGCGCTCGTCCGCCCTCGCGGCACGGTGGTCATGAAATCGACGGTGCACGGGGACACGGCGGTCACCCTCTGGCCGGCCATTGTCGACGAGGTCACCCTGGTGGGCTCACGCTGCGGTCCGTTCGACGCCGCCTTGGAGCGAATCTCCGATGGTCGCGTCCTAACCGAGCCGCTGATCGAACACAGCTTCCCGCTCGACGAGCACCACGCCGCCTTTGCTGCCACCAGGACCAGCCTGAAAGTGCTACTTCGCCCATGACGAGCGCACGGTCGACGACCTTTGTCACGGGACTGGCGGTTGGACGGTACGGTATAAGAGCGCCGTGACAATCGAGTCCCCCACCACGGTTACCCCAGAGGGCATCCCTGTCGAGCTGGCCAGCGAGCGCAAGATCCGGTATCGAAACAAGCTCTACTACCGGTTCAATCACTGGCCGATCTGGATCTTCGTCTTCTTCATCATGCCTGGTCCGCTGACCTTCGATCTGTTCGAAGGCGGCTTCGATCAGCGCATGGGGGTCTGGATGGGCGTGGTGCTCCTCAGCACCGGCATAGCGGGTGCCCGCGGCCATCTTCCCGGCTGCGAGCCTCGCCCCTACATCATTCGATTCACAGAAGACCGACCGAACCCGCTCTACCGGCGCGTCTGCTACACGTTCGCCTGGAGCGCGGTAATAACCTTCGGCCTGCTCAACATCGCCGGGCTCGTCGTGGCAATCGTCACCGGCGTCTGGAGCCTGCGGCAGATGTACGAGACGGCGTACTTCCCCTTGGCCATCGCCATCTGGATCCTCGGCGCCCTCGGACAGCTGCCCCGCGTGAAGGCGTCCACCAAGGGGGAAGGTCACGAACGGCGCTACTTCTATGGCTCGGTCTGGGCCATGTGCATCGCCCAACCGGTGCTCTGGTTCATGTGGTATGCCGTACCTGCGGGTCGGCTAGGCGACATCTTCAAGCTCGCGGTTTTCGTCGGGATCCTTGCCTTCGTCGGTTACCTGTCTTTCCGCGGAAAACTGCCACGGACCAGGCCGATCGTGCCGGGCGAGCTGGCGGTGTCCGACTAGGCCCGCGCGCCGGTCACCACGGGTCACCACCGGTACGCGACCGGACCGGCGCCCTTCCGCACCACCCTGAAGTCGAACCAGAGCGACGCTCTGGACCGGTCGCTCCTCGGGTGCTCCACAACCACGTCCTCGCTGCCGAGGCGTTGCTAGCGGTAGCGGAACACCACGGTCTCGGTAGGCTAGGACCTAGTCATCGGTCGGCCGGTTCGCAAGGAACCAGTCAATAGTTTGGCGTAGGCCCGACTCGAGAGGGGTGACTGCCTTGAATCCGAACGCGTCGCAGGCCCGCGAACTGTCGGTCATACGGCGGGGTTGGCCGTCCGGACGCGTCCGATCCCACACGATGTCGCCGGTAAAGCCCACCTGATCGCGGATGAGGTTGGCCAAATCTTTGATACTGATCTCATGGCCCGAACCGAGATTGATCGGGGCCGCGCCGTTATACCGCTCGGCCGCCAGGACAATCGCCTCCGCCGCATCATCCACGTGGAGAAACTCACGCGTCGGCGCGCCACTTCCCCAGACCACCACTTCTGAGCGCCCGGACTCCTTCGCCTTCACACACTTTCGAATTAGTGCAGGAATGACGTGCGAAGTTTCAAGATCGAAGTTGTCGCCCGGCCCGTACAGGTTGGTTGGCAATACATAGACGGCATTGAATCCATACTGAGCGCGATAGGCTTGACTCTGGACCAGCAACATCTTCTTGGCGAGGCCGTAGGGCGCATTCGTTTCCTCGGGATAACCGTCCCATAGCGCGTCTTCGCTGAAGGGCACAGGCGTGTGTTTCGGGTAGGCACAGATCGTGCCCACCGACAGAAACTTGCCGATGCCCCGCAGCCGAGCCTCTTCGATGAGCTGCACCCCCATCATCAAGTTCTGATAAAAGAACTCGCCTGGGCGCTCTCTATTCGCTCCGATTCCACCGACTACCGCCGCCAGGTGGATCACCAGATCTGCCGGATGGTCGTCAAAGAGTCGACCGATATCCTCTGCCCGGACCAAGTCATAATCCCGACGCCGCGGCACGAAGATCTGGTCGTGGCCCCTAGCTTCCAGTCTCGCGACCAGTCGGCGTCCCAGAAACCCACTGCCTCCAGTCACGATGATGCGCCTGCCGCCTTGCTCGTTCATGACAATTCTCAATTGTCCTACGGCCGCGAGGATGCGACCGTGCCCTAATGAATCTCCGTGGTGCGACAGACCATCCCCAAGCCGGCGAGAACTCGTCGCTCCCTCGCAGCTCGGTCGCACGCCGGTAGATCATGTGCTCGGCATGAAGACCGTCGCGGTCGACTGCGTAAAGCTGCAGGCTGAAGGAGTCGTACAAAGCGAAGCCCAAGGGGTTTCAAGCCTTGGGCTTCGAGAAAAATCCCGGCAGTGACCTACTCTCCCACACAGTTACCCGTGCAGTACCATCGGCGGTAGAGGGCTTAACTTCCGTGTTCGGCATGGGAACGGGTGTGACCCCTCTCCTATCGCCACCGGGAAACAATGCGACGGGAATGACCCGTCGCCTATGTCAAAGAACGAAAGATCGCCAGACCCCGGACATGTGCCGGGCGTCCAGCGCACAACTGAATATCCTACAAACGGCAGTTTCTTCGTCACACACATGCGGCGTAAATGAAGGTTAATGGTCAAGCCTCACGGCTGATTAGTACCAGTAAGCTCAAGCCCTCGCGGGCCTTACACACCTGGCCTATATACCTGGTAGTCTTCCAGGAGCCTTCAGGAGCCGAAGCTCGGGAGATCTCATCTTGGGGAGGGTTTCACGCTTAGATGCTTTCAGCGTTTCTCCCTTCCGAACGTAGCTACCCAGCGCTGCCGCTGGCGCGACAACTGGTACAC
>DEAA01000004.1 GCA_002346545.1 Acidobacteria bacterium UBA2994
GCGAACTGAGGCAGACTGAAGCGATGGAGTCCGAAGGTGCTACCGAGACGGCTGGTGCGGTCGCGGGCGAAGTCGTCGACCGCGTCGCGCGTACCGCCGAGCAGCAACGCCTCGGCGGAGGGAGGGAAACCATCGAGCACACTGCTCGCGGCAGAAAGACGGGTTGCCGCCTCGGCGGCAGAGTACAGAGTGACTGAGCCCATCGAATCCCGATGCGTTCTCGACACGAACGCTCCCCCGGCTCTCGGCGCCGGGTCTCCGCATCCGACGACGCCACGTCGTCGTGGCCCGATGCTACCATGCAGACTGAAGCCTACAGGGAACCCGATGACCGGCCGAGCCATCTCTCATATGTAGGGACAGCCTCCAGATGTTCTGCCGACGCTGCACACGTGAGATCGCCGATGACGACGCCTACTGCGCCCACTGCGGGGCAGGTCAGCGGACGGATGCCAGCCCGATTCGCCTGGAACGGTCGGTTGCCGATCGGCTGCTGGCCGGCGTCTGTAGTGGACTTGCAGCCTACCTGGGCCTCGACGCCACGCTGACCCGAATGCTGTGGATCATGCTGTCGGTGGTGCCCGGAGCCATCGTGTTCGGGATCATCGCCTACCTAGCAGCCTGGCTGATCATTCCAGAGGTGACTGGTCCCGAACCCACGACAAATCGGAAACGACTCACCCGCTCGCTGACCGACGCGAAGGTGGCCGGACTGTGTGGTGGACTTGCCGAGTACTTCGGCGTCGACCCCACACCCATCCGACTACTGTGGGTCGTGCTGTCGATCTACCCCGGGGTCATCATCGGAGGCGTGATCGTGTACGGGGTCGCCTGGGCCGTCACGCCGCTGGCGTCGCTCACTAAGGCAACGCCGGTCGAATCAGAGGAGTCAGCGTCGAACTCGTCCTGATCAGCCCGACACCTTGCGTGCACCGGCCGTGTTGATCGGTCCTGTGTGGGTATCGCACGCCAGACCAGCCACCTCCTGGAACCGTTCCGACATACGTCCCGCCAGACGCTCGGCATGATCATCGCTCTTCGCGAAGGCAAAAACCGACGGTCCCGATCCAGAAATCGAACAACCCAGCGCATCCTCTTCGAGCGCCGTCTGCTTCACTTCGGCGAAGCCTGGAATCAGCGGCGCTCGGATCGGTTCCACCAGCGCATCGCTGATCGCGCGTCCGAATAGCCCCAGATCCTCGCGGTGGAGTGCGGTCACCATCGCGGCGATCTGACCCAGATTGGCAACCGCCTGGCCAATCTCGAACCGCTTCTCCGCCACCAGTCGTCGGGCCTCGGCAGTCATGACCGAAGTATGCGGATGCACGACCGCCACCCGGAGCTCTGACGGGACCGGGAGGGAGAGCACCTCGAACGGGTCGTAGCTCCGGATCAGAACGATGCCACCGCGTATCGACGGGGCCACGTTGTCGGCGTGTACCCCGCCCGAAACGAACCGCTCGCCCTCGAGCGCGCACGCAATCAGGGTGGCGGTGTCGAGCGCACCGCCCCTCAGCTCGCTGACCGCCAGCGCACCTGCCACACTGCTTGCCGCCGAGCTCCCGAGCCCACTGCCCAGTGGCATCCCCTTGTGCAGCCTGAGGCGCACCCCGGGTGCCTCGCCGTCACGGGGTGTCGCGCCCAGCGCGGCGCTGGCGGCGATCCCGACTACGTTGCGATCCGGCTCGCGCGGCAGCCGGCCGTCGTCACCGGTAACCTCGACGAGCTCGATCCCGGGGCGGTCGCTCCATTCGGCCTCGACATAGTCTCCGGGCCGCTCCAGCGCCAGGCCCAACACGTCGAAACCGGGACCCAGATTCGACAGGGTGGCAGGGGCGAAGACACGAACCTGAGTGGGTGCAGTCATGGCGGGCGGGACGTTCACACGAGCTGCTAGCTTATCGACAAGGCCCGGGAAGGCTCAACCCGGCCGGGGAAGTCGACGCAGCTGTTCTGCGGCTCTGGACGGTGTGCGAGAAGGCGAAGCAGGTTGGCGCAATCGCGTCGCTAACGTCGACGACGCCGCCCCGATCACCTAGCCCACTTAGCTACTGCGCTGGCCGGTTCTCTGGCGAGGCTTTCGAGCAGCAAGGCGCGAAAAGGGAACAACCAGGCAGACGGTGACCGACAAGCAGCGCCGAAAGACGGAAGCGTCGCCGGGAAACAACTAGAGCAAACCTAGTTGCAGCTTGGCCGCGTCGGTCATCTTGTCCATGTCCCACTGCGGTTCCCAAACCACGTCGACCCAGGCGTCGCTCACCCCCGGCACTGCCTTGGCCTTGGCCTTCACTTCGACCGGTAGGCTCTGAGCCGCCGGGCACCCCGGGGAGGTGAGGGTCATGCGGATTCCGACGAGGGCCGCAGCGTCGACATCAATGTCGTAAATCAGCCCGAGTTCATAGATATTGACCGGGATCTCCGGGTCATACACCGTCGACAAGGCTTCAATCAGCTTCGGTTTCAGCTCGAGGGTCTTGAGCGGGTCGACGTCGATCGGGTCGTGGGTCTCGGCCGGCGGGGGGGCCACCGGCTGTGGCGGGGGCGGCATCATGGGACGAGGCGGCGCGACCGGGGGCGGCGTCATCTCCACCGAATCCGGAGCGGCCGCGTCGGCGGTGCCGGTGTCCGATCTGGGGTCGTCCTTGGGATCAGCCGAATCGTTGAGGTTGAAGATTCCCACAGTTCACTCCGTCGACACGATGTCGTGATTGTCATCCACCGCAGCCCGAAGGGTGTGCCATGCCAGGATGGCGCACTTCACGCGGGCCGGATAGTCGCGAACACCGGCAAACACCGCCAGCTTGCCGAGCGACGGGTCGACCAGCGCATTCTGATCAGTGACAAGCTGACGGAACCGCTCGAACATCGCCCGCGCTTCGTCCAGACTCTTCCCTTTGACCCCCTCGGTCATGAGTGAGGCGGAGGCCTTCGAAATGGCGCAGCCAGACCCTTCGAATCGGACGTCAGTCAGCACGCCGTCCTCGACCTTGACCGCGATCGAGATCTTGTCGCCGCAGAGCGGGTTGTGGCCGTCGGCCTTGAGATCGGCGCCCTCGAGCGGCCCGAAGTTACGCGGACTCCGGTTGTGGTCCAGAATCACTTCCTGATAGAGGTCGCGGAGGTCGCTCATCCGAAGACCTCTCGCACCTTGGTCAGCGCCCCAACCAGCCGGTCGATATCATCGGCGTTGTTGTACATCGCCAGAGAAGCGCGGGCGGTCGCGGGCACCCCGAATCGGTCCATCACGGGCTGGGTGCAGTGGTGCCCTGTGCGAATCGCCACACCCTCAGTATCGACGATAGTGCCAATGTCGTGAGCGTGCACGCCGTCGAGCACGAACGATAGGATACTGGCCTTCTGCGGCGCCGTCCCGATCAGGCGCAGACCGGGCACCGCAGTCAGGGCGTTGGTCGCATACTCGAGCAATCGTCGCTCATGCGCCACGATCGGTTCGAACCCGATGCTCGTCATAAAGTCGACAGCGGCGCCTAAACCGATGGCCCCTGCGATGTGAGGCGTACCCGCCTCGAACTTGTGGGGCACCTCGTTATAGGTGGTCTTGTCGAAGGTGACGGAACTGATCATGTCGCCGCCTCCCTGGTAGGGCGGCATCGCATCGAGGAGGGTCCGCCGACCGTAGAGCGCGCCGATCCCGGTGGGACCGTAGAGCTTGTGTCCCGTCACCACATAGAAGTCGCAGCCCAGCGCCCGCACGTCCACTTTCATGTGATAGGCAGCCTGCGACCCGTCGACCAGCACCGGGACGTTCCGCGCATGGGCCCGTTCGACCACCTCGCGCACCGGATTCACAGTCCCCAGCGAGTTGGACATGTGCACGATCGACACGAGCTTCGTCCGCGGGCCGAGTAGGACATCCAGCTCATCGAGATCCAGTTCGCCCTGGTCGCTGATCGGCACCACCTTGAGCGTTGCACCCTTCTCCTCACAGAGCAGCTGCCACGGCACGATGTTCGAGTGATGCTCCATGGTCGAGATGACCACTTCGTCCCCCGCGCCCAAGGTGCTCCGGCCGAAGGTCTGGGCCACCAGGTTGATCCCTTCGGTAGCGTTGCGGGTGAAGACAATCTCGGACGGATCGGAAGCGTGGAGGAAGCGGGCCACCTTAGCGCGCGCGCCTTCGTAGGCGTCGGTGGCGACCTGGCTGAGCTGGTACACGCCTCGGTGAATGTTCGCGTTCTCAGCCGCGTAGTAGCGCGACAGCCTGTCCAGCACGACCCGGGGTTTCTGGGTCGTGGCCGCGTTGTCGAGATAGACCAGCGGCCGGTCGCCGACCATCGAGGTCAGGATCGGAAACTGCTCGCGGATCCGCGTTTCGTCCAGGACGTGAGCCGAATCCTCCGATTCGGTCCGTGCCACCCCGGTCATGCCCCTTAGCTCCCCACCGGCAGCCGTTCCAGCAACAGCGCGTCAAGCTGCTCGCGGATGGCACCCACCTTGATGTGTCCGAGCAAATCTGCGGCGAAGGCGTGGACCAGCAGCTGCCGGGCCTGCTCCTCAGAAAGCGCCCGCGAGCGCAGATAGAACAGCGCCTCGTCGTCCAGCTGACCCACGGTGGCGCCGTGAGTGCACTTGACGTCGTCGGCGAAGATCTCCAACTGCGGCTTGGTCGTGACCTGGGCGCCCTCGGACAAGAGCAATGCCTTGTTCGACTGCTTCGCGTCGGTCTTCTGGGCATCCAGCCGCACGATGATCTTCCCGTTGAACACCGCCCGACTCTGACCGTCAAGGATGCCCTTGTAGAGCTCATGGCTATCGCAGTGCGGCGTGGCGTGGTCGATAGTGGTCTGGTTGTCGACCAGCTGTCGTCCGGTGCCAAGATACAGCCCATTGAGCGTGCACTCGCCCCCTTCGCCGCCCAAGATTACCCGCGCCTCGTTCCGGACGATTGCGCCGCCGAGCGTGATGGCGTGCGACGAGAAGTTGCTCGCGCGTCCGAGGGTAGCCACCAGCTGGCCCACGTGGTAGCCGGCATCGGCCTCGCGCGCTACCACGTAGTGGTCCACGACGGCGTGATCCGCCACCCACATCTCACTCACGGCATTACTCAGGTAGGCGCCCTCGCCCGTGCCGGCATGGCTTTCGACCAGACACACCTGGCTGTTCGCGCCCGCGCTCACCACCACTCGCGGCTGACTCAGGACGGGTGCCGTGTCCGGACTCGTCACAAACAACAGGTGAATCGGTGTCTCCACCACGACCCCGTCGTCGACCTCGACGACCGCGCCATCACCCAAAAACGCCGTATTCAGTGCGGTAAACGCCTGCCCTGCGGCGCCGGCAAGCTGGCCCACCCGGCCGGCGACCGCGCCGGCCTGACCGGCGAGCATCTCGGCAAGTCCGGCGACCCGGACACCATCGGGCAGGCCGGTCGTCGACGACAGGTCTGGCGCCAGCCGCCCATTCACGAACACGAGCTCTGCGCCGCCCAGTTGGGGGAGCTGGAGCCGGTCGAGTGACTCCCGGCTCAGCGACGAGGCGCCCTCTGGAGCCACGAACGGAATCTTGGTGATCGGCGCCACATTGGTGAAGCGCCACTCCTCGAGCCGGGTGGTCGGGAAGCCAAGCTGCTCGAACGACTGGAACGCGTCGCGGCGCATGTCGGCCAGCGGTGCCGGCAACGGCACGGCGCTGGACCAGGCGGCGAACTGCCCGGCATAATCGGGCGCCGCGGTAACTACCTGACTCATCTTCTGACTGCTACTTTCTGACGAAAGAACCCTGCGGCTATACGACCGCCGGCGCGGACTCGATCCACCCGTAGCCCTTCTCCTCGAGCTCGAGCGCCAGCTCCTTGCCGCCGGACTTGACGATCCGGCCGCCGGACAGCACGTGCACGAAGTCGGGCACGATGTAGTGGAGCAGGCGCTGGTAGTGGGTAACCACCACCATCGAACGCTCCGGGCTGCGCATGGCGTTCACACCGTTGGCGACGATCTTCAGCGCGTCGATATCGAGTCCCGAATCGGTCTCGTCGAGAATCGCGAGCGAGGGTTCTAGCACGGCCAGCTGGAAGATCTCGTTCCGCTTCTTCTCGCCTCCGGAGAATCCCTCGTTCACCGGCCGGTTCAACAGCGTGTCATCCATCTCTAGTAGCTGCATCCGCTCCCGGATCAGCGTCATGAAGTCCATCGCGTCGAGCTCCGGCTCGCCGCGGTGCTTGCGCACCTCATTGAGCGCCGCCTTGAGGAGATAGGCGTTGTTCACGCCCGGAATCTCGACCGGATACTGGAACGCTAAAAAGACCCCCTCGCGGGCCCGCTCTTCCGGTTCGAGTTCCAGTAGGTCCTGCTCCTTGAAGGTGGCGCTGCCGCCCGTGACCTCGAGCCCGTCGCGCCCCGCTAGCACCCCGGCCAGCGTGCTTTTTCCTGACCCGTTGGGTCCCATGATGGCGTGCACCTCGCCCGGGTTCACCTTCAGGTCGATCCCCTTGAGAATCTCCCGCTGCCCGGCCGAGGCCTGCAGATTGCTTACTTCGAGCATTTTGTCTCTCACTACCCAGGAATGTACGGAAGACGACGATGGTACCTAGCCGACGCTGCCCTCGAGGCTGATGCTCAAAAGCTTCTGCGCCTCGACCGCGAACTCCATCGGCAACTCGCGGAACACCTCCTTGCAGAACCCGTTGACGATCAGGTTCACGGCGTCCTCAGTCGAGAGTCCGCGCTGCCGACAGTAGAAGATTTGGTCTTCACCAATCTTCGAAGTGGAGGCCTCGTGCTCGACCTGCGAGGAAGTGTTCTTCACCTCAAGATAGGGAAAGGTGTGCGCCCCGCAGCGGTCGCCGATCAACAGGGAGTCGCACTGGGAGAAGTTGCGGGCGCTGGTCGCTCCCTTGCCGATCCGCACCAACCCTCGATAGGTGTTCTGGCCCAGTCCGGCCGAAATGCCCTTGGAGATGATCGTGCTCCTGGTGTTCTTGCCTAGGTGCACCATCTTCGTCCCGGTATCGGCCTGCTGACGGTTGTTGGTCACGGCGACCGAGTAGAACTCGCCGACCGAGTTGTCACCCTGGAGGATGCAGCTCGGGTACTTCCAAGTGATTGCGGATCCGGTCTCCACCTGGGTCCAGGTGATCTTGGCGTTGTCGAACGCCGTGCCCCGCTTGGTGACGAAGTTGTAGATACCGCCCTTCCCTTCGGCGTCACCCGGATACCAGTTCTGGACCGTCGAGTACTTGATGGTGGCGCCCTCGAGCGCGACGAGCTCCACGACGGCGGCGTGTAGCTGGTTCTCGTCCCGCTGCGGCGCGGTACATCCCTCGAGGTAGCTGACCTCGGCGCCCTCGTCGGCCACCAGCAGGGTCCGTTCGAACTGCCCGGTGTTGGCAGCGTTGATCCGGAAGTAGGTCGACAGCTCCATCGGGCACTTCACCCCCTTGGGGATGTAGGCAAACGAACCGTCGGAGAAGACCGCGGAGTTCAGCGCCGCGAAGAAGTTGTCGCTGTGCGGCACCACCGTGCCGAGATACTTCCGGACGAGCTCGGGATGGTCGCGGACCGCCTCGGAGAACGAGCAGAAGATGATGCCCAGGTTCGCCAGCGTGCCCTTGAACGTGGTGGCGACCGACACACTGTCGAAGACCGCGTCGACGGCCACTCCCGACAGCCGCTTCTGCTCATCGAGTGAGATGCCGAGTTTGTCGAACGTCGCCCGGATTTCAGGGTCGACGTCGTCGAGGCTCTCCAGCTGCTTTTTCTGCTTCGGTGCCGAGTAATAGCTGATGTCCTGGTAATCAACCTTGTTGTAGTGGACGTTGTGCCACTCCGGCTCGCTCATCTTCGACCAGACACGGAACGCGTTCAGCCGCCACTCAAGCAACCATTCAGGCTCCTGCTTAATGGCCGAGATCCGGCGGATGACGTCCTCGCTGAGCCCCTTCGGGATGGTCTCCTGCTCGACGTCAGTGACGAATCCGTACTTGTACTCTTGCTTGGCGAGCTCTTCAACGGTCTGGGTCGCAGTGCTCATAACGTTCCCTGCAGCCACGGGGACGCCCGTCTCCTGACGGGTCCCGCAACGTGTCTTCGGTGATGGCCAGTAGGTGGCAGGCCGTGTGACGAGGGCGTCAACCCGCCCCGGATTTATTCCCGACCGAAACGGTCGTATATAAGCGTATCACGCTGTGGGATCTAGAGAAAGCCCTCGGGAACTCCTCGACGATGGTGGCTCAGCCCGTGCCGGCCGACCGGCTGCCGGCACTCAGCACCAGCCCCACGACGATCACGACCACCGCGCCGATGACGTTGTACCAGATGAAGGAAATCTCGGTCGTGGCCTCGACCAGCGCCACGACCGCCATGCCCGATAGCAGCCCCCAGAACGCCCCCGTGCCGGTGGCTCGCCGGAAGATGATGGCCAGCCCGAACACCCCGAGCAGCGATCCGTAGAAATACGAACCGACCTGGTTCACCACCTCGATGAGCGAGCCCAAATTCGCCGCATACAGGGCAAACACCGTGGCGAAGATACCCCAGAACGCAGTGGAGAGCTTGGACATCACCAAATAGTGGCGATCGGTGGCTCCGGGCCGAAGATGCCGACGGTAGAGGTCGATGACCGTGGCGGCCGACAGCGCGTTCAACTCCGCCGCGATACTCGACATAGCGGCGGCGAAGATGGCAGCGATCAGCAGGCCGACCAGCCCGATCGGCAGCTGGGTGGTAATGAAGGTCGGAAACACGTAGTTAACATCGTTGTAGTCGTCGTCGCCCAGGTCGGGCACGGCGACCGCCGCAACGGCTTCGGCCCGGGCTCGAACCTCAAGCAGCCGATCCTGGCTAGCGACGTAGGCGTCTCGGGCCGCCGCCGTCGCTGACACATCGCCTGACCGACGAGCCAAGATCATCCCACTTGCCGCATTCCGGCGAGCCGCAAAGGCCTCCCCGAACTCTTCCTCTATCCGGGCATACGCCCCGGCATGGCTCCCGGCCCTGATGGCGTCTTCGTGGGCTCGGTTGAAGAGGGTGGGCGGCTGGTTGAACAGATAGAAGACGAAGACCAACACCCCGGTGAGCAGAATCAGCGCCTGGAGCGGAATCTTCCAGAAGGCGCTCATCAGCAGGGAGCGCCGGCCAGCATCGACGGACTTCGCCGTCAGATAGCGTTGCACCTGGCTCTGGTCGCACCCGAAGTAGCCCAGCATCAGGAACAGCCCACCGAACAGACCCGACCAGAAGGTGTAGGTCTCGTTCGGATCCAGGCTGAAGTCGATCGTGGTCAGTCGACCGCTCGCTCCAGCCACTCGCAGGGCGTCGCCGAGGCCGACCTCGTCCGGCAAGCCGAGTAACAACATGACCACAGCGGCGAAGACACCACCCACGATGACGAACATCTGCTTCACGTCGGCCCAGGTGACGGCCTGCACCCCGCCGAACATCGTGTACACGGTCGTCGGCACACCGATGGCTATCGCCGTGATGACGAGGTTCCACCCCAGCACGATCGACAGCACCACTGCTGGAGCGGAAATGACCACGCCGACCGCCAGCCCGCGGGACACGAGGAACAGGATGCTGGCCAGCGCTCGGGTCTTGGCGTCGAACCGACGCTCCAGATACTCGTAGGCGGTGATTACCCCGGCTCTGTAAAGGAACGGGACGAGGGTAACCGACAGAATCACCATCGCTAGCGGCAGCCCGAAGTAGAACTGGACGAACCGCATCCCGTCGTCGTAGCCCTGGCCAGTCGTGCCCACCAGCGTGATGGCGCTCATCTGGGTAGCCATCACCGACAGCCCGACCGCCCACCAGGGCAGCGAACGCCCGGCCAGGAAGTAGCCCTCCACCGCGTCGGTGTTCTTGGAACGACGGATGCCGTCGACGATGACCCAGGCCAAATACCCGGCGATGATCAGCCAGTCGAGAGGATGCATGACAGACGGGCAGGTCAGGGGCCGGTAAAATAGCTCGCGAAGAACCAGAGCGCCATCAACGTCGCCACCTCGACCAACAACACCGCCACGTAGGTCCGTCCGAGCGGGTGGTCGCCGCGGGTATCGAAGAAACGGGGCGCTTCGGCCGGGTCTGGAGAAGGCTTGGGCATGCGACTGATCCCGCAGTATAGCGCCGGGGAGTCGCCGGCCTTGACGACAATCCGGAGGACATATCCGTGCGCCCCGGATCGGGGTTGCACCTCCTCAGGTGCGCCGATAGAATTGCGCGGGCGCCAGGGGGCTTGTGAATATAGGCACTTACTAGACGCCGCCGTCCGACGGTGGCGCGTCGCGGGTGTCGACCGTCGTTTCCGGGAAGTCAAGAAAGGAGTCACGAGTTGGAGAACGTGACGACCGCCGAACAGGTATCGCACGCCGAGCACGGGCACGACGAGCATCACGAGCTGAGTTTTCTTCAGTCCTACGTTTTCTCGTTGGACCACAAGGTGATCGGCATCCAGTACGCCATCACCGCCATGCTCTTCCTGCTACTGGGCTTCACCCTGATGATGATCATGCGGTGGCAGCTGGCGTTCCCCTACACGCCGATCCCCGTGATCGGCGGGCTGTTGGGCCAGAACAACGCGCAGTTCATCGCACCGGAGTTCTACAACAGCCTGGGCGCCATGCACGGCACCATCATGGTGTTCCTGGGCGTCGTGCCCCTCGCCGTGGGCGGATTCGGGAACTACGTGCTCCCGCTGCAGATCGGCGCGCCCGACATGGCGTTCCCGCGGCTGAACATGGCCAGCTACTGGACGTTCTTCTGTGGCGGCGTCGTGATGTTCGCCAGCTTTTTCGTCCCGGGTGGCGCAGCCAACTCCGGGTGGACGTCGTACGCGCCGCTCTCGGTCATCGCCACCGAGGGACAGACCTGGTGGCTGGTGGGGATGATCTTCCTCATCACGTCGTCGCTCCTGGGCTCGGTCAACTTCATCGTCACGACTCTGCAACTGCGGGCCCCGGGACTCAGCTTCATGCGCCTGCCGTTTTTCGTCTGGGCGCAGCTCGTGACATCGTTCCTGCTGCTGCTCGCCTTTCCGCCCCTCGAGGCTGCCGGTGTGATGCAGCTCATGGACCGGGTCGCCGACACCAGCTTCTTCATGCCGGCCGGACTGGTCACCGGTGACGGCCCGCTCGAGATCAGTGGCGGCGGCAGCCCGCTACTGTGGCAGCACCTGTTCTGGTTCTTAGCCCACCCGGAGGTCTACGTCCTGATCCTCCCGGCCATGGGCATCGTTGCCGAGGTGCTTGCCAACAACACCCGTAAGCCACTCTGGGGCTACCGGGTGCTGGTGGCCTCGGTCATCTTCCTCGGCTTCATGTCGTTCATCGTCTGGGCCCACCACATGTTCATGACCGGGATGGGCACGACGATGAGCTCGTTCTTCCAGACCACCACGATGATCATCTCGGTGCCATCGGTGGTCATTCTGTCGGCGCTGCTGATCTCTCTCTACGGCGGCTCGATACGCTATCCAGTCCCGATGCTGTTCGCCTTGGCCTTCCTGCCGATGTTCGCCATCGGCGGGCTGACCGGACTGCCGCTGGGGCTGACCGCGCCAGACCTCCATTTCCACGACACCTACTACGTCATCGGACACTTCCACTACGTGGTGGCGCCAGGCACGATCTTCGCGCTGTTCGCCGGGATCTATTACTGGTACCCGAAGGCGACCGGGCGGGTAATGAGCGAGCTGCTCGGCAAGATCCACTTCTGGGGCTCGTTTATCGCGATCCAGTTCGTGTTCACACCAATGTTCATCACCGGCCTGGCCGGTATGAACCGCCGTCTCTATGACGGCGGCCTGGAGTATGCGCACCTCCAGGAGGTCGTGGGCTGGAACGCGACAATGTCCTACGGCGCGTGGACGCTTGGGTTCTTCCAGATCTTCTTCATCTTCAACTTCTTCTGGAGCATCCGGAACGGCAAGAAGGTGGATGACAACCCGTGGAAGGCGACCACGCTCGAGTGGCAGGCTCCGTCACCACCGCCGCATGGCAACTTCACCTCACCGCCCGAGGTACACCGCGGCCCTTACGAGTACAGCGTGCCTGGTGCCGACAAGGACTTCACGATGCAGGGCGAGGCCGACCCCGCAAAGGCGTAACCCGAAGGTGTGATCCGTCATGGAAATTCCGTATACCGTCGCTGAACGGCCAGACACTGGCGTCAACAACGTCAAGCTCGGCATCTGGCTGTTCCTCGCCTCAGAGGTCATGCTGTTCGGTGGCTTGTTCTCGACCTACGTCATCCTCCGCCTGGGCGGGACTGACTGGCCGTTGGGTTCGGACATCCTGAGCGTGCCGATCGGCACCTTCAACACCGCTGTCCTGATTGGGTCGAGTGTGACCATGGTCATGGCGCACGCTTCTCTCAAGATGAACCAGTTTGACCAGTTCAAGAAATACATGGGCCTCACCGTTCTCCTGGCCCTGGTTTTCCTCACGGTGAAAAGCTACGAGTATTTCGACAAGATCTCGCACGGCGACCTGCCGAGCGCGTCGACCTTCCTGGCGATCTACTGGACGATGACCGCGCTGCACGGGCTGCACATCATCGGCGGCGTTGTGGTGAACGGCTACTTCTGGGGCCCTGGTAGCAAGATGTTCCACTCTAGGCCCGAGATGTTCGCCAACCGGGTCGAGGCGGCGGGCCTCTATTGGCACTTCGTCGACCTCGTCTGGATTTTCCTGTTCCCGGTGCTCTATCTACTGTAGCAACCGACAGCCCCAGGACAGGCATCAGGAAACAGAAGAAAGTAGGTAGGTAGTCATGAGCGGAAGCCACGACGATACCCAGCATCACATCAGCGCCTACAGGAAGGTGGCCGGGGCCCTGGCGGTCCTGACGGTGGTCACGGTGCTGGCGTCGTATATCGAGGTCGGGGTCGCGCTGGGCATCGTGCTCGCGTTGATCATCGCCACCACCAAGGGCTCGCTAGTCGCCAGTGTGTTCATGCATCTCAAGGACGAGAAGAGCCTGTGGCTCACCGGCACCCTGATCCTGACGGTGGTGTTCTGGTTCGTGCTGATGCTAATTCCGATCATGGGTCGGATGGACAACGTCGGCACCTACAAGCCACTGCCAAATGCCAACGCCGTGGCCCACGAGGCGCATTGATCGAGCGACACGATGTCGTTGCGCAGCTTCCACCTATTCTTCATAGTCGCCTCGATCGCCATCTCACTGATGATGGGGGTCTGGGGTGGGATCACCTACGGGTCGATTCGGGGCTCGGTGTGGCATCTGGTCACAGCCCTCGGGTCAGTGACCACCGCGGGGCTACTGGCGCTTTACTTGAGCAAGTTCATCAAGAAAACGAAGGAACTCGGCTACTGAGGAACGAGGGCCTCATGCAGATATTGCCGCTACGTCTCGCCTGGACCGTCGCCCTAGCGGGTCTGCTCAACATCGCCCTTCCTCGCACAAGTGAAGCGTGCGCGATCTGCTTTGGCGACCCGAACTCGCCGATGGCGATCGGCACCAGCTGGGGAATTCTGTTGTTACTGTGCGTCACTGTCGGCATGCTGGGCGCCTTCGCCTACTTCTTCCTTTACCTGGTCCGGCGTTCACGGATGGCGCTTGGAGAGCAGTCGGAGATGACTCGCTCGACCCAGGCACCTCGGAGTGTGTAGAAGATGCAGGAACTACTAGGACTTCCGGTGCAGGCGTCGGCCCACGCGGCCGAGATCGACCAGATGATCGTCATCTTGCACTGGCTGATGCTGGCGCTTTTCGTCGGTTGGGGCATCTTCTTCGTCTACACCCTCATCCGATTCCGCGCCTCGGCCAACCCTAAGGCGGACTACCAAGGCGTCAAGAGCCACGTGTCGACCTACCTCGAGGTGGCCGTGGCCCTAGTCGAGGCGGTCATCCTTGTGGCGTTCGCAATTCCAGCCTGGACCACCCGGGTCAACGCGTTCCCACCCGAGGACGGCGCGACGGTCGTACACCTGATCGCCAAGCAGTTCGCCTGGCACTCGGTCTACGCCGGTCCGGACGGCCGGTTCGGACGTCGTGATGCCAGCCTGATCACGCCGGCCAATGAGATCGGCCTCGACCGCAGCGACCCAAACGGCGCCGACGACATCTACACCATCAACCAACTAAATCTCCCGGTTGACACCCCGGTGATCGTCTATCTCTCGAGCATGGACGTCATCCACAGCTTCGC
Organism: Acidobacteria bacterium UBA2994; assembly: GCA_002346545.1. Taxonomy (GTDB): domain Bacteria; phylum Acidobacteriota; class Vicinamibacteria; order Vicinamibacterales; family UBA8438; genus UBA2994. The sequence goes on from DEAA01000004.1 coordinate 14,131, forward strand.
CATCAACTCGATGCGGGTGAAGCAGGACGCCATCCCCGGCATCGAGACCCCCGTCTGGTTCGAACCCACCATGGAGGGGGACTTCCAGATCAACTGCTCACAGCTCTGCGGGCTGGGCCACTACCGGATGCGTGGCGCGGTCACCGTGATGAACGCAGGGAACTTCCAGAACTTCCTAGACGAAGAAACCGCCAGACTGGCCGCCGACTAGGCCAGCCGGTTGCGTCTAGCGCGTAATCTGGAACTCGGCGCGGGCCTCGGTGACGAGCGCTTCGAGCGCTTCGGCCGCCGAGGCCATGTCCGTGATGCTGGTCTGCACGATCGGCCCCAGCCGCGCCTGATAGCTGGCGACGTCTTCACCCGCATCGGCGGCCGCGGACAACAGGTTCAGCAACTCGACGTTGGCGGTCTGGAATCGCTCGTGGGCCCGCTCGCCCACCGGCCCGCCGGCCTCGGCCGGCGCCGCACCATCCCCCTCGAAAGCGACGCCACACGCAAGAGTCGCCAGACACAGCGCGGCACCGAGGCCACGCCCCAGCGTCGTCATCGAGACGACCGCTCCAGTTCTTCGTCGATAATCTGCTGGAAGAGTGCAATGGGTGCCGCGCCGAGGACGGCGCGGCCGTTGATGAAGACGGTCGGAGTCGATGACACACCGTAGTCCTGGCCGGCCCGCAGATCCGCGTTGACATCACCCGCGAACTGCCCGCTGTCGAGGCACGTGTCGAAAGCGGCCTGGTCGACGCCCAGCTCACCCGCATAGCGTTTGATGTCTTCGACCTCCAAGGCATCCTGACTTTCAAACATCCGGTCGTGGAGCTCCCAGAACTTCCCTTGAAGATTCGCGCACAAGCCAGCCTCGGCTGCCTTGAACGCTTGCGGATGGTTCGGCAACGGATAATCCTTGAACACCACCCTGACCTCGTCTCCATAGATCTCCTTCAGCTGATCGATCGTGCCGGTCAGCTGCTCGCAAAACGGACACTGGAAGTCGGAGAACTCGACGATCTGGACCAACGCGCTGGCGGGGCCAAACGAGGGATCCCCATCGGATACCGCGATCTCGGTGCGAGGCGGCTCCAGGTCGAGGGAGATGTCGTCGGCGTTTTCCCTGAGCTCTGCCATCAACTCGTGGAGCGCCTGGGTCGGTTGCTGCTGCTCGAGGAAGGCTCGGATCTCCGGCTTCATCTGCTCGAGGGTTCGGCCGCCGAATGCGTTCTGATTCTGCCCATAGAGCAACGCGATCTCCTCGTCGGTGACCGGCGGCGTGCGTGACGGCAGCTCCTGCGCCAGCAGTTCGTCTCTGGACAGCCCGCGCGCGATCGCTTCGCGCTCGATCAGGATCTCGCCAACCACGATATCCAGCACCCGGCGACGGGTATCGTAGAGATCCTGCAGCATCCGCATCCGGTTCGAAGCGTCGTTGGAACGCCAGGCGTCATCGACGTCGGTCATCGTGACTTCAATGTCGCCGACCCGGCCCACGACAATCTCATCCCGCTGAGCCTGCGCCTGGAGGGGGGCAAACAGGAGCACGAAACCGGCGAGCAGGAAGAACCGCTGCAGCATCACATACACCTTTCTTGTGGAAACACCCGAACGATCACTTTAGCATGCGGCGGGGCGGGCCTCAGCGGCTGGCGCGTCCGCCAAATCATGTCGACCCACCGTGTCCGCACCAGGCTACCGCGCGGCAGCACGACCGCACCGCTTGACGTCCTAACCGATCCCAACGACGTCGCGCCGTTCCTTGAGGATGCCGCTCACTACCCGGGCGGTCGCACGCCGGCCGTCATCCGCCCACGGAACGAAGCGGAACTCGCCGCCACACTTGCGCGGGCAGACGCGATCTTGCCGGTCGGCGCCCAATCGTCGCTGACCGGCGGCGCGACACCACGCGGAGAAACGGTGGTAAGCCTGGCGCGGCTGGTCGACCTTGAAATTCAATCGCCGGCCAGGCTGCGCGCCGGACCGGGCGTGACGCTGACCGCGATCCGGGAATCGCTCAAGGGACGAGGCTGCAGCTATCCGCCGGTGCCGACCTACGAAGGTGCCACCGTGGGCGGCATCGTCTCGACTGACGCCGCCGGAGCCGCCACCTTCAAGTACGGCACCACGCGGCGCTGGGTGCGCGCCTTAACCATCATGCTGGCGTCGGGCGAAGTACTGGAGCTCGAACGTGACGCTGTCACGGCGCGGAACGGGGTGTTCGAGGTCCTGACCGAACGGGGACCGGTGGAACTGCGGGTACCCGGCTACCGGATGCCGCCTGTGCCGAAACACTCGGCCGGGTATCATGCCGAGCCGGACCTCGACCTTATCGACCTGTTTATCGGCGCCGAAGGGACGCTCGGGATCGTGACCTCAGTCACCCTCGACCTGTTGCCGGC
>DEAA01000065.1 GCA_002346545.1 Acidobacteria bacterium UBA2994
CCGGCGCCTCAGGGATCGCCCGGCCCGAGCGGTGACCACGCATTCCGGACACCGCACCCTCGACGCGAGCATCGTGCAGCAGACGGCCACCGAGCTCGACGGAACGATGAACGACCTCGTCGTGGCCGCGGCGATCCATGCCGGCAGGGCCCAGGGCGGCCCGGTGCGGGTGCGGGTTCCGGTGCTGCGCAAGCCCACCGAGGGCAGCCGCAACCGCGTCGCCGACGCCGCGATCCATGGCGACCGCTCGGGCTCGTCGGCAGATCTCGTCGCCACGGTGAAGCGGCAGCTGGCAGACGCCCGCGCCGGCACCCACACGCCGCCGGTCCCCGCGCGCGAGATCGGCTACGCGACGCTCGTGCCCTGGGTTTCGCGCACCCGGTTCCTGCTGGGCGCGTCGCTCGACGAGGTCATCGTGCTCCCCGCCTCCCTGCCGCACGACGAGCAGTCGATGTTCGCGATCCTCTACGACGGTCGCCTCACCCTGACCGCGACTGCCCAGCAGTCGACGCCGCTCCCTCCCCTCCTCGACACCCTCGCCACCTTCCTCACCGCGTCCCCTTCTGGCCGTTGAGCGAGCCGCAGGCGAGACGAAACGCACCCCCACCCACACCCGCCTCTCCCCGGTCGTTGAGCGAGCCGAAGGCGAGACGAAACGCGCCGCCACCGGTTACCACCAGGTAAACAAATCCTGAACCACGGGTGAACGGCTCTATACTCCCCGGCAAACGATGATCGTTAGGCGTCGCCTCCGTGCGAAGCAGCATGCGGCAGTCGACACCGCGAGGACCACTGGGGAGGTCCACGGATGTCTGTCTTCACCGCGCTTGCGCACGAGGGGAAATGGCTGTTCCGCAATCAGCGCTCGGTGGTGCTCATCGCCGCCATGGTGCTCGGCGTCGATGTGGCCCTGGGGCTCATCCACGTCGTGGTGATGGTCGGCTGGGATGCGCCGAACGTGCTGCGCGTCGACATGGACGGCAGCTACGGCGAGGCGTACCAATACGTGAAGTACCTGTGGGTGGTGGTGCTGCTGGCGATGTTCGCCGTCGCGCGCCGCAGCTGGTCCGTCGCCGCGTGGATCCCGCTCTTCCTGTACTTCTTCGTCGATGACGCGTTCATGGTGCACGAGGTGGTCGGCTTCGTCTACGCCATGCAGCCGTGGGCGTTCGGCATCGGCCCCGTCGGGCCGCAGACGTTCGGCGAACTCGCCGTGTCGGGTGTGGCCCTGCTGGTGTTCGCGACACCGATCGTGATCGCCTATCTGAGGGCGGATGCGCGCACTCGACTGATCCATCGCACCATCGCACTTCTCGTCGCGACGCTGCTGGTGTTCGCGGTGCTGGTCGACATCGTGCACTCGTTCTTCCTCGATATCCGTCTCATCGACCGCTCGCTCGGGTTCGTCGAGGACTCCGGCGAGATGGTGGTGCTCTCGCTCGTGGTGATCTACCTCGTGCGCATCAACGTCGACGCGAAGCGTCTCCCGGCGGCGGCGCCCGAACCGATCCGGCGCAGCCGACGCACGCAGCCCGCGTTCGGCGCGTCGTGACCCCGTAGCACGTCGGTCCCGGCTGTTCTCGCCCTGGGGATTGTGCGCCTCGTTACGTCTTCGCTCGTGGTAAACACGGTCTGTGAACTGGGGAATGCTGCGAAAGATCAAGGCGATACACGTGGTTTCCGTGCTCCTCGCTGCGGCGGTGGCGGTTATCGTCGCCCTTCTGCTGCGCGATGTCGACCTGTCTCCGCACGTGGCGTTCGCTCGCGAGCACGCGGCTCTTGCCGGCGCTGTCATCGCCCTGGCATCGTTGGTGACCGTCACGTTCGCCACATGGATGAACTGGCGTGCGACGCGCCGCCAGGCGACACTCGAGGCACGGACCAAGTGGTCCGACGACACCGTCGCCGAGCGCAAGCTGATCTCGAAAATGCTCGGCCCGCGCGAATTGACGTCCGCTCAGGCGCAGGCTCTCGCAGAAGGGAGCGCCGAGCGTCCAACACGGCCGATCCGCATCCTGGGAGTGATCGTGCGCCGCGGAACCACGCCGCCGCTGTTCACCGACACGGAGCGAACCAATCTCGTTCACGCCGCCGTCGCGGTCCTGAACGGGCTTGAGCGGCTTGCAGTGGGCGTGGAGCTGGGGGTTTACCGCCGGGCGGTGCTGGTGGACGCCGGCGGCACGATCATCAAGCGCACCTTCGAACGATTCGAACCGTACATCGCCATCCGCCGCACCCACCCGGAGCCGCAACGCCGCCAGGAGAAGGCATACGTGGCGTTGGAGAAACTGGCGATGCAGATCCGATACAAAGAAGTTGACGCCGAGAGACTCGAGTCTCTGCGGCGCCAACCTTAAGAGTCAGGGCGGAGGGCGTCTCAGTCGACGTCCTCTTCTTCGAATCGCTTGCTCATAGCTTCCTTCTTCCCAGACAGAGGTTCGAACTTACCCGATCGTACCCCGAATGGCCCGATCTTGGAGGTCGTTCACAGGCGAGTTCATGTGCAGCGATTCTGAGGCATGCGCACCCTTGAGCGCTACCCCCGTCTGACGAACAGGTGCCGGGGCAAAACGTAACCCGCGCGACACAGTCCGCTCCCTATGCTGTGGACGTGCACCGTCGTTGAGTTCGCTCTTCGCCGATGTATTTCGTTCCTGGGGAGATCGAAATGAAAGGCACATCGTGTCGACGATAGAAAACGACACGACAACGACGTCGCCGGACTCACCGACCATAGGTGCGCCCGGGCAGGGGGCTCCGACGCCGGCCGCGACGGCCGACGCAGCGCACCCCTCGACGACGTCTGCGTCGCGCTGGCGCACGCACTACGCGCGGCGGCTGTGGTTCAGCGACCTGTTCGTGCTCGTCTGGGTGGTCTTCGGCGCCCAGCTCGTGTGGTTCGGCACGGGCAACGTCGATCTCGCGATTCATGAGAACGCCGCGATCAGCGCGGTGTCGTACTGGCTGTTCTCGACGGCACTGGTGCTGGCGTGGATGTGGGCACTGACCCTCATCGATTCCCGCAGCGATCGCGTCATCGGCCATGGCACCACCGAGTACATCAGGGTGGCGAACGCGAGCCTGACGCTCTTCGGCTTCATCGCGATCGCCTCGTTCCTGCTGGGCATCGAAGTCGCCCGCGGCTACCTGCTGCTGAGTCTCCCGGCGGGTGTGCTCGTGCTCGTGCTCGAGCGATGGCTGTGGCGGCACTGGCTGATCGCACGGCGGTCGATGAAGGAGTACTCCGCGCGGGTGCTGCTCGTCGGCTCCGCGCAGTCGGTCACCCAGATCGCCCACGAGCTGCAGCGCACGCCCGCCGCGGGCTATCTCGTCGTCGGAGCGTGCGTTCCGAACGCCGCGGTGGCCTCGACGATCGCAGGCACTGATATCCCCGTCATGGGCTCGGTCAACGCCGTCGATCGCGCGATCGCCGCCACCGGCGCCGACACGGTCGCCGTCACCAGCACCGACGACCTGCCGCCGGACAAGGTCAAGCAGATCTCGTGGAGCCTCGAAGCCGGCAAGCAGCACCTCGTGCTCGCGCCGAGCATCATCGACGTCGCCGGGCCCCGACTGCACACGCGCCCGGTCGCGGGTCTCCCCCTCATCCACGTGGAGACGCCTCGGTTCAGCAAGGGCCAGCTGTTCCTGAAGCGCATGGTCGATCTCATCGCGAGTGTTCTCGGGGTGATCGCGCTGAGTCCGGTGCTGGCGTTCCTCGCCATCACGGTGCGGCTGTCGAGTCAGGGGCCGGTGCTGTTCCGACAGACCCGCATCGGCCTGCGCGGTCGCAAGTTCACGATGCTGAAGTTCCGCTCGATGGTCGTCAACGCCGAAGACATGCTCGAGAACCTCGCCCGCCAGCAGCGCGATTCGGGCAACGAGGTGCTGTTCAAGATGACGGATGACCCCCGGGTCACGCCGGTCGGCAAGATCATGCGCAAGTTCAGCCTCGACGAGCTGCCGCAGCTGTTCAACGTGATCGGCGGCTCCATGTCGCTCGTCGGCCCGCGGCCGCCGCTGCCGTCGGAAGTGGCGCAGTATGCCGATCACGTGCACCGCCGCTTCCTCGCGAAGCCCGGCATCACCGGCCTCTGGCAGGTGAGCGGCCGTTCCACCCTGTCCTGGGATCAGTCGGTGCGTCTCGACCTCTCCTACGTCGAGAACTGGTCACTGCTCAGCGACATCGCGATCCTGCTGAAGACCGCGAAGGCGGTCGTGAGCCCGGGCGAGACGGCGTCCTGAGGTCGGGCTCTCCCGACGAACTCCTGGAGTATCCATGCACAGGCGAGCCGAGCAATACGAAACGCGCCCCACAACACACACACGCCCCACCCGGTCGTTGAGCGACCGAAGCGAGACGAAACGTCCCGCCACGCGCTCCTGCCCGCTGACCCGGGTCAGAAGGGCGCGACCACCTCACCGGCTGTGTCCTGAGCCGGGGGTGGATCGGGCATGAACACCACCCGCGGTGGCGGATCGTCGACGTACTCCAACCCCGACGGCGCGGTAAACCGCAACCTTCCACCGGGTTCTTGCACGACCGTCCACCCGGCCGCTTGCTTCATCGCATGGTGCCGTCTGCAGAACGCCCCGACATTGTTGACATCGGTCTTCCCGCCCAGAGCCCAGTCCTCGCGGTGGTCCCAGTCGCAATCACGGGCGGGGCGCCGGCACCCGGGGAACCGGCACCGGATATCCCGCGCCACCAG
>DEAA01000043.1 GCA_002346545.1 Acidobacteria bacterium UBA2994
CACCCCATCCTGACGCACAGGGGCCACCGACGCGCCGCTTCCGTGCGTCGCCCCGTTAGGGATCGGTTCCCGAGAAGTCGCCGCTAGGGTCTTAGGGTGACTGAGTGGGCGACCGAGGCGATCAGCTCGGTCGCCGATTTCGTTGCAGGAATTGAGCCCGGGAGTTGGGCGGATTGGTTCGCGGCGGTAGGGACGGTGGGCGCACTCGCGGCAACAGCGGTTATCTATGCCTGGGATAGACGCCGTGCCCGAAGAGCGCTGGCAGACGACCTCAACGCCTGGACAGAATCTGGTCTATCCCGAGAGACGGGTTGGCGCGTCGTCCTACATCTTGAGAATGTAGGCGACCGAACGATTCCCGACATCTACATTCGGTCGCACCCTCACGCTCGCATGCAATCGCGGGGAGTGCTCGACAGCGCTGACGAGTTCGGTTTGCGGCCAGGCGCCCGCGATTCGATCACTCTCCTTTACGGCACGTCACCACCCATGCTCGCAGGCGCCAAAGGGTCCAGCCCCCGCGTCGATGACCGCCTATTCCTGTTCTTCTCGGACTCTCGTGGGAGTCGCTGGGTTCGTGACGTTCGTCGGAACCGCTATATCGGTCGGGTTCGCGCGAGATTGCTGAAGGCACGAATGGAGATTCGCGACGGGCGCACGCGGGCGAGTGCGACTCGAAGGTTGCGAGGCGCCTTCGACCCGACTCCGCCCGAGCGCGAGAGCTAGTAGGGATCGTCAGCGCGCGGGCAGGTTCCTTCACCGCGCATCGCCCGGAAGGGGATCCCGGGGACCCATCCCAGGTGCGCCTGCGCGCTGCGGCGAGCACGCTCGGCAGCATGAATGGAATACAGATTGGCTATGCCAGAGTCTCCACCGCCGATCAGGACCTCACGTCACAGCGGGATGCGCTGTTGCGCCTCGGGGTCCTCGATTCGAACATGTACGTCGATCACGGGTTGACCGGCACCAACCGGCGCCAGGCCCGGACTTCGAGAGGCCCTCGCCGCTGTCAGGGAAGGCGACACTCTCGTCGTCACGAAGCTCGACCGGCTCGCCCGTTCAGTGCGGGACGCACGTGACATTGCTGATGAACTGACCACGAAGGAGGTTGCGCTCAGTCTCGGCGGCAGCAGGTACGATCCCACCGACCCGGTGGGGCGGCTGCTGTTCAACGTGCTCGCCATGGTGGCCGAGTTTGAACGCGACCTGATCAGCATGCGCACGAAGGAAGGAATGGCGGTGGCCCGCGCGAAGGGCCACCTGAAGGGCAAGCAACCCAAGCTGTCGAACACGCAGCGGAAGCTCCTGTTCGACGTGCAGGATCGCGGCGAGTACACCCAGACGGAGATCGCCGAGCTGTTCAGCGTGTCCCGTGCGACGGTCTACCGCGAACTCCACCGCCGGCGCGCGGCATTCCTTGCCACCTGCGAAGCACACATCTTCTGACACCTGCGCCGCCGCGACCACCCGCCGCTTCCCCTCGCGGCGGCGCGCGGTCGCGGCGCGATCCGGGCGACCGGCTCACAGCACCAGGGTCTCGAGCGAATCCCATTTTCGTATTACGATGCGACCATGGGCAACGGCGAGACGATCAACGGGGTACCGGTCACCGAAGAGCAGATCACGGCGTGGGCAAACGAGGCCGAAGCCGGCTACGACGTCGACGCGCTCAAGCGCCGCGGACGTGGACGCCCAGGGCGGGGAGCGGAGCCCGCACAAGTGGTGGCGCTCCGACTGACCGTGGACGAGCTCGCCGCCCTTGACGCCCGCGCCGCCCGTGAACACAAGTCCCGGTCGGAGTTGATCCGCGAGGCGATCGCTGCGTACGCGGCGTGAACATCCACGACTCCGCCCTCAAACACGGAATCGCACCCGATGACATTCAGCAGGCGGCTTCCTGGCCGGCATGGATCGAAGACCTCGACGACGACTCGCCCGCGCGCCAACTGCGACTCGGCTTCGACACGCAGGGACGCTTACTCGAGACCGTGGTCCTTGTCTTCGACAGTGGCAACGAGCTCGTGATCCACGCTATGAAGGTGCGCCCGAAGATGCTCGACCTCCTACCCTGACCTCCCGCCGGCTACGACATCACACCGGTGTCACCCGGGAGCGGCTGGAACACCACCGTCCCTCAATGCGCGTTGCCCGCAGCGGGATCCTGTGACCACTCACGGTGCATGCCGCTCTTTCGCCACCGACTAGGTGAACGAAAGGTTCCAACCGTGATCCCGAGCAATGAATGTCGCATCATCGACTCCGGCTACAGCCGCGGCCACACCGGTCGGGAGCGGAGGGCTCGGATTCTGTGCCGGACAGTGCATGAAACGCCGGCGATATTCGCCCGCCTAAGATGCTCGCATGAGGAGCAGTCCCTATGGTCAGGCGCTGAGATCGCCGCGGGGGCTTGGCGCAGTGTGCGGTGCTGCCAGCGTTCTCGCGGTCGCCCTCACTCTCGGTGGCTGCGCATCGGAGGTGGCGAATCTCGGTGTAGCGAGTGCCTCCCCTTCGCCGACATGCGCGGTTGCTGAGCAGCCGGGCATCGAACCGGCGCCTGGCTGCGTCGCCTACGACGCGGAGAAGAACATGGCGAGCAACGAGCTCTACCGTCAACGTATGGAGCAGCCGCAAGATGGACGAGAAGCAGGATCGCACCTCATCGCGCCCGTGACCGCGGCACTCGAGGCCGTGCGCGTCTCGAGCGCTGGGATCAGCGAAACCGCCGTGCGCGCCGCACTGGTCGAGGCGGGCGTGACCGAAGCGAACATCCAAAGCTACGAGCGCAATGGTGACGTGCCGTTCGGCGTGGCCGTCGTCGGTGGCGGATGCCTCTTCGGCGCCGTGACACCCGAAGGGGTGCAGGTCGAGGTCGGCGGATTCATCATGGACGGCGGGTGCCTGCCGGCTCCGGGCCACTAGCTACCCTGACCTCAACGGGTCCACCCCTCCCACGTGCCCACGTCGCCGCTTCGAGGATTGAAGCGCCGCACCGCCCTCGTGCATTCATGCCCCGATGAACCCGGGCATCCTCGAAGACGCACCCACCGCCCCCGCCGCGCGATGCCCGCTGACTGTCTCACGGCATCGCTTCTACGCCGATACCGCTGTAGGCAACGCCGAGGCGGAACATTGCCCACATAAGACCCATAACGGCCGAGGCGATCAGCGCGAGGCCGACATCGGGCTGGAACACCAGGATCGTCCCGAGCGGCGCGCCCAGCAGGTTCGGCATGATCCAGAGGAGCACGGCAGCGGCGGCGATCGTGGTGGCGAGCGGGAACCAGAGGCTGAAGAGGCCGAATCCGCGCCGCTTCGCGCGCAGCGCGGTGCGATGCCGCCACGCCCAGACCATGCTCACCGCATACGCGATCGGCAGGAGAACAAGTCCGAGGAACAGTGCCTGTTGCGCCCACCGCGACCCGATCTCGGGCTCGGGCGTGCCGAGGGCTGTGGCAATCACGCGATCACGCAGCTGCGTCGTCTCCCCGAACCCCAGACCGCTGCCGCCGTTGACGAACACGAGCGCGGCTCGACCCTCGTCGGGCGACAGTGCTGCGAGGGTCTCGACGCCGGGCGTCGACCCCGAATGCCAGACGGTCCCGGCACTCGTATCGATGAACCAGCCGAGTCCGTAGAACGGCGAAGCCTCGCTTGCGGGGCGCATCATCGTCGCTTTCGCCTCGGCGCTGAGGACGTCATCCTCTCCGTTGATCATCACCTGAAGGTAGAGAGCGAGGTCGGTGGCGGTCGCGACGACGCCGCCCTGCGCTGCGGTTTCGCGTGAGGTCGTGCGGTCGTCGATCGGGCGCTTGGTCCAGAACCACGAGGTGTGGCCGACGGCCATATCTTCGTGCACGGCGCCGTCGGAGACGAAGCTGTCGTCCATGCCGACCGGTTCGAGGATGTGCTCTTCGACGTAGGTGGCGAAGTCGTCACCGCTTTCCGCTTCGATGAGGCGTCCGAGGATCTGATAGTTCGTGTTGGAGTATTCCCATATCTCGCCGGGCCTGTTCGCGGGGGCGTCTGAGGGTGCGGCCGGTGAGCTGTTGCCCTGGAGTGTCGAGTACCCACTTGTATGACTCAGCAGCTGCCGCACGGTGACATCCGCGCCCGGGCCGCCGGCGAAGTCGTCGAGGTGCGCCGAGATCGGGTCGTCAAGGCCGACGGCTCCCGCTTCGACCAGCTGCATCACCGCGAGGGCGGTGAAGCTCTTCGAAATGGATCCGGTGAGGAACGGGGTGTCGGGGGTGACCGGCAGATCAGTGCCCGCTTCGCGCACTCCGCGCGCGCCCGTCGTCACGGTATCGCCGTCGACGATCGCGTAGGCGAGCCCGGGTACCCCGGACGCCGGCATCTCTTCATCGATGATCTGCTCGACGGATGCCGCAGCGTGGCTGCCCGGCGAGAGCGCTGCACCGAGCAGCAGGACGGTGGTGAGGAACGTACGCATGAGGCACCTTTCGGTGTGAAGGCCCGCCGCGGGTCACTGGAGGACGGGCACGCGAGGCTCTTCGCGTGTGGTTGCGCTGGATCGGCGGCCGGAGAGAAGCAGCCAGATCGTGAAGGTGACCTCGGCGACGATAGAGGGAATCGCGACGATGCCGAGCATGACGCTCGAGATGGCCGCGTAATCGGTGACGAGAATGTGCGCCAGGGTGTCGACCGCGTAGGCGGCCCCGGCGACGATGAGGATGCCGCCGATAAGGCGCGGCGCGAGACCCGATCGGATGATCAACACGCCGAGCAGCACAAGGTGACCGCCGAAGGCGATCAGGCCGACGAACCACGCGAAATCGAACGCTTCGAACATCAACAGCGCAGCGTCGGCGCCCAACGAGGTCGTGCCATTGGCGACCTGCAGGCCGAGGAACATGAAGACGGCGCCGACACCGAGGAAGACCGTGTAGATCAGGCGGAACCACGCCACGAGGAGGGAGCGGGTGCGACCGGCCGGGGCGAACAGGACGTAGAGCGCCCACGCGACGGCAATGTCGATGAGGAAGACGACCACGAAAGCGGTGAGCCCGACGCGGAACAGCCCCTCCTGCGCCTGGATGTTCGCCACGGTCGTCTCGGCGCTCGACGCATCGATGAGGCCCTGTTTGACGACGAAGTTCGCGAAGATCGCCAGCACGAACAGGCCGAGGTATCCGGCGCCCGCGACGCGGGCGGCGGTGCGGCGGGTGGTGTCGATCGGGGTGATGGTGGACATCGTGCATTCTCCTTGGATGCAGGCGTCAGCGAGGGTGCGGATTCAGGCGGCGACGCGGATCACGGCTTTGCCGCGGACGCGTCCATCCGTGAGGTCGGCGATCGCCTGACGGACCTCGGCGAGCGGGCGCATCGTGGTCGCGGTCGAGCGGAGAGCCCCGGTCTCGACCAGGCGTGCGAGCTCCGGAAGGTCGGCGCGTGTCTCGGAGGAGATGAAGAACCCCAGACGCCGCCGCGTGAAGGCGGAGCGGAGCCGGGCGCCGAACTGGCGCTCGATGCCTCCGGTCAACCGACCTCCGTTCTCGCCACCGACGATGACGAGGGCGCCGGCGGGTGTGAGGATGCGGACGAGGCGACCCAGCGGCAGCCGACCGTTCACGTCGACGATGAGGTCGTACCGGTCGGGCAGATCTGTGACGTCGGTCGTTCCGTAGTCGATCGACCGGCCGGCCCCGAGTGAGCGGACGAAATCAGCCTTGACGCCGCTGGCGACCCCTGTCACGTCGGCACCGGCCGCTGCGGCCAGCTGCACGGCGTAACCGCCGACTCCACCCGACGCTCCGGTCACGAGCACACGCTGTCCAGGCTGCACGCCGCCGTGGGTGTGCACGGCCTCGAACGCGGTGAGTCCCGACACCGGCAGCGCTGCCGCATCCTCGAAGCTCACCCCATCGGGCAGGTGGGTGATCGAAGTCGTGGTCGCAACGGCGTACTCCGCGAAACTCCCGGCCGCGATGCCGAAGACACGGTCGCCGACGGAGAAGCCCTCAGCCCCGGGGCCGAGCGCGACGACCGTGCCGGCGACGTCGAGACCGGGGATCGGCTGCCGCGGAGTGCTCATCCCGAACATGGGTCGGACCAGGTAGGGCAGCCCGGCCATGAGGTGCCACACTCCGCGGTCGAGGCCGGCCGCCGCGACCCGGAGGAGAACCTGACCGGCGTCAGGCGCGGGAACCTCGATCTCCTCTCGGTGGAGCACCTCGGGACCGCCGTAGCCGCGCTGGACGATTGCGGTCATGGTAGCGGGGACCGTCTCGGCATCCGCTGATGGGGTCGTGCTCAGCTGTTCAGTCATCGATCTCTTCTTCGGCTAGATGGGTTGCGGGGCGCCGTACTTAGTACGGCAATTAGGAGTACCGTAGGCGTACTTAGTACGATTCGTCAAGGAACTCGAAGGAAAGGAGGCAGGATGTCGCCGTCAGATCCGCCGTCGCGGGGATCGCTCAGTCGCGACCACATCATCGACGGGGCGATGGCTCTCGCCGACGAGATCGGTCTCGAGCCCCTCACGATCCGCCGCCTGGCCGACCATCTCGGCGTGCGACCAATGACGATCTACCACTACGTGAAGAACAAGGACGACATCGTCGACGGGATGGTGGGCCGCGTCTTCGACGAGGTCGAGCGCCCCGCGGCAGACACGCTGTGGAAGGACGCCATCGCGAGTCGCGCACGCTCACTGCGCGACGCCCTCCGCCGGCACCCGTGGGCTATCCCCATCATGGAGTCGCGACGCACCCCCGGTGCTGACATCCTCGATCACCACGAAGCGCTCGTGACGACCTGGCTCAGCACCGGCTTCTCGCTTGCCGTCGTCGCACATGGACTCGCGGTCGTCGACGCCTTCGTCTACGGCTTCGCGCTGCAGGAGGCGGCACTCCCGCTCGGTGACGCCGGCGGCGACCTGACCGAGGCCGGCGATCAGATCATCGCGCCGCTCTCGCC
>DEAA01000005.1:0-3098 GCA_002346545.1 Acidobacteria bacterium UBA2994
CTCATCGGTGGATCGAGGCTAAGAGCGCCCCGGCCCGTTCTGCGGCGGCACGGCGATTTCGTCGACTGTGCCGCGCGCCGAGCTCGTTCATCACTGACAGCTGTTCCAGCGCTGTAAGCGAGGGGACCAGGTTGGACTGTTGGAAAACGATGCCGATCTTATCGCGACGCATCTTGGTCGCCTCACCGGCGGTGAGGCCGGTGGTGTTGATGTCGTCGATGAGGACCTGCCCGGAGTCCGGCCGGATGAGGGTCGCGGCGACGGCGAGGAGGCTGGATTTTCCGGAGCCGCTGGGTCCGGTGATCCCGGTGACCGTTCCCGGGTGGGCAGCCAGGGTGACGTGGTCCACAGCGGTGACGCGGCTATCGCCGTCGGGGAAGGTGAGGGTGATGTTGTTCAGGCGGATCATCGGTTGCTCCCAAGGGCGGTGAGGGGATCGGCAGAGGTGACGGAACGGAGCGCGAATGCAGCCCCAGCTAGGCCCAGCACGATCATGATCACCCCGGGCAGGAGTGTGGTGATCGGACTGAGGAGGAACGGCAGGGCAGTGCCGGCCAGCGCACCGAACAGCGTCACCAACCCGAGCCCGATGCCGATGCCGAGGACGAGGACGATCAACGCTTGGCCGAGAGCATCGCGGACCAGCGAGGGAGTGCTGGCGCCGAGGGCTTTGAGGACGGCAATATCGCCCTTACGCTGCATGGTCCAGACCGTGAAGAATGCTCCGATCACCAGTCCCGAGATGCCGAACAGCATGGCCACCATCAGCAGCAGCGACCCAATCTCAGAGCGGAACGCACTCAACGCGGTCAACGAACCCAGCGTGGTCTCGGAGACGGTCGTGTTCGCGGAGTCTGTGGCAGCCCAATCCGGCGACCCGGTAACGGCAAGTACGGTGGCATAGGCATCGGGACTACCAGTCGCGGCGGAGTACGCCTGCCAGTCCTCCAGTGTCATTTCCACAACGGGGGTGTGGCTGTACCAGCCATCGCCTCCGATGGTCTCGACGGTGTACGAGGTTCCGGCGATCGTAACCTTGTCGCCGGTGGTCACGTCGAGGTCCTTCGCTGCGGGGGCGGACAGCCCCAGGCGACCGTTCTCGGATGGAGCGGTGGCGTCGTAGCCGGGCTGCACTCCGAAAGCCGCGATAGCGATCCGGGTGTCACCGGCCTCAGCGCGGGTCTGACTGATTCCGATCGGTTCAGTAGCGGTGACACCTTCGGTGGAGGCCCACGCGGTGGCCTGCTGCTCGGTGATTGCGGAATCCGCGAAGCTAGCGCTACTTCCTGTCGTGGGCGCCGAAAAGACGATCCGGTCACCCGGGATCGATAGGACCGCGGAGATGTTCTGGGTCGCGAGCCCGCCCGTGAGGCCACTGAGGAAGCCAACGAGAACGGTGATTAGGGCGACCACGGAGCCGATCAAGATGAACCGGCCTCGAGCGAAGCGCAGGTCGCGGAGCGCGACGAACATTGGGAATCCTTTCCTGCCACCGGTGCGGTGACAACCCCTACTCTTCCCATTCCGCTAACCCAATCCATCCCTCGGCAGCACACCCTTTCCTGACCAAATGATGAGCCGGTAGATCGTCCTTTTGGACGATGCCTACCCCCGAGGGCCGCGTAAAATTCGGTCCATGCTCCACACGGCGCTCACCCCCGTTTTCGTGGGTCTGCGCACCGGCCTGCACATCCTGTTCGCCGCGCTCACGATCCTCGTCATCGCCCGCGCCGTCCTGGTGCCAACGGACACCAGCATCGCGGCCATCAGCCTCGCGATCGTGCTTCTCGCCACCTATGCAGTCGGCGCCATCGCCGCCCGGGCAACCCGCCGGCCACGGACCGCGGGGGCTCTGTGGCTGGGCGCGCTCACTCTTGAGTGGGTGGTGCTGTTGTGGCTGACCCCCGAGGCCGCCTACCTCGTCTTCCCGCTGTTCTTCCTCTACTTGCACCTCCTCGGCCAATGGTGGGGCTCGGCTGCCATCGTGGTCTCAACCCTCATCGCGATCTGCGCCCTCGGAATCCACAGCGGCTGGAGCGTGGGAGGAGTCGTCGGCCCGATCGTGGGGGCCGGGGTCGCACTCCTCATTGGCCTCGGATATCAGGCGCTGGCCCGCGAGGCACAGCAACGCGAAGCGCTCATGCAAGAACTGCTCGCTACCCGCGGGCAGCTCGCCGCGACCGAGCATGAATCGGGGGTACTTGCCGAACGCGCCCGCCTCGCCCGCGAGATCCACGACACCGTCGCTCAAGGGCTTTCCAGCATCCAGATGCTCCTACACGCCGCCGAACGCGCCGACCCAGACCGGGCGGGCGTCGAACACATCCGGCTCGCCCGCGAAACCGCGGCCGTCAACCTCGCCGACGCCCGACGATTCATCCGCGAACTCACGCCACCCGACCTCGATGGCAGAGGCCTCGGCGGGGCGCTCCGCCGGCTCGCGTCCACCCAGTGGGCGGCCCAAGGACTATCCGTGAACGTGCGTGTGTCTGACACCGTCGAACTGCCGATGCACGTCCAGACCGCGCTCCTGCGGATCGCACAAGGCGCAATCGCTAATGTCATTCAGCACGCCGCCGCCCGCAGTGCAACGATCACCCTCGCCGTGGACCAGAACCGATTGCAGTTCGCCATCACCGATGACGGCATAGGCTTCGACCCTGAACAGTTCTCGGAGAACCCGACCGGTCGATCCGATTCGTTCGGACTCCAAGCAACCCGCGAACGCGTCAATCAACTGGGAGGCACCCTCACGGTCGAATCCGCGCCGCACGAGGGAACTGCGCTGACCATCGGACTCACCGTCGGGGAGGCCGCATGATTCGGATCGTCGTTGCCGATGACCACCCCATCGTCCGCGCAGGCATCACCGCCCTGTTCGCGCTCGAGGACGACATCGAAGTGATCGCAGAAGCATCCACCCCCGACGAAGCCGTGGCTGCCGCGGAACGAGAGAACCCCGATGTGGTACTGATGGACCTCCAGTTTGGTGCATCCGTCGACATCACCGGAGCGGACGCCACTCGCCGAATCCGCGCTCTCGACGCCGCCCCTTATGTGCTCGTGCTGACCAACTACGACTCCGACGCCGACATCCT
>DEAA01000005.1:3388-4776 GCA_002346545.1 Acidobacteria bacterium UBA2994
CTACGACTCCGACGCCGACATCCTTGGCGCCGTCGAAGCAGGTGCCAGCGGCTATCTCCTCAAAGACGCCCCACCGCACGAGCTCACCGCTGCGGTCCGCGCCGCCGCCGCCGGTGAAAGTGCTCTCGCACCCATCATCGCCTCGCGACTACTCGATCGCATGCGTACTCCACAAGCCAGCCTGAGCGCCCGGGAAATGCAGATCCTCGACCTCGTCGCCGCCGGACAGTCAAATGTCGAGATCGCGGCCGAGCTGTTCATCAGCGAGACGACGGTGAAATCCCACCTCGCTCACATCTTCACCAAACTCGGAGTCACTACCCGAACTGCCGCAGTTTCCGTCGCGAGACAACGCGGCATCCTACGGTGACCCCACAATGATCAACTACTGAGAAAGTCAGTCCTGCTCGTCCACCAACTGGTAATCGAAGAAATCGGAAGCATCCTGACTGTCCATCAGCCGATAAATCCTGCCTTGGTGATCCACGACAGGTTTGGGGCTCCCATCCGGCTGAAACGGGCAAAGAACGGGCTCTCCTACCGCGGTGGGCGTGACACCATCGTGCATTACGGCACTGTATGTCTTGGTGGTCATATTTCGACGTTACCCGGGATATTGCAGCGACGCTCAGCGCTCTCGGCGGTGCTATCAATAACGATCGTCTACGGCGGAGCGCCTCGTGATCGCCGAAAAAGTCGGCGCATCGTTCCGCTACCCACGATGCACTATCCATGGGACGAGCGGCCGTATGAGTACCCCGATCATCGCCATCGTCTGCGCCCTCGGAGTCATTGTTCCACTGGCGCTCGGCTTCCAGCCCAGCCAGCGCAAGCGGCGCGCAACTCGCCGCTGATTCGCACAGCCGCGTTGGTTGGCACAGGGCCGCGCTGACGACCGCGGTCGTGACGCTTGCCCCTTTGCGGTGCCGGCTCATCATCAGAACCGCTGTCAACGTCACGATGAGAACGAGCACAAGGACGAATGGCGCGACCACCGCAAGCGTGTACAGAGCGTATGCCCTGGGATCGAGCAACGGAACCGGGGATTATCCCGGCTCGATCGCTACACGTCAACTCAAGGCGAGCCCCTTGTCACGTGGTTCCTGGGGCCGTTTGCTGTCTAGCGATGGGGCCGGCGTCGGAGAGGCCTTGCGAGTAAGACATCGAGCAACACGATCGGATCGGAGTAGACATGAAAGCAGTGGTGTACGAGGGACCCCGTCAGGTCAGCACGAAGGACGTCCCGGACGCGAAGATCGAGCGACCCACCGATGTCCTGGTCAGGATAACGACGACGAACATCTGCGGCTCGGACCTCCACATGTACGAGGGGCGGACCTCCTTCGAAGTAGGCCGGACGTTCGGTCACGAGAACATGGGGGAGGTCG
>DEAA01000005.1:5066-7538 GCA_002346545.1 Acidobacteria bacterium UBA2994
GTCGGTCACGTGAACATGGGGGAGGTCATCGAAGTCGGTAGTGGCGTGGAGAAGGTCAGGGTCGGAGACCGGGTTGTGCTCCCGTTCAACATCTCGTGCGGATTCTGTAAGAACTGCGAACGCGGCCTGACCAACTACTGCCTCACCACCCAGCCCGAACCATCATTCGCCGGAGCGGCCTACGGGTTCGCCGACATGGGTCCCTACGGCGGTGGCCAAGCGGAGCTGCTCCGCGTGCCTTTCGGTGACCACAACGCGCTGCGCCTGGGCGAGGATGCGGAGGAGAGGGAGAACGATTACGTCATGCTCTCTGACATCTTCCCCACCGGCTACCACGCCACCGAGATGGCCGGCGTGATACCCGGCGACAGCGTTGTGATCGCTGGGGCGGGTCCGGTCGGATTGATGGCCGCCCTGTCCGCGATGATCAAGGGCGCAGCAAAGGTGATGGTGGTCGATCGCCACCCTGACCGGCTCGCGCTGGCCGAGCAGATCGGTGCGATTGCCATCGACGACTCCAAGGTCGACCCCGTGCAAGCTGTGCTGGACGAGACGATGGGGCTCGGAGCTGACCGTGGTTGCGAATGCGTGGGCTACCAGGCCCACGATCCCCAGGGCAACGAGGACACCGCCGCAACGCTGAACATGCTCATCAACTCGGTCCGCTTCACCGGACGAATCGGCACCGTCGGCGTGTTCGTCCCCCAGGACCCCGGAGCCAAGGATGACCTCGCCAAGCAGGGAAAGGCGGCCATCGATTTCGGCACTCACTGGTTCAAGGGGCAGACCATGGGCAACGGTCAAGCCCCGGTCAAGCGGTACAACCGCCAGCTGCGAGACTTGATCGCCGCCGGCAAGGCGACCCCTTCCTGGATCGTCTCCCACGAGATCTCGCTGGACCAAGCCGCCGATGCTTACAAGAACTTCGACGCCCGGTCCAAGGGTTGGACCAAGGTCCTCATCAAGCCCGGCATGTCAAACGGAAAGAAGGAAAACTGAGATGGCAGCAGATCTTCAGGGCAAGAGGGTCGCGATCCTCGCCGCCGACGGAGTCGAACGCGTTGAGCTCGAGCAACCCCGCGAAGCACTGGAACGGGCCGGCGCTCAGACCGAGGTCCTCTCGATCCACGACGGTGAGATCAAGGCCCGTGAGAACGACCTGGATGAAGCGGGCACGTTCACCGTCGACGGGTTGGTCGCCGGCGCCTCGGTGGGCGCCTACGACGCCCTGCTGCTTCCCGGCGGCACGGTCAACCCCGACCAGCTCCGGGTCGACAAGGACGCCGTTTCCTTCGTCCGCGAGTTCGTCGAGAGTGGCAAGCCCGTGGCGGCGATCTGTCACGGGCCGTGGACGATGATCGAGGCGGGTGTGGTCGGAGGTCGCACGTTGACGTCCTTCCCGAGCATCCGCACGGATCTGCGCAACGCCGGTGCGGAGGTCGTTGACCAGGATGTCGTGGTGGACGGGAACTTGATCACCAGCCGCTCGCCCGATGACCTGCCTGCGTTCTGCGATACGATCGTGGCGAAATTTGCGAGCAATTCGACCCAGGGAGAGGTGATGTCATGAGCGTGACGAAGGGACTGCTTGTCAGGCTGGAGGCCCTGCCCGGTAAGGAAGACGAGGTCCAGGAATTTCTCGGCATCGGGCGAGGGCTCGTCGAGGAGGAACCGGCCACCGTCGCGTGGTTCGCGATCCGTCTCGGCCCGTCCTCATTCGGGATCTTCGACGTGTTCCCCGATGACGCTGGCCGCGACGCGCACCTGTCCGGCGCAGTTTCGACCGCTCTCGGCGAGCAGACGGGCAAACTGTTCAGCGAACCGACGATCGAGAAGCTCGACGTCCTGGGCTCCAAGCTCCCCGCCTGACACTACAGACCGGGAGTACTGGCACAGAAAGGAGGGGTCGCTGCGCGCGGGTGACTTCGGGCTTACACAGCCCGTTGACGTCGTGGCAGCGGCCCCTTCTCTTGCGGCCTATGGCTATTCACCAACAGTTCGGGGAACCGTGATGACAGGAACTGAGGACGGCGTTGCCACGACGCGTTCACCCGAGGTAGCAGTGATCGGGGGCGGGATCGTCGGTCTGTCGACGGCGTACGCGCTGCGGGATCAGGGCGTGCCGGTGCGCTTGTACGAGGCTGGTCTGCCCGGGACGGGTCAGTCCGCAGGCGAGTCGCGGATCTTCCGGCATGCCCACGACGACCCGCGACTCGTCGCTTTCGCGCGCGAAAGCCGGGGCGTATGGGATGAGTGGGCCGAACACTTCGACGTCGAGCTGGTCTCATCAGACGGTGTCCTGGCGATCGGAGACAGCGCCCTGGCGCGGCTGCGGGTGCTCGACCAGGTCGGCGGCGTGGAAGCGCACGAGATCGACGCGGTCGAGGTCGCCCAGCGGATGCCGTTGCTCGCTGGGTACTCGGGGCCAGCGGTGCTCGACGAGTCGGGCGGCGCGATCCGTACCCGAGTCCA
>DEAA01000005.1:7832-8590 GCA_002346545.1 Acidobacteria bacterium UBA2994
ACCACCGTCCCCGAGCCGCGATCACGGCACTCACGGGTGCCCTCGCAGATGCGGTCACCACCGGTGAGGTCATCTCCATCGATTCCCGCGCCGACGGGACGGTCGAGGTGCGCAGCGTCACCGACCGGGCTGTTTACTCCAAGGTGGTCGTGTGCGCCGGCCGCGAAACCGCCCGCCTGGCACGCAGCGTCGGCCTGTCGCTGCCGGTTCGCCTTGCCGCACACGTCAGGCTGACCTTCGACGTGAAAGCCGCCGCCCCGGCACGAGTCGCGTGCCTGCAGGACAGCAGCGGCGTCTTCGGCGAAATCGGCGTCTACGCGACGCCGCTACCGGGCAACAGCAGCTATTCGGTCGGACTCAGCGACACCGTCGGCGTCCGCGACGACGGAACTTTCATCGACCCGGCGGCGATTCGATCGCTGGACGAACGCGCACGCGAATACGTGACACGGGCGCTGCCCGGTCTCCACCCAGAGCCGCGCGACTTCCTTCACTGCTGGGTGACCGACCTCCCGTGGAGTGAGGACGGCGTGGCCGTGTGGGAGGCAGGCTCTGTCCTTTTTGTAGCCGGTCACAATTTGTTCAAGCAGGCACCTGCGCTGGGTCGCGCTCTTGCCCGGGCTGCGACCGGCGGCGGTCTCCGCGCCGAGCTCACGCCCGAAGCGCGCCTCGGCGAGGCCCAGAGCTAGGGCATGTCTGACAAAGGTTGAGGGCTTCGGCTGAGAGTCTCGATCGGTGTCGCGGTTTCAGGTGCTTTC
>DEAA01000040.1:0-20248 GCA_002346545.1 Acidobacteria bacterium UBA2994
TGCCCGTGCGCGCTCGGGTTGGCGACTCCTACCGCGTTGCTGGTGGGCACCGGCCGCGGCTCACAGCTCGGCATCCTGATCCGGGGACCGCAGGTGCTGGAGCAGACCCGCAAAGTCGACACGATCGTGCTCGACAAGACCGGCACCGTCACCACCGGCACCATGGCCGTCACCGCCGTCCACTCCGCCCCCGGGATCACCCGTGAGGAACTGCTGGCCGCGGCTGCCGCTGTCGAGTCCGGGTCGGAGCATCCGGTCGCCCGCGCGATCGTCGCCGAGACCGTCACTGTCTCGCCGGCGCAGACGTTCGACTCTCACGCCGGGTTCGGGGTGCAGGGCATCGTCGCAGGCTCACTCGTCGTCGCCGGCCGTCCGTCCTGGCTGCAGGAGCAGTGGGGCATCCACCCCGCTACGCAGCTGCAGCACGACGCCGCCGCCCTGGAAGCCGGAGGAGCGACCGTCGTCGCCATTGGTCGTGACGGCACCCACCTGGGCATCATCGCGGTCGCCGACACGGTCAAGCCCACCAGCGCCGAAGCGGTCGCCCGGTTCCGTGCGCTGGGCATGACCCCGGTGCTGCTCACCGGCGACAACGACGGGGCTGCCCGCGAGATCGCTCGACAGGTCGGCATCGACCAGGTACACGCCGGGATCACCCCGGCCGGGAAACTCGACGTAGTTCGCCAGCTACAGAGCGACGGGCGTGTAGTGGCGATGGTCGGTGACGGGGTCAACGACGCTGCCGCTCTCGCTGCCGCCGACCTCGGGCTGGCGATGGGCGGCGGAACGGATGCCGCGATCGCTGCGAGCGACATCACCGTCGTCTCCGGCGACCTGCTGGTGGTCGCCGACGCCATCCGACTGGCACGCCGCACCCTGGGGACCATCAAGGGCAACCTGTTCTGGGCGTTCGCGTACAACGCCGCGGCGATCCCGGTCGCGATCGCCGGCCTGCTCAACCCTCTGGTCGCTGCCGCGGCGATGGCGTTGTCCTCGGTGTTCGTCGTCACCAACAGCCTGCGCCTGCGCGGGTTCCGCCCCATCCCGGCGAGCTCGACGACCGCCATCTCCGAACCAGCCCGCGTTTCCGCCGGGGTCTGACCTGCATCTGTCGGATGCGAACAGTGGAAGGAAGCTCACCATGAGTCAGCACGACCGCCACGCACACCACTCCACGGCTACCGGTGGAGGTGGAGATGACACCGCGCAGGGACACCGCGAGACCGTCGCCGAGCCCGACACCGTCGGCGACCCCCATGCTCACCACGCATCACCGCAAGACAGTGCTCACGGGGGACACAGCAGCGAGCACACGGGGATGCAGCACGGTGGTCATGGCGGGCACGCCGGGCACGGCGCGGACCACGTCGCACGGTTCCGGCGACTGTTCTGGATCAACCTGATCCTCGCGGTCCCGGTCGTGGCGTTCTCGGGCATGTTCTCGATGCTGCTCGGCTATTCCCTCCCCGACGCAGCGTGGGTGGGGTGGATCTCCCCGGTTCTCGGCACCGTTATGTACGTGTGGGGTGGTGCCCCGTTCCTGACCGGCGCCGTCAGCGAGCTACGAGCCCGCAAGCCCGGCATGATGCTGCTGATCGGGCTGGCGATCACCGTCGCGTTCATCGCGTCATGGGGGGCGAGCCTCGGGCTGCTGGATCACGAGCTGGACTTCTGGTGGGAGCTGGCGCTACTGATCGTCATCATGCTCCTCGGTCACTGGATCGAAATGCGGTCGCTCGCGCAGACCACCTCGGCACTGGACTCCCTCGCCGCGCTCCTCCCCGACGAGGCGGAGAAGGTAGACGGGGACACCACCGTCACCGTCGCTCCCGCTGACCTGCAGGTCGGTGACGTCGTCGTGGTCCGCCCCGGCGGACGGGTTCCCGCTGACGGTTGGGTGGTGCAGGGTTCGGCGAGCATGGACGAGTCGATGATCACCGGCGAATCCAAGCCCGTGCGCCGCGGCGACGGGGACGCGGTCGTTGCCGGCACCGTCGCCACCGACTCCGGCATCCGCGTCGAGATCAGCGCTGTCGGCGAGGACACCGCCCTCGCCGGCATCCAACGACTGGTCACCGAGGCGCAGAACTCGTCCTCGAAAGCGCAGCGCCTCGCCGACCGTGCCGCCGGCTGGCTGTTCTGGTTCGCGCTGACCGCCGCGGCAATCACCGCCGTCGTGTGGACCACCGTCGGGCTGCCCGATGACGCGGTAATCCGCACGATCACGGTGCTGGTGATTGCCTGCCCGCACGCCCTGGGCCTGGCTATCCCACTGGTGGTGTCCATCGCCACCGAGCGCGCCGCCCGCGGCGGGGTCCTGATCAAGGACCGTCTCGCGCTGGAGAGCATGCGCACCGTGAACACGGTGCTATTCGACAAGACCGGCACCCTCACCAAGGGCGCCCCCGCCGTCACCGCTGTCGAACCGGTCGACGGAATCGACGCAGACCGGCTGATGGCTCTCGCGGCCGCCGCGGAGTCCGATTCCGAGCATCCGCTCGCCCGCGCCATCGCCACCGCCGCCCGGGAGAAGAACCTGTCCGTGCCCAGGTCGACGGACTTCGAGTCCTCACCCGCGGTCGGTGTCCGCGCGAACGTCGACGGCCAGGTCGTGCAGGTGGGCGGACCGTACCTGCTCGAGCAGACCGGCGGCCAGGAGCTGCCGATCGCGGACCCCTGGCGTGAGGAAGGTGCGATCATCCTGCACGTCCTCATCGACGGGAAGGTCGCCGGTGCGCTCCGGCTGGCCGATGAAATCCGACCCGAGTCCCGCCAGGCAATCGACGCACTCCACGCCCGCGACGTACAGGTCGTGATGATCACCGGCGACGCCGAAGCCGTCGCCGCATCCGTGGCCGCTGAACTAGGCATCGACCGGTTCTTCGCCGGCGTGCGACCGGAGGACAAAGCGTCCAAGGTGAAGCAGCTGCAAGATGAGGGCCGCAAGGTCGCGATGGTCGGCGACGGCGTGAACGACGCACCCGCACTCTCCCAGGCGGATGTCGGTATCGCCATCGGCGCCGGCACGGACGTCGCGATCGCCTCGGCCGGGGTCATCCTGGCCAGCGACGACCCCCGCTCG
The DNA here is from genome assembly GCA_002346545.1 of Acidobacteria bacterium UBA2994. Classification (GTDB taxonomy): domain Bacteria; phylum Acidobacteriota; class Vicinamibacteria; order Vicinamibacterales; family UBA8438; genus UBA2994. Next base: position 3,083 of record DEAA01000040.1, read on the forward strand.
GTGCTCTCGGTCATCGAGCTGTCCCGCGCCAGCTACCGGAAGATGAAGCAGAACCTTTGGTGGGCTGCCGGGTACAACCTCATCTCGGTGCCCCTGGCCGCCGGCATCCTCGCCCCGATCGGTTTCGTGCTACCGATGTCGGTCGGCGCGATCCTCATGTCGCTGTCCACGATCGTCGTCGCCCTCAACGCTCAGCTGCTACGCCGGCTGGATCTCACCCCCGACGCGGTTATCCGACGCTGACCGGTCTGACGTAGCGTGGAAGGGAAGGGGAGGTGACATGTCGCTGATCGCACTGACGGACCGGCTCCACGCAGGCCGGACTGTGGCCCGCACGCTGCTGCTGCTCATCGCGGTCACCGGCGCGGTCATCGTGGGCCTGCTGGCCATGCACTCCCTCAACGCCCACACCGCGACCGACACCGGTCACCCGGCCAGCGTTACCTCTACCGCCTCGACCGGTTCCGGCGACCACCACGCCGGATCCACGGCAACCGATGAGGCGTGCGCGGATTGCGGTAGCGCGCACTCCGACATGCTCGCGATGGCGTGCGTCCTGGCACTTCTGGCGACCGTGCTGTTGCTGGCGCGGCCCGGGGCGGTCAGGCGATGGTTGTCGATCCTCCCGCGACCGAGACCCTTGGCCGTGTCGGCGCTGTTTGTCAGGCCGGCCCTACATCCGCCTTCACTCACCGTTCTCTGCATCAGCCGTACGTGATGCGTCCGAACCGGCCTCTTGCCCCGGTTCCCGCACCCGCACGCCCGTCATCCTGACCGGCGCTGCTTTCACGTACCCCTGTATTGGAGAACCATGATGAAGATTCGTACCACCGCGACCGCCGCACTCACCCTCGCCGCTGCGCTCACCCTCGCAGGCTGCGCCGGCGGCTCCGGCTCAGAGTCCATGCCCGGCATGGACCACAGCAACAGCTCCGCCCCGTCCTCCTCGTCCGCGGCGACCGCAGACTTCAACGACGCGGATGTGATGTTCGCGCAGATGATGATCCCGCACCACGAACAAGCAGTCGGAATGTCCGACATGATCCTGGACAAGGAAGGCATCGACCCGGGTGTCCTCACCCTGGCATCCGACATCAAAGCCGCCCAGCAGCCCGAGATCGACCAGCTCCAGTCATGGCTTGACGAGTGGGGTGCCGACAACGACACCGGCTCCATGGACGGTATGGACCACGGCGGCGGCATGATGAGCGACGACGACATGGCGGCGCTGGAAGCGGCTACCGGCGCGGAGGCGTCGCGACTGTTCCTCGAACAGATGACGATGCACCACGAAGGTGCCATCGAGATGGCGCAGGACGAAGTCGACAACGGGCAGAACTCGGATGCGATCGCTATGGCGCAGACCATCATCGACACGCAGACCGCGGAAATCGCCACGATGCAGGAGCTGCTCGGGAGTCTCTGACACCCAGCGACCGGATCAGAAAACAACGCCATATGCTTCTTCATCGCGCTCTGACCTCGCCCCTGGGGCATCACCATGCGCGCCGTAGCATCCTCGCTGCGGTAGCGCTAGCCACGCTCATCCTCTTCTCCGGATGCGCTACTGAACCGCCCTCCACCGGTGACGACCACGCCACGTCCACGATCGAACACATACATAATGTCGTGGCCGACCCGTCTGGGTCCGGGTTTCTGATCGGTACACACGACGGCATCTATACCGTTACCGACGACGGTGAACTCGGTCCCCGAGTGGACGGTCCCCGCTTCGACGCCATGGGACTCACTGTCCTCGACGACACCCTGCTCGCCTCGGGACACCCCGGCAAGACCACCCCTCCCGAGCTGGGTAGCCCACACTTGGGCATTATCCGCAGCACCGATTCGGCTCGCAACTGGACACCGGTCGCGTTCACGGGGAAGAAGGACTTCCACGTCCTCGCGACCGCCCCGGACGGCACCGTGTACGGGCTTCCCACCGACTCTACGGATGTCTTGGTGAGTACCGATGAAGGAGACACCTGGACGTCCACGGGCGGTTCTACGTTTGCCTTCAACATGGTGGCGGATGCTACCGGCCGAATCATCGCGTCCACACCCGACGGGCTACAGATCAGCACCGACGGCGCAAAATCGTTCGGTCCGTGGGCGGATACGCCGCTCATCGCTTTGCTAGGCGTCTCGCCCGATCATCAACGAATCGTCGGAGTAGGCAGCGGCGGAAAGATTTGGACGACAACCGCCGGAGCAACATCCTGGAGCGAAGGCGGGACCGTGCATGGTCAAGCACAAGCGATTGCCATCACCAACACCGGCAACCTGCTCGTCATCGACGACAGCGGCCTCACGCTGCTTTCTTCACCTTCGTCACCCCCCTCGCGCTAACAACCCACCTCTACGGACCCTCGTCGCTTCATGAAAAAGGAGAGATCACCGATGTCCACCCACGACGACCACTCCTCGGCTCACCAGGAGAAGCAGCAGAAGAACAGGTCAGTCAGCATGTACATCCGCTTCGGCGCGATGATTCTCACCGCCGTCGTCATCATGTACTTCGTGATGTTCGCCGGCTCTTGGGAATGGAGCCACATCCGCCTCAGCGAAAGCCGCATCTTCATGGCCCTCACCATGGGCGGCACGATGGTCCTGATCATGCTCGGCTGGATGCTCAACATGTATAAGAACACCAAAGCGAACATCGCCATCATCGTCGCCGGTGTGATCCTAATCGGCGGAGGGATCGCGCTCGATCGCAGCCAGATCACCGTCGACGACACAGCCTTCATGCAGGGAATGATCCCGCACCACTCGCTGGCCATCACCCGTTCCGAGCGTGCCCAGATCCAGGACTACCGCGTCTGCCAACTTGCGGTCGACATCAGCGAAGCCCAAAAGCGGGAAATCCGTGAGATGGACTGGCTCATCAACGACATCGCAGAAAACGGGATCGCTGCCACAGCTGAGCAAGCAGCAGCTCGACCCGTTCCTGTCTACGACGTCACCGCGGATCGCACCTGTCCAACCGAATGACGGAGAGCTCATTACCGACGCATCGGTACTCGTCCAGACGCGGAGAGCGCTGCCAGAAACGATCGATTTCGGGACGGCCCTCGCCGGCACCGCGTCGACGTCGACACGCCGTGCCGAAACCGTGTGCCGAAACCCTTTTGTGCCAAAACGTCCTATGGACCGTTTTCGGGATGAACGGTAGACTGGATAGACGACGAAGGGGGTCCATCGTGGCCGAGACATTCACTGTCGAGCAGCAGTGGCCGGAGCTGTTCGCGCAGCTCGACGCAGCTCAGCGCGACAACGTGCGCCAGACCCTCGCCGCCGGCTGGCACGAGGGGTTCACCCCGACCCGCGAGGACGTCGAGAACGTCACCGACTACGTGCGTGGCGCGATCGACTGGGACGAGTACACCCGCCGGGCCGACGCTGCAGCTCGCCGCGTTGCCGGCGTCGTCGCCGCTGGCCGCTGACGTGGCATCCCAGTTCGATAGCTGGGAGTCGTACTTCTACCCCGACACGATCGACCCGCTGAGGGGCGAGGGGACTCTCCGAAACCTGTTCGACGAGCGCGATGCTCAGGTGCTTGCCCGCCTCGAGTACGGGCGCACCAGCGGTCGCGCTGCGCAGATCGGCAACAGCGAGGTCGACATTCCCCGCACCTTCGACGGTGCACACCTTCGGGCCATCCACGGGCACCTGTTCCAGGACGTCTACGAGTGGGCGGGGGAGTACCGCACCGTCAACATGTCGAAAGGCCCCGGCCGCGGGTTCGGAGACGTCAAGACGGGAGAGGTCGACCGATACCTGTCGGACGTGCGGCAGCTCGTGACGTCGACGGACTGGGCGAACATCGGCCGAAACGACTTCATCGCTGCGGCGTCGACGACGTTCGCGTACGTGAACCAGGCGCACCCGTTCCGCGAGGGCAACGGCCGTACGTCGAAGGTGTTCATGGCGCACGTCGCGGAGCAGTCGCCCTACCGGTTCGACTTCGCCCGCGTGAGCCCGGAGCAGTGGAATACGGCATCAGCGATGAGCCGGCCTGACATGTTCTCCTACGCTCCCGAGCCGGCGTCCCTCGTCCCGGTGTTCGCCGCGGTGACCGTCGAGCGCAACGCGCCCGACGCCGGCCCTGACCGAACCGCTGCGGTCCGGTCGGCGCTCAGTGCGTCGTATCCCCGTTCCGCGGCCGCTGCGACGAAGCAGACGCCGCAGCAAGGCACCGCGGCGCGGCGGGGGAGCGCCGGCTACCGAACCGATCGCGGCACCGGTCGGGAGTGACGATGGCCGATTCCGAAACCACTAGCCGCTCGACGGAGCGGCGATCCCGCCCGCCGCGTGAAGTGACCCCGATCTATGACCAGCTCGTCGCGGATAGAGAGCGTCGAGCACGAGAGCAGCAGGAGGCCGAGTCATGACGAACGTCGTCGGTTACGCGCGAGTGTCGAAGCGGGACCAGAACCCCGCAGCTCAGGAGGCCGAGCTGCGCGCCGCCGGAGCAACCCGAGTGTTCGTCGACCACGGCGAGTCGAGCCGCATCGCTGACCGCCCGCAATGGCTCGCTTGCCTCGACTACCTCCGCGAAGGCGACACCCTTCTGGTGCGCCGTCTTGACCGGCTCGGCGGCACGGAGCGGATCATCATCGAGACGCTGCATGACCTGGACCGTCGAGGGGTGAACATCAAGAGCCTCACCGAGCCGATGATCGACACCACAACACCGATGGGCCGTGCGCTGTTCGGCATGGTGGCCGTGTTCGCGCAGCTCCGCGTCGACACCATCCGGGAGAACACCATGCGCGGCCTCGCTCACGCGAAGTCGCAGGGCCGAGTCGGTGGCCGGCCCTCGAAGATGACTCCCGAAAAGATCGCACAGGCCAAGCGGATGCGCGCCGAAAACGCGAGTCTCGACCACATCGCCGGAGTGCTCAGCGTCGGCAAGTCGACAGTCGCTCGCGCGCTGTCTCGCCCCGAGGCTGACGTGACCGCGGGTGCTCCGAGCGGTCGACAGTGACCACACGCAACCTCGACGAGCTCCGAGAGCTGATCGAGCACCTGCTGACCCAATGGAAGCTGCACTCCGACAGTGGAACCTACCGGCAGCCGGCGGCCCGCCGAGGGCGGTCCTTCACCGGTCCCGACGTCGCGCGGGTCGCCATCGTCGACGGCTTCGCCCGCCATATTCACAAGACGGCCGCCGCGGTCGTCACCCTGATAGACGGCGGCCACGTGACCGCCGCAGCACCCCTCGTTCGGCAGATGTACGAGTGCGCTCTGAGCGCCGTGTGGCTCATTCAGAGCACCGACGATCACGGGGTCAAAGCTCTCCTTGCCGAACACACGCGGAACCGGCGCGCGTTGCAGGGCGACATTCTGCAGGCGCGATCAGCGGTGTTCCGGGAAGGTGCGGAAGATCTACCCGACACAGACCCGACGCCGTTCATCGGTTCCCTCGACAGTGTTCGCAGCTTCAAGGGAATCTGTCTCGACCTAGAGCCGGGCGGCGTCGATGCCTACGTGTACTACCGGCTTCTCTCGACGTACAGCCACGCCTCGCTCGGCGTCACTGACCTCTACTTCGCACCGAGTGCCGAAGGCACCTACGCGCCGCACCGGAGGCCCGATCCGCGGACACCGATCAGCCCAGACATGATGCTGTTCTTCGCGGCGATATCGATGGTGTGGGGCGGACGCGCCTACACGTACGCCAGTCACGACAAGGCGCACCGAAGCATCTTGCGCGACGCCGCCCGCTATCTCGGCATCAACGCGGAAATCGGACTGAGCGAGACGTACAGGAAGCGACATTCGACACGCCGCCAGCAACCCACCGCTTAGTCCCGCAGTAGCTCGGACGGGTGCACATCGAGCGCGATTGCGATCGCGTTCAGCTCGTCCACCGTCAGGCCGGCGGGTGCCGTGGTGTGCAGCCTCCGATCAAGCTTTCGCGGCGCGATCCCCGTGACCTCAGCTAGCCATTCCGGTGACCTCTCACGAGCGTCCAGGACCGCCAAGATGCGTCGTGCGACGCGCACGGCCAGGACTCGATTCGCGCGAGGTTGCATTGCGTTCTCCTTGTTGTGTGTCCGATGAAAGTAGGAAGTTCGGCGGTACGCCGAGCTGCCGGCTTTCGTCGGAACACTTGCCGCCTTGCACGGAGTGGAGAGGCGGTCAAGGGGAGCCCGCAGGGCTCTCCCGAAGGGACGCGCAGCGCCCTTGACGGGCTCGTAGCGGAGTGCAACCCCGCAACGCGGGGACACACGAAAGCCCCACACCGCAGAGCGGAACGTGGGGCCGGAGCCGTGCGCGCGATCACCCCTCCGTAGAAGCCTCCGACTGCGAGTCGTCAGCCGCCGCGCGTGCCGAGCTAGAGGCAGGCTTGCGCGTCGACCGACGCCGCGTGCGCGCCTTCTTGTCGGGCTCGGAGAACCCGATCTTGCGCAGCTCGTCCGCAGACCATCCGGCGCTCAGAGCAGCCGAATAGGCGCGCACGTCCTCGCGCTCCGCGGTCGCGATTTGCTCAGCGATCCGCGCCTGTAGATCGGCCAGCTCGCGCGCCGTCTCCTCGCGCACATCGCTCAGCGCTTGCCGCGCCTCAGCGACGGTGCGAACCGCTGCCAAGCGGTCGTCCTGTAGACGCCGCGCGCGCTCGATTGCTTCCTCGGGTGTCAGTTGCGTAGCCATGCACTCATCGTACGAAGCGCTGCGCCGCAAGTCGACGGCTGTCGACACATCAAAAGCACGCCGCGGCGGAGCCGCGACCACTCCCGTCTGTCGACGTGAGCGCTCCTGAATGGAATTCCAGACGGAGCAAGCTAAAGACTTAGCCCTGCTAAGTGGGCTTGACCTCTCGACAGCCGTCGACGGGTGGGGCACACTGGACGTGTGGTCCCCGCACGGGGCGGGGTCGCTGCGCTGGGCCGAAGGAAGGGGATCGTATGTCAGACGAGACGGCGACCGAGCCCCGCACGGAGCGGCGTCGGCGCGCGAATGCCCCCGGAGGACGGCAGCACAAGCATGAAGTGAAGGTGACGGCCGAGGAGGAGGGCCGGCTGCTGCGCCTCGCGCTCGCTCAGCGCGTGACCATCCCGCGGCTGCTGGTCGAGACGACCCTCGCATCCGAGACGGGGGAGACGGTCACAGAGCGGCGCAACGCGATCGGGAAGCTGTTCGAGCTACACCGGCTGTTGGCCGCGGTGTCGAACAACGTCAACCAGATCGCGAAGGCCACCAACGCGACCGGTCAGCGTCAGGCAGAGACAGACGCCACGCTCGCCGCGGTGCGACGTGTCGCGGAGCGCATCGACGCGGCCGTGGACGAGCTGAGCCTGTCATGATGCCGAACGTCACGCGCGGCGATCGGATGGCCGGGCTGGTGTCCTACCTCGTCGGTGGCGGTCGCCACAACGAGCACACGGAGCCGCACCTGGTGGCCGGCGATCACGCGCTGATGGCGTGGTACGACGACGCCGAGCTGAGCGGGGAGAACGCGAAGGCGATCGCGCGGCACCTGGACCGGCCGCGCACCGCTATGGGCGTCGACGTGAACGGCGGGCACGTGTGGCACGCCTCACTGTCGCTGCGCGCCGAGGAGGGCATCCGCACCGATCAGGAGTGGGCCGCGATCGCGCAAGACTTTGTGTCCGCGATGGGTTTCGACGACAACGACGGAACCAAGGCCCCGTGCCGTTGGGTCGCGATCCGCCACGGCCTCTCGCAGGCCGGGAACGACCACGTGCACATCGCCGTGAACCTCGTCCGCGAGGACGGCACGAAAGCGTCGACGCACCTGGACTACCAGCGCGCACAGAACGCCGCACGAGCGCTCGAAGTGAAGTACGGCTTGGAGCAGTTGGAGTCGACAAAGGGTGAGCGCGCGACCCGCGGCTACAGTCCCGCGGAGCAGGCCCGCGTCGAGGAGCGGTCGGCGCTGATGGCGCAGCGCAAGTACGAACAGCACGCGGCGCGTATCGGGGGAGAGCAGCCCGAATGGCATCGTCTCGACCCGATGGAACGGCAGGCACGGATCACGGCTGAGGTGCGACTGAACGCACCCCGCAACGACCTGGCGCGCAGCGTCCGAGCAGCGGCCGGCGCGAGCGAGAACGAAGCCGAGTTCGTGCGCCGGCTACGCCGTGCCGGCGTTCTGGTGCGGCCGCGGTTTGCCGAAGGCACCACGGACGTCATCACCGGCTACTCCGTTGCCAGCCGGCCCGCCAACGGCGAACGTCCGATCTGGTACGGCGGCGGCCAGATGGGCCGCGACCTCACCTTGCCGAGGCTCCGCGAAGGATGGCCCGACACCGCCGCGGGAGCGACCGACGCGGCCGCCGAGTGGCAGGCTGCGAAGCGTGGGCGCCGGCCCGTTGCACCTGGTCGCGAGATGCGCGAACCAGACCCCGAGCTGTGGCAACGGCACACCGAGGAAGTCGCGCAGCTCCGCGAGCAACTGCGCGCCATCCCGCTCGACGACCGCGACACCTGGTCGACCGTCGCACGGCAGACCGCGGGCGCGTTCGCGGCATGGTCGAACGCCGTCGAGGAGACACCCGGCGACCTGGCCGAAGCATCCGACGCACTCGCGAAGTCAGCACAGACCTACCGTCGACCGGTGAAGCCGCAGCGCGCCGGCCGGGTCGCCATGTCGGGCGCGACCATGCTCCTCGCCAGCGTCGCGCGAGGCGGCCAGGGGACGGCCGCGCAGCTCGCACTCCTGCGCCAGCTCATGAACCTCTCCCAGGCCGTCTACGACGCCGCCAAAGCGGCGGGAGAGGCCCGCCAGGCAGCGAACGTCGCCACCGCCGTGCGCGAGCGCGTGATAAACGTCCGCCGCCAGCTCGAAGCGGCCCCCGCGGTCGCGCCGACGTCGACCACCACGGCGACCGCACTGAAGGTCGACCGCTCCGCGATCGTCGACGCATCCGTGCAGGAAGCGCTCGACAAGATGCAGCGCGCCGAGGAGAACCGCAGCAAGTCCACCGGCTCGCCGGTCCCCCCACAGGTGGAGCCCGCGCGGCCGCGCACCACGACAAAGCCGGGCGCAGATCGCGGCCCGGAGCGATGAGGAAGGAGTCAGATCATGGCCGATGAAAGCGACGGCATCGAGGAGGCATTCGACGGGCAGCTCCGCATCGCCGTCACCGCGGCGGGGCGGATGGGTGAAACTCTCGCACGTGCCCGCGAGGACGCAGCTCGACGAGCGCGGGCGCAGAGCGAGCAGGAAGCCCGCGAGCTGTCGTCACGGTTCGAGGCAGAGAAGCGCGCAGCTCGTGTCGAGCTGGGAAGCGTCTACCGTTCTGACTGGTGGGACCGAGCCACGCCGGAGCAGATCGGCGGCGCGCTCACCACGGCGCGCGCGTGGGGAGCGGAAGACCCCGAAGCAGTGCGCGCGGAGGGCCGCATCCGCGACGAGCTCCGCACCCGCTACGGCGTCGACGTGAACAACACCGGCGCCGACCCGGCGGCCGTCCAGGCGGCCGTCGAGGCCGAGCAGCTACGCCGGCAGTCGGACACCGAGCGGCAGCGCAGCGCCACCGAGCAGGCCGAGGCGGTCGCACTCTCCCGGCAGGCCGACGAGGCCGACCGCGCGGCCGAAGCGGCCCGCACGAGCGCCGACGTGACCCCCGACGAAGGCGAGCGGGAGCAGGCACAGGTGCAGGCCGAACGCGAGCAGAACCGCGCTGACGCGACCCGCGAGAAGGCCGAGCCGCTGTACGACTCCGCAGAGCGCCGAGAGCGTGACGCCGACAAGCTCGAACAGCGTGGCGTCGGCAAGAAAGCCGTCAGCGCGAAGATGGCGGCCGACGTCAGCCAGGGCAAGCCCGCCACCGCCGCGGTGAAGGCCCAACAGGCGCAGAGCGCGAAGGCGCGGCCGAACCGGTCGCGATCGCCCAAGGTGCAGCGCACCGAGCTGGGGCGATGAGCAAGAAGCGCTGGGCGGTCGTCATCGCGGTGATCGTCGTGGCCAGCGGCGGGATCGGGTACGGGCTGCGCAGCGCCTTCCCGCCTTACCCCGCGTTCTCGACCCCCGTCGTGATGGACGAGGCGCTGTGGCGGGCGATGGTCAGTGGTCCCCCGATGGCGGGTCTGTTCGCCATCGTCGCGGCGGTGATCGCGTTCTACCCGGCGTACCGGTCGACGCGGATCGCGCGCGAGAACGCGGCGCGCGAGCAGTGGTGGAAGCGCGCGGAATGGGCGCTTGGCCAAGCCGGTTCGGACAACCAGACCGACCGAGAGGTCGCGAACGACGCTCTGGTGGCCCTCCTGAGCGACGCGACCGAGACGGAGGGCGCGATGATCGTCCGCACGATCGAGAACTTGCAGGGAGCCGGCGGCGTAGACAGCGGGGCCGGATCGGCGGAAACTAGTAGCAGATGGAGGTGGCTACCGTGGGTGAAGTGACGAAGAAGGCGAGCAGCTTGCAGCGTCGGATCGCGGCTGGCAAGGCCGAGCCGATCAGCGATCGCGAGCGGGCGCAGCTCCAAGAACTTCGACAGGTGTACGTGCGTCGGTTCGGTAGAGAACCGGACGCGCGACCTGTCGCTAAGACCGCCTGACTCCCCCCTGTCAGAGCGAAACGAGAGAGGGACCGACCCATTGGGCCGGTCCCTCTCTCGTTGGCGTGCTTAGCCGAGGTTGAACGTCATGCTACCGATCTCGGTCTGCCCGAGGTCGGTCGAGGCCACTAGCTTCACGGGGGTAGTCGTGTCTGTGAGCTCATACGCCACTGCGTTCGAGACGGTGCCGCCCTCCTTGATGTTCTCCAACTGCGAGTCGAGGAACTGGTCATCGGGCAGCGCCCCGACGTTGAGTTCGTTCTCCGCGTTGGGATCGTTGTCCTGGAAGGCGTTGAAGTAGAAGATGAAGTCGTTCGGGGTGACGTCTCGCTCGGCGCCGTTGTTGGTGATGTCGTACCAGAACGCGATGACCGGCACGTCGCCGTACTCGTTGCCAGGCTCGCCGACCGGAATGGTCTTGGTGTCAGTAATGGTGATCGTCACGTCCTCCGTGGTGAGCACCGAGTTTTCGAAGGTCGCCTCGGCGGGCGCATCCTCGATCGGGGCGCTGTCGACGGTGACAGTCTCGTCGGGCGCGGGCGATTCGGTCGCGGTGCTGGCGCACCCCGCGAAGGCTAGAACGGCGACGCCGAGCGACGCGATGAGCGTGGTGGCTTTAGTGGTGCGGTGCATGGTTTCCCCCATAAAAGTGATCGCGCAGATGGTGCGCGTCTACATTATCTAGGCTGAGGAGTCCGCTCTGATTACCGCAGGTCGGGGTACAAACCCTCCGGCGGGGCGGTGTAGGGCAGCTCTGCGCCCTTCTCGTTGACGTTCTCGCGGTTCTTCCCCTCGCCGGCAGCGGCGAACGGCCCGGACGGGTCGAGCAGCACGCTCATGTGGTGCTCGGCGTGGTCGCGGTACCAGACGCTCATGCCTGTTGTCGGGTCCAGGCGAAGGTGCTCCCAGGCCCGCCACAGCGCGTCGAGACGGATCGTCGCCTCCGGGTAGTTCCACCAGTCGGCCGCCCACACGGTGCGCTGGCCGTCGACACGGCGACGGTAGTTCTTCACCAGGTATTCGCGCACGAACTCGTCGACCGAGCCGTAGTACAGCGTCGGCTCCTCGTCGGCCGGCTCCTCGTCGAGCGCATCCATCGCGGCGGTGACAGCGCGACGGGCGGCCGTGGCCGCCTGCGCTTGCAGCTCCTCGATCACCGAGGGGTCCAGGGCCTCGTCGACTTCGGCCTGCACAGCGTCTTTCACCGCGCCCGTGATGGCCTTCTGCACCACGGCCCGAATGGCCGGGGCGGCGAGGGCGTTCGCGACGTCGGCAATGTCGACGCCGAACAGTCGGTCGGGTTCCCGTTCGGGCAGCTCCGCGCCGGGCTCGTCGCGCTCGTCCAGCTCGAACGGCTGCGCCTCGATGCCGGGCTCCTCGTCGCCCCAGTCGTCGCTCATCAGGCCGCGCCTTTCTCGCTGTTCGCGATCGCGACCTCGCGCACCGACTCCTGCGCCTCGATGATTGTCCGAGACGCCTGCGGGTCGTGAGCTGCGATCGACGCCTTGACCTTCTCCGCGTGCGGGCCGGTCATCCACGGCTGCGTGCGGATCAGCGTCGGCCGGTTCCCGGAGGAGAGCACGACGGCTCGACCCTTCGGCATGGCCGCGAGGTCGGCCACGTCCAGGATGCGCTCACGGTGAAGCTGCTGATTTACGCTGCGGCCACCGCGGCCGGAGGACACCGACGACGCCTGACGGTCGTAGTCACCGATGAGCTTCGAGAGGCTTTCCAGGAACGCATCTTCGGAGACGCCGCCGCCGTAGACCTTGACGTTCGAGGCGCTCCACAGCTTGCGCATCCCCGACTCGCCCCACACGTCGACGCCCTGCGACCACGACTGCAGGATGGTCATCAACACGATTCCGCGCGAACCGTAGTGGCTGTAGAGGTTCGGCAGCTCACGCCACCGGCATACGTTCGCTGCCTCGTCCAGCACCCCGAGCAGGGGCACCGACAGGCGGCCACCGGCAGAGCCGGCGGCCAGCTCCTCCGCGGCCTCCACCACGGCGACCGTGAGGGCCGTGACGAGCGGGCCGGCGGTCCCTCGACCCTCCTTGGAGAGCGAGTACAGGGTGCCACCGTCGCGCACGAACGCGGCCGGGTCGAACTGCGGGCGCAGATCGGACGGCTCCTGCGGGTTCACCCACGCGGCCACCTGACGGTTGGTGAGGCACGACGCCATCTGCTGCGCCGTGCCGTAGATGCCGCCGCGCTGCTTCTCCGGGGCGGTGATGACACCGCGCACCTGGTCGGCCGTGAGGTCGTAGCCGTGACGCCGAAGAATGTCGATCGGCTCCTCCTCCGTCGGGCGGGTGAGCCACGTGTAGACGTCGGTGATCGGCCGCACGTCGAGCGCGGCCGCGAGCAGGAGCCCCGCGAGGAGATCCTGCCCCGCGGGGTCGAAGTAGGCATCGGTCTTGGCTCCCGGATCGCGCGAGCCGGAGGCGAAGTGGTCGGCCAGCTTGGCCGCGCGAACCTCGTCGGTGACGTAGCTGAGAGGGTTCCACCACCACGTAGGGTTCTCGAGCGCGATCCCCTGCGGATCGAACACCCAGACCGGGCCGGCCTCCGCGCGCACGTCGCGGGTCGCGTCGACGACGTCGCGCTTGTTCGAGGTCACGAGAATACCCCCAGGAGCGTCCAGGATCGCCGGGACGGCCCGAGAGGTCGTCTTACCGGTGCGAGGCCCCCAGATATCGATGTGCATGTCCTCCCACGTGCCGTAGAGCGGCATCTGACCGAGGGTCTTGCCGATCGGCACGCCGAGAGAGCCGGTGACGCCGAGCCGGGTCGCCTGCGCCTGCGCGTTGCGCTTGCTCAGGCCCTCGACGTCCTTCCCCCGGCCCATGTAGCTGCTGGCCCGGTCGACGCGCGTACGGCCCTTCCGGTAGCGCACGACGCCGACGATCGCGAGCACGACGAGAGCGAGGACGATCGCCAGGAGCACCGCGACGATCCAGGTCGCGGATGCCGGCCACGGCACCCGACCGAGGATCACGCCCAGGGTGAACGCGAACAAGTCGGAGGGCAGCTCGACGCCGGTTCCGTCGAGCTGGTGCCCGAGGCGCACCGCCACGTTCAGAACGACGATGACGGCCACGACGCCACCGATCCCCACCAGAAGCATCAGCGTCTCCGCGCCGAAGCCGCCGGGATCGCGGCGGCGATTGTTCGGAGTGCTCATGACACCCTCTCCTCGTGCTCCTCGACCAGCTCCTCCACCGCACGCAGCGCGCGGCGGCCGGTGCGGGACTGCTCGTACCAGCGCTGGTTCGTGTCGCGGATCGAGCGCTCAGCCTCCGTCAGTCGAACCTCGACCGGGATACCCGGCCGAGTGCCGACCTTCACGAGGAACTTCCCACGGCCCGGAGGGTCGACCTCGCGACCCGAAGCGGCATCCCACGCGGGCGGGTCCTGCCAGCCCGTCAGTAGCTCTTGCTCGGCCTCCGAGAACGGGATGACCGTCGTCAGCTCCGGCATTTCGGTGTACGGCAGGCCGGCGCACATGACCATGCCGGCGCGCTCGACGAAGCCCTTCGCCTTCAAGCGGTCCTCCTCCGGGAGCGCGCTCAGGTCGGCCATCGTGTGCGAAATCATCGCCGTGCCGACGCCCACCTGACGGTTCAGGCGGGTGAGGAAGTCGACGCGATCGACGATGCCGTTCCCGGCGCGCAGTGCGCGCCACAGCTCGTCCATGATGACGAAGTAGTGCCGGCGCGGTTCCAGCCCGGCATCCGCGAGAACGTTCGCGATGTTCACCGTGGCGAAGCCGTTCGACCAGCAGGCGAGCAGAGTCGCCGCGCGCAGATCGCCCTCAGCCTCACCGATGGCCGAAATGTCGTAAACCACCGGGCGGTCGAGCCGCATCGGGTTCGTGGTGTGCTTGGAGAACATTTCGCCCAAGCGCCCACCGCGGGAGAGGCTGATGAGCGACGCTTCCAGCCCGCGCGTGATCCGCTGATACTCAGCGAAGTCGCCGCGGTCGACGGCCACCAGGCGCAGCTCCTCCGGCCCCTCCTGCACCACGCGCAGCAGATCGCCCAGAACGGGGATGCCCTCGAAGTGCCGGTCGAGGTAGCGCAGCGCCTGGTCGACGATCGATTCCTCGACGTCGCTCGGCGCCGACTTGCGGAGGATCGTCAGCAGGGACGACACCATAGCCAGGCGGCGGCCGTGAGCGTCCTCCAAGACCTCGCCGGCCTCCTTCTCGAATCCGGCGTCGACGAGCCGCTGAGCGGCCTCCTTCGCCTCGCCGGGGTCGAGGACGTTCAGATACCCGCGGCCGCGGCCGAGGGTGATGACCTGACCGCCGAGCGCGCGAATGACCTCCACATAGTCGGGGCGCAGATCGCCCAACACGAGAGGCTGCACGCCGTAGCCGGCAAGGCCGATCGCCATGCGGGCGACGGCCGTCGACTTGCCGAGGCCGGGCTTGCCGAGCACGAACAGCGACGGGTTGCTGATGAGCTTCGCGCGCTGGAACCACGAAATCGGGTCGCAGCACAGCGTCGCCCCGGTGTGAATGTGGCGGCCTAGCGGAACGCCCACCATCGGAGTGCCGGCACCGATCGAGTACGGCCACAGGCCGCACACCTGAACGGTCGTCCCCCGCCACTCAGCGGGCGGCTGGATGAAGTTCGACATGCCGCCGCCGGCACCGCTCCACCCGCGAGAGGTGAGCGCCCCGGCCGACGTCGACGAGCCCGCATCCGTGTTCTTCCGACTGGTGCGCACGAACAGCAGCGCACCAACGATGACGAGCACGACGAGCCCGCCGAGGACGGCGAGGGCAATCTGATCCGGGGTCATCACACACGCTCCCTCAGCGCCGCAGGGACGGCAACGTGCTTGGTCAGCACGAGGCCCAGCGGCAGCGCGGCGGCGAAAGCGCTGTCCTGTGATCCATAGACGGGACGCAGGCGCAGACGCGCCGTCGCGCCGAGGTTGTCGACGGCGGCGCGGGCGTCGGCCTCCTTGGCCGGGTCGAGCACCGTGGCGGTGACGAGGATGCCGAAGTTCACCAGGCCCGCGCCCGATGCCTCCTCCGATTCCGTCGCCTGAGCTGACCGCAGCGCGAGCGAGTCACGCGCCGCCGGCTTCCGCGTCGACGTCGCCTTGAACTCGGCAGCTCGCACGTCCGACTGCACGAGCGTTGCCGCCCGCGCCGGGTCGATCGGCTTGTAGAGCAGCGTCACACGCTTACGCGCAATGTCCCGGTGCGGAGCCAGCAGCCGGGCGAGTACGCCCGACTGCACGAGCCCGCGGGGAGCCTGAGTCATCGCCCATGTGACCGACTTGGCCGAGTCGTGCCGGTAGCCGTCCCAGTCGGCCTGCGCGGCCGTCGGGCCGACGTCGCTCCACCGCAGATCGGGCACTTCCCCGTCCGCGTGGGCGTCGTCGATGAGGGTCGCGGCCGCCGGGTCGTAGGCGACCCGGATCGTCTCGCACAGCTCCTGCGCCGAGAGGGGATGCGCAGCGCCGGCACCGGTCGCCTGCAGGCTCGCCGTCAGACCAGGCAGGCGTGCCGCGAGCTCGCGCGCCATCTCGTCGGGCTGACGCGGCTTGGCACCCTTCCGGGGCGCGGCCGCGAACGTCAGCGTGACGTACGCCTTCACCGTCGACGAGCCGGTCGGGTAAGTCAGCACGACTTCGCCCAGCATCGCTTTCGCGAAGTCCGGGCCGTCGGGGTCGGTATTCGTTTCGACCTCTCGGCGCAGCCGGCGACCGGAGTCGGGAGCCGTCTCAATCGTGACCGCGGCCGCCTCCATGTTCGGCTCATCCCCGAGGTTGCGCAGCCAGTAGCCCCAATCGGCCACCCACAGGTCGATCTGCTCTTGGTCGACGAGCGCCGCGCCGTCAGGCTCGGTGCCGATGACGATCGAGTACGTCTTGGCGTGCGGTGAGTAGATCATCGCGAACGGGCGAGCGTAGGAGTCTTCGTGCTCGGAGAGCCGAGTCTGTGCAGCGAGCCCGGGAAGCTGGTTCGTTCCCCAGTCCGAACGCCCCAACGGTCCCGAGCGGTAGATATTCGCGCGCCGCCGCGTGGTCGAGGTCCATGCCGCGCGGTTCGCGGTGCGTGAGAGCACGCTGCGACCGTCGCCGTCGCGAATGGTCAGCAGCAGGATCAGGCCGCCGAACACCGCCGCGGTGATGAACGCATTCAGGATGTTCGTGGTCATCAGCACGACGATGACGATCAGCAACGCCACGAACATGAGGCCGGTGCCGACGGTGCCGAGCCCGAGAAGACCGGGCGAGGTCGGTTGACGCCAGTTTCCGTAGGTGCGCACGGCCCTACGGCTTGTCTCAGCAGTCGCCATCAGCTCCCGCTCCCTTCACCTGTCGCTTGTTCACCAACGCTGCGAGCGGCCCCCGTCGCTGCCTGCCCTGCCTGCTTGGCAGCGCCGACAGCCGCTCCCGCGGCTGCGCCCCACGGGCCGGCCGCAGCTCCACCGGCAGCTCCACCACCGCCCGCAGACGCGGCCGCGGCGCCGGTACCGCCTCCGGCGGCACCGGAGGACGCCGCAGCGCCTGTCGTGCCACCGCCGCCAGCCGTCGCGCTCGACGCCTGCGCAGCTTGCGGGGCGGACTGCCCGGCACCGTTGGCCCCCGACGCACCAGTGGAGCCCGT
>DEAA01000040.1:20540-23292 GCA_002346545.1 Acidobacteria bacterium UBA2994
ACGCACCAGTGGAGCCCGTCGACCCCGCCGAGCCGGTCGAGCCTGAACCGCCCGACGAGCCGCCGCCGGAACCGGTCGCCAGGCGACCCGTCGAAGCCGCACCGGTCGGAAGGGCGGCGAGAGCGGCAACACCCAGCGCCCCGCCGGCACCCGCAGACATAGCCCCCACCATCGGGGTCACGAACCGCATCAGTGCCGGCAGCGCGAACAGTGCCAGCACCATGAGGATCAAGCCCGTCAGCACGGCAATGAAACCCGACCCGTCATCCTGGAACACGTTCGTTCCCGCGAGCTGGAAGGCGGCGGCGTAGACGATCGCCGCCGCCGGCTTGTAGAGGATGAACGCGACCAGCCACGCGACATTCTTCTTGAACCAGCTCTTACCCATTTCGGTGTTGGTGGCCGCCGCCGACAGAGGCAGGATGCCCGTCAGAATGACGAGCATGCCGCCACGGGCGATCATCAGCACGATTTGGAAGGCGGTTGCGAGGATCGCGATCAGCCCCAAGATGATGATGAGCAGAGCGCCGAGCCCACCCGTCGCGGGGTTTGTTGTCAGGGCGAGCAGGGTCGCGATGTTGTTCCCGAAGCATGCCGAATCCGTCCCCACGTCGCAGTTCAGTGCGCCGTCGAGAATCCAGACGGAGAACGAGTCGAACGCCGACACGAGCAATCCGACGATTGTCACGCCGGCACCCGCTACAACGATCAGAGTCAGCAGACTCCTGACCGTCTCCTTGCCCGGCTCCGCACGCTGTTCCCACGCCATCCGAACCCCGCCGATGATGACAGACACGACCGCAGCCGCCCCCATGTACCACCACAGCGACGACTGCAGAAACAGAACCGTGCCACCCGCGCCCTGCGGCCCGCTGGGGAGAAGCCCGGTGACGAGCGCTGTTGCACCGCTGATGAGGAATATCGCGCCGAGCACGATCCCCAGTCGGCCGGCGGCCTGGAACCCTTCACCATTTCGCATCCGCGTTGCGATAAGCGCCCCAAGAAGGATGATCGAGATGGCTGCGACCACGATCGCAATCCACGTCACCCATCCGAGCACCTGAACGATGCCGTCCGAGTTCGGAGCGGTGGTGCCCGCCGTGATCGACGAACCGCCTCCGTTGCCCGTCAGGTTGGGTGTGCCGACGTTAACCCACAGCGTGCCGAGGGATGCGACCGCCTTCCCGACGCCTTCAAGGACTGCATCCGCCATGTTCTGGATAGCGTCACCGACAACGCTGGATGCCCATTCGCCGGCTGTGCAACCGAAGTCGAGCGGCGCGCATTCACTCGCGGCCATGTTCTAGCCCTCGGTCCAGCTCACATAACCCGAGAGGTCCGGTAGCTCAGCAAGGCGCGCAGGCTCAGGGTTCGAGGCGTCGAGCTTCCAGTCGCCGTCCACCCACACGAGTTCGAGCACGGCAGAACCGTTCACGCTCTGACCGTTGCTGCTACCGCGGAACGCGATGTCGACGCGAGCGGAATCGCCGTCGTACGCGAGCATGCGGAAGCCCGCGATGGACGCCCGCATGTCGGACGGTGCGGCGGCTCCCTGAGCGCTGAGCAAGGTGTCACGGTACGGGCCATCCGTCAGGGCGTACTCGAGGAATGCCTGTCGCTGCTCGGCTGGTCCGAAGCCGATGACCGTCACGTTCGCGGCTGCGAACAGCGCACCCTCAGGCGAGTGCTGGAAGCAGTAGGGGTAGCCCTCCGAGGCCTTCTCCCCCGGCCCCGCCGTGGGAGAAGTCGGGAAGGCATAGACGTCCTGGAACTGCCATTCAGCGGCGGGAGCTGTCGTCACTGTCCCGGACAGTTCGACACCTTCCAGGCCACAGATGCTCGCGCCACCCGCGACCGCGGAAGGCTCAGGGGCGGCGCTGCTGGTGGCACTGGACGACGGGTCGGGTGCCGGGGGCGCGGCATCATCGTCTCGGTTCAGGTTGAGAACCGTCAGAACGATGGCGGCCACGATGATCGCAGCCACAACCACAGCCCCGACAATGAAGCCGGGGCGGGTGAACGGGCTCCGTTGCGTGTCGTCGTCCTCAGCCATCACGGCTCCTTCCTCAGGCCCCGGCGAGGATGCCGATCAGGGCGGCACCACCACCGATCACGATCGCTCCGGCCATCGGCCAGAGGATCTTCGGCAGAGCGTCGTGCCCCTCACCGCGGCGGAAGCTGACGGAGATGAGGATGCCGCCGACGATGATCGCGCCGCCGACCACGACGTACCCGATCCACTTCAGCCACGCGAGGATCGTCGTGACGCCTTCGGTGCCCGGAGGCTGTACGGGGTCGGGGTCGGGGATGACGCCGGCGATGTTCACGGTGCTGTCGACCGCCGCGTGGAAGACGTCGAGAACGGGCATGCTGTTGCCTTTCAGTTCAGGGTGCCGGCGGCACCAAGGATTGCGGTCAGCTCATTGACGAGACGCTGAGCTTCGCGCGGAGAAGATGAGAGAGCCGGCGGCTCTCCCACGCGCCATGCATCGACCCACGGCACCGACCAGGTGCGCGGGACACCGCCGCTAACGACCTGCATCAGGTTGCGCAGCGCACGGGGCAGCCGCCCAGGAGCGTCAGCCATGACCACCAGGCCCAGTACCTCGACAGACGGGACGAGGCCTGCCGCCCACTGGCGCATCGCGGCCTGCGCTGCACGTAACCCGCGCGCGTCTGATCGGGCCACGAGAACCGTCGGTGCCGGTGACGCGGAAGCGGTGTGTGGCCACGAATGGCCCGCCGCCTGCGA
>DEAA01000040.1:23695-24328 GCA_002346545.1 Acidobacteria bacterium UBA2994
ATAGATCGGAAGCTGGTCGACGCGATCCGGTGCGGGGATTCCCCGCTGTGGAGCCACCGGCCCGAATGTCTTGGGGACGTCCGCGATCGGCGCGGCCTCTGTGGCCGGCGGCGTCGTCGGTCGCGAAAGCCACGGGTTGAACGGGTCGCTCAAGATTCCCCCCTCGAATGCGATTTGTCCATCTTGCGTGAGGGTGGGTGAATCAGCAACGATTGCGCCGTATCGCTACATTAGGGTCTTTTAATCTACTAACGAGTCGTAATGTCGCTATTCTGGCCAGAACCAGAGAGGACGCGGCCGTGCCCGACGCCATTGACTCCCTATTTGAACAAGACCCCCCGACACTGAGCGCAGCCGTGGTTGCGGATCGGCTCGGGACGACACCCAAGACCGTATACGGATGGCTGCGCGACGGCTTAATCCCGGGATACAGGGTGGGAACAACCTGGTTCATCCTTCGGGAAGAGCTGAAGGAAACCCTGAGGCGAAGTGCCAATGTTCCTCGCGGAACCGGCCCCGAAATCGTGCTTCGGACGGAGCCCCCAGAAGGCGAGTGACATGAAGAAGATCGGGACAGTCGCTAGCGTGATCGCCGCTGCCGTTGTGCTCGCAGGATGCACGGGGACCGCCAGC
>DEAA01000040.1:24643-25546 GCA_002346545.1 Acidobacteria bacterium UBA2994
CCCCCGCGCCCGAGCCGACACCCAGCGGAAGTGCATCAGGCCCGGTCTTCCCCGACACATCTGACATGGCTCGTGCGCCGAGCGGAATCATCGACGCGGACTCCGGCGAGACGCACGGCCCGCGGCCGGTGCCCGTCTGGGACGACGAGTCGCGCCAGAGCGCGATCGCCGCTGCTGAAGCAGCCATGCGCGCTTACGCTCGCCCGAATCTGGGATTCGACGAGTGGTGGGCGCAGCTGCAACCCCTTCTTGACCAGAAGGCCACCGCCGATTACGCCTACATGGATCCGTCTCGCATCATCGCGACGACTGTGACCGGTCCCGCTGTCATCACCGACGACACGAGCGCCTATGTCGCGTTCGTCGACGTCCCCACCAACGCTGGCACCTACGGCGTCGTGCTCAGCCGCGCTGACACCGACGCACCGTGGCTCGCAGGACGCTTCATCCTCCCCGAAGGGGTGAATTAGTGGCGGGACCCAAGGGCGGTGCCGTCTACGCAATAGCGGCGGTGCCGCTCCTCATCGTCGGCTCCCTTTTCGGGCTCCTTCTCATAGGTGACGACGACTGCGGGCCAGGTGCCGGCATCGGGGGGTCGAGCGTCACAATCGACCCCGCATCCGTCCCGGAGACGGAGATTGCCGGGTATCGGCAAGTGCAGCTCGTCAACGCCGCATACGTGATCCAGGCGGGCAAAGACCTTGGCCTGGGTGCACGCGATCAAACCATCGGCGTGATGACCGCGATGGGTGAATCCGGCCTGCGCAACATCGACTACGGCGACTGGGAAACCGGCGGGGTCACCAACCCTGATGGCACGCGCACGACGTCGATCGGGTTGTTCCAGCAGCAGAACGGGTGGGGCACCCGCGAAGAGCGGCTAGGGCGTGTCTGACAAAGGTT
>DEAA01000068.1:0-3998 GCA_002346545.1 Acidobacteria bacterium UBA2994
CCGATCGCGATGGTCGGCGACGGCGTGAACGACGCCCCCGCCATGGCACGCGCTGACATCGGCATCGCGATGGGTGCTGCGGGCTCCACCGTCGCCCTCGAGACCTGTGATATCGCGCTGATGAGCGACGACCTGGGCCGTGTCCCGTTCGCGGTCAGGCTCAGCCGCGCCACCAGCCGCATCATCCGGCAGAACCTCATCGCCAGCCTCGCCATCGTCGCGTTCCTCGTCATCGCGACCTTCATTGGGCTGAATATCGGCGCTGTCGTCCTCATCCACGAAGGCTCCACCCTGATCGTCGTCGCCAACGCGCTGCGACTGCTCAACTTCGAGCGTGGCAAAGAGCACCACGGCATCGACCACGAAGACAAGCCCGCACACTGATCTTCGTGGGCACGATCCTTGATTTCGGCGCACCGAAACATATGATTTCGGTGTGCCGAAATCATATGTTCGGGGAGCTGCCGAGCCGCTCCCGTCGCGTCGTGCGTCGACTCCTCGCCTGGCGTGGTTGATCGGCCCGGCTCTCGTCGCAGGCGTGGCTTACCTCGACCCGGGCAACGTGGCGAGCAACATGACGGCGGGCGCCCGCTACGGCTACCTGCTGGTATGGGTCGTGGTGCTCGCCAACGTCATGGCCTGGCTCATCCAGTACCTCTCCGCGAAGCTCGGCATCGTGACCGGACACAGCCTTCCGGAGACCCTCGGCACCCGCATTCGCCATCCGTGGGCGCGGCGAGCGTACTGGCTGCAGGCCGAACTCGTCGCGATGGCGACCGACATCGCCGAGGTCATCGGCGGCGCCGTCGCCCTGTACCTCCTCTTCGGGGTGCCGTTGCTGTGGGGTGGCTTCATCACGGGCACTGTCTCGATCTTCCTACTGCTCATCCAGTCCCGCGGGGGCGCGCGGCCGTTCGAGTTCGTGGTCATCGGGCTAGTCGCCGTCATAGGGATCGGCTTCACGTACGGTGTGTTCGTCGCACCGCCCGATCCCGGCGGCATCGCGGGCGGTCTCACGCCCCGCTTCGAGGGCACCGACTCCGTGCTGCTGGCCGCCTCGATCCTCGGCGCGACGATCATGCCCCACGCGATCTACGCACACAGCGCCCTCGCGCGAGACCGGTTCGCGCCGTCGACGTCGCGGAAGGATGCGACAGGCATAGTGGCCCGAGGCGTTGCGCTCGATGATCTCCGCGGCATCTCGACGCCGCGGCTGCTGCGCGCGACGCGCTGGGATGTCACGATCGCGATGCTGATCGCGGGCACGGTGAACTTGTGTATCCTGCTGCTGGCCGCCGCCAACCTTGCCGGAGTGCCCGGCACCGACACACTTGAGGGTGCGTACTCGGCCCTGTACGACGGCATCGGCCCGGTCGTCGCGACGCTGTTCGCGATCGGCCTGCTCGCGAGCGGCCTGGCGAGCACCTCGGTGGGGGCCTACGCGGGCGCCGAGATCATGCGCGGCCTGCTACGAATCCGGGTGCCGCTGCTTGTCCGCCGGCTGGTGACGCTTCTGCCCGCGCTCGCTCTCCTCGCCTTCGGCGTCGACCCCACCCTCGCGCTCGTGCTCAGCCAGGTGGTGCTGTCGTTCGGCATCCCGTTCGCACTCGTGCCGCTGGTCGCCCTCACGTCCAGGGACGACGTGCTCGGCCGCTTCCGCAACCACATCGCGACGACGGTGGCGGGGATCGCGGCATCCGTCTTCCTCATCGCACTCAACGGCGTGTTGCTGTGGCTGGTGTTCACCGGAGCATGACTCAGCCGCATTCGACCTCTTCGGCCCTGTGCTCCCTCGCCACCGTGTCAACTGCGGCCGCGGGTGTCACGTGAGGCGAGTTCGAGTAGGCGCGCGTTGTACGCCTCCAGCTCTGCATCGCCGGTGCGGTCCGCGTGCCGGTCGCGGCGCCGCGTCTCGCGGTCGTCGCTGCGGCTCCACTGGATGGCGACCGTGATCGCGAGGATGAGGGTGGGGATCTCGCCGATCGACCACGCGATCCCGCCTCCCGCGTATTGGTCTTCCAGCGGTGTCGCACCCCAGGTGCGGCCCATCGCACCGAACCACTCAGCGACCATGAGACCTTCCTGCATCATGATGGCGATGCCGAAGAACGCGTGCATCGCCATGATGCCGATCAGCAGCAGCAGCCGGCCCGCATACGGCAGCCGGTACGGGGCCGGGTCGACGCCGATCAGCGACAGCACGAACAGATAGCCGGTGATGAGGAAGTGCGCGACCATCCATTGGTGTCCGAGGTGGTCGTACAGCGACCAGCGGAACAGGTCGGTGTAGTAGAAGATCCACAGCGACCCGATGAACAGCCCGGCGGCGATGAACGGGTTGGTGAGGATGCGCGCGGCCGGGGAGTGTACGGCCCACAGGATCCATTCGCGGCCGCCGCGGGTGCCGTCCTCGCGCTTGCGGATCGCGCGGGCCGCTAGCATGACCGGGGCGCCGGCCACCAGCAGGATGGGGATCGCCATCGTGAGTAGCATGTGCCCGACCATGTGCATGCTGAACAGGTAGTCCTGATAGACGTTGACCACGCCGCCGGTGACCCACACCAGCAGGACCATCCCGACCACCCACAGGATCGTCCGGTACAGCGGCCACGCATCGCCGCGGCGGCGCAGACGCCGCACCCCGGCGAGGTAGAAGAACACCGCGAACCCGGCCACGACTGCCCAGAGCAGGTCGATGTTCCACGCGGTGAACCACCGGTCGATCGTGAGCTCCGGGGGCAGCGGTGCGCCGGTGAGACGTTCCGCCGGCGACGGGGTCTCAGGAAGCGGGGTCGGGTTCGGTGGAGGCGTGCGCGCAAGCGCTGCGGCGGCGCCGCTGGCCAGGCCCAGGACCGCGAGCTCGAACACGACGAGGGTCCAGAAGGACCGGCTGACACGGTCGGAGTCGCGCATCGTGCCGATCAGGCGGGCGCGATACCAGACCCCGAAGAAGCCGAGCGTGACCAGCGCGACCACCTTCACGGCGAGGATGGCACCGTAGGGCGACAGCATTTCGGTCCAGTCCTGCAGGCCGATCGCGGCGCGCACAGTGCCGGACACGGCGACGAGCACGAACGCGGCCAGTGCGATGCTCGAGTAGCGGGCGACGACGTCGGCGAGGCTGCCCCGTGTGAGCAACGGGCGGACCACGACGAGCAGCAGGAGCCCGCCGACCCAGACCGCGGCGCCGATGATGTGCAGGATGAGCGCCATCATCGCCTCGTGGTGGAACGCATCGTCGCCGGAGTGCCCCTGGGTGCCCATCGGCACCAGGGCGGCGACCGCGAGGGCCGTCACCACGAGCGTGGCCGGCCAGGACCGCACCGCGAAGGTGAGGACGGTGAGCGCCGCGCCGGTGACCGTGGTGATGAGCCAGGTGCGGCCCACCTCGGTCTCGATGAGGAACCGGCCGAGCTGGGCGCCGAACACCGGTCCTGCGTCAAGCGTGGGGTTGAATACGTTGACGAAGGTAAGAAACCCCGTGACGCCGGCGGCCACGGTGAACACGGCGGCGGCGATCGAGGCGGTGTCCAGGGCGACGTCGAACTCCCGCTCCCCGGCCCGCAGGGTGAACAGGGCCGTCACAAGCACGCCGACCATGCCCGCGGCGGCAAGGTTCACGATCATCTTCGCGATCGGGAGTCCCCACCGCACGAGAGGGCCGGCGTCGCCGAGTTGGAGCCCGGCCGCGCCGCCGCCGAACGCCAGCCCGGCGAGCAGGGCAACGAGCCCGGTCATGCCGAGGAGCGCGGGTCCTGCGGCGCGGAGTGCGCGCGGAGTGAGCCGCAGCACGGTTGGGCCCTGCGCGGAGGGGCGGCGGGTGGTGGCCGGGGTCACGTCAGCTGAGGCCGGAGTAGGCGTGGAGCCCCTTGAAGAACATGTTGACGATGGTGAAGTTGAAGAGCACCGTGATGAACCCGATGATGCACAGCCAGGCGGAGCGGGTGCCGCGCCATCCCCGGGTCGCGCGCGCATGGATGTAGCCGGCGTAGAGCACC
>DEAA01000068.1:4364-10542 GCA_002346545.1 Acidobacteria bacterium UBA2994
CCCCAGGAGTCGTTGGCCCAGATCGCGCCGGCGATCAGCGTGAAGGTCCAGAACACGAAGCCGACGATCACGAACCGGTACGCCAGCGACTCGAGCGCATCGGCGGGGGGCAGCGTGGCGAGGAAGCGCGGATCGCTCAGCCGGGCGACGTCCTCCGACGACGCCCGGGAACGGCGTTCGCGGCGGGCCTGCATGAGTTGGGTTACAGCGAGGCCGCAGGCGATCGCGAAGCCGCCAACAGTTCTCATACCCGGATCGTTGTTCACGATACGGCACGCGTCTTCATCATTACAAACGCGACTGGTCCTCGTCTGATCACAGCGAGTCTCGGACTGCTCGCGACCAGCGGCCCGTACCGACGCTGAACAGGCCACGAGAGATCCAGGAGCCCGACATGAGCACCACCCCAGAGCCCGTCGACACCCGATCGTCCGAAGTCACCTACATGGGCCGCCGGCCGCTGAGCACCGGCAAGATCGGCTACGCCTACACCGAGGACGACGGGTCGCCGCGCTACTACAAAGCCGCCCTCGTGACCGGCGCGCAGATCGGGCAGCGCATCACGCTAGAAGGCCCCGCCGACGACCCGAACGTGTACTACTCCAAAGGGCCGCGAGCCCCCCGTGTCACCGGTTTCGACGAGACGATCGACCGCGACACCCTGACCCGGTGGCAGGTCGCCGATCGAGCGGCTTACCAGGCCAAGGCCGACGCGGACGCCAGCAACAGAGCGGCGAAGCAAGCCGCCCACATGGAGCACCACATCGAGGCGCTGACCCAGGCCGCCCGCAACCTCACCGGTCCTCAGCGCGCAGCGTTCGCCCGTTACGTCGAAGATCGCATCCGCGGGTGGTGAGCGATCACGACGGACGTGAGCGCCACGGCGCCGCCGGATCGGACAGCGTCTCGAGCGCGATCTCACACCAGGTGCGTGCGCCGTTGAACGCCAGTCGCGCGTGACGAACGCCCAGCCGAGGGCTCCTCGGACGCCCGTGACCGCCGCCCTCCGCGTTTCGGAGCTCATCGATTCCCTGCGCAATCGAGGCAAGGCCCCCCAGGATGCGACGTATGGAGGGCGCACCGTCGACCGACCCGTCGACCCCGCCGGCGCCGAGACCCAACGACTGTTGAGCACGAGGGACCAGTGCCGAGAAGTCTTCGCGATCGGTGTAGTCGACGCCAACCCGCACAACATCGCCCTGGAGCCCGCCGCGCAGGAGTTCGTCGAGGCGACCTCCACCCCGCCGTTCCTGTACCAGCTGCCGCCGGAAGAGGGCCGCAAGACCGTCGACCAGGTGCAGGACGAGGAGATCTCCAAGCCCGAGATCGACGAGGAGTGGATCACCGTCGAAGGCGGCCCCACCGGCAGCGTCCCCACCCGGATCGTCCGACCCAAGGGAGCCGCCGGCATCCTGCCCGTCGTGCTCTACACACACGGCGCCGGGTGGGTGTTCGGCGACGCGCACACCCACGACCGTCTCGTCCGCGACCTCGCGGTCGGCACCGGTGCCGCCGTTGTGTTCCCCGAATACGTCCGCGCCCCCGAAGCGAAGTACCCGTCCCAGAACGAGCAGTCCTACGCCGTCGCGCAGTGGATCGTCCAGCACGGCGCCGAGCACAACCTCGACCCCGAGCGGGTCGTGATCTCCGGCGACTCCGTGGGCGGCAACATGGCCATCGCCCTGAACCTAATGGGCCACGAACGCGGCGACGTCACCTTCCGCGCCGCCGCACTGTTCTACCCCGTCACCAACGCCGCGTTCGACACCGAGTCGTACGAGACGTTCGCGGAGGGCTACTTCCTCGCCCGCGACGGCATGAAGTGGTTCTGGGACCAATACACCACCGACGAAAGCGAGCGCGCCGAGATCACCGCATCCCCGCTGCGCGCCACCGAAGAGCAGCTCGCGTTCTTCCCACCCACCCTCATCATCACCGCCGAAGCCGACGTGCTCCGCGACGAGGGCGAAGCGTTCGCCGCGAAGCTGCGCCGCGCCGGCGTCGAGGTCACCCAGGTCCGCTACGGCGGCATCATCCACGACTTCGTCATGGTCAACTCCCTGCACGACACCCCGCAGGCCAAAGCCGCCGTCGCGCAGGCCGTCGCGCACCTCCAGGCTGCGCTGGACGCCTGACCGCTCCACGATCGAGAGGAGAGAACCCGCATGTCGTCACCAACGTCGGCCACTACGACGACCCGTCCCACCCCACGGGCCTGTGGCTGTCCGAACTCGCCCACGCCTGGGAGGTGTTCGAGGAGCGCGGTTTCGAGCAGAACATCGTCAGCCCGGGCGGCGGGGCCTCGCCGTTGGAGCCGCGGTCATTGAAGTTCCCGAATTACGACAAGACTGCCAAAGCCTGGCATGCCGATCCGGCCCGGATGGCGCTGCTGGAGAACACGCTCAGCCCGGATCAGATCGACTCGGCCGACTACGACGCGATCTACTTCACCGGCGGCCACGCCGTCATGTACGACTTCCCCGACAGCGAAGGGCTGCAGAAGATCACCCGGGAGATCTGGGAACGCGGCGGCATCGTCTCCTCCGTCTGCCACGGCTACTGCGGGCTGCTCAACACCCGACTCTCGGACGGCTCCCTGCTCGTCGCCGGCCGCAAGGTCACCGGCTTCGCCTGGCAGGAAGAAGTCCTCGCCCGGGTCGACAAGCTCGTGCCCTACAACGCCGAGGAAGAGATGAAGAACCGGGGCGCGCTCTACGAGAAGGCCAAGATCCCCTTCATCTCCTACGCCATCGTCGACGGCAACCTCGTCACCGGACAGAACCCCGGCTCCGCGAAAGAGACCGCCGAAAAGGTCGCGGCGCTCCTCTGAGCACGCGCGGTGTTTCCTGTCCACTCGCAACCAATCGCATGACTCACTCGCAACTGGACGTCGCGACCGCAATGCAGGAGCACAGAGCGGACTAACGCCATCCATCTGAGATAAGAGCGGGGCACGCGCCCAGCTATCCGATCCAAAGGATCGATCAGGAACCTCGGCAAATGGCAGAAATACCAAGTGCCTACCAGCTAGGGCGTGTCTGACAAAGGTTGACGGTTGTGGTTGAGAGTCTTGAGGGGTGTCGCGGTTTCAGATGCTCTCGGATGCTCAGTGGTCATTGATCGAGGGGATGCTGCCGCGCCCGACGGGGCGGCCGGGGCGGAGATTCTCTGACGCTCGGACCATGGTCGAGGGCATCGTCTACCGGTACCGGACGGGGATCGCGTGGCGGGATCTGCCGGAGGTGTTCGGTCCGTGGCAGACGGTGTGGACCTGGCATCGCCGGATGGCGTTCGATGGGACGTGGGATCGCGTGGCGGCGAAGATCACGGCGGCGGCAGACGCTGCGGGCATGGTCGACTGGTCGCTGTCGGTGGACTCGACCATTGCCCGCGCACATCAGCACGCGACGAACACGACCCGGCTCACAGGGGGCTGGATCGAATTACACGGATCTGACGCTCGAGCCGCCTGATCACGGCATCGGCCGCTCCAGAGGCGGCCTGTCGACGAAGATCCATCAGCTCGTCGACGGCAACGGGCTCCCCCTGGTGACACTGATCACGCCGGGGCAGGCGGGCGACTCGCCGATGTTCCTGCCGCTGATGGCGCAGCTGCGAGTCGGGCGTGGCAGCGGGCGGCCCAGAACTCGGCCCGACGCGGTCCGGGCCGACAAGGCCTACTCGTCGCGCGCGATTCGCGGGCATCTGCGTTCCCGCGGGATCAAGGCCGTCATCCCCGAACCCGATGATCAGAAGGGACACCGCGAACGACGCGGGTCACGCGGCGGTCGCCCGGTCGGACTCGACACCGCCGACTACAAGAACAGGAACGTCATCGAACGCGGCTACTGCCGAATCAAGCAGTGGCGAGGAATCGCGACCCGCTACGACAAGCACGCCGTGATCTACCGCGCCGCCGTCGTCCTCAACGCCATCATCGCCTGGACCAAAGCTTTGTCAGACATGCCCTAGGCCGTGGAATCCGCCATGTCGGCGTAGAACCTACAAAACTTGTAGGTTCCCGTTGGATTTGGTGAAGAGTTCCGCGATTCCACCGTAGGTGGCAGCGGTTCAGGGGCGTCGAGTGCGAGCCGCGTCGAGGCGTCGGTGGATGTACGACAGGGTGGAGAAGACGTCGAGGGCATCCGACTCGCTGACGGGCCACGCGACCCTGGGTGCGTGCGCGGTCGGGTTGCGGAATGTTCCGATCACCCCTCTGAGGAGGTTCGCGAACCCGGTATGTTCACTGGCCTCCGACTTCGTTTCCCAGTCGTTGATGGTCACCAGCGGCCGGCCCTTGGACGACGAAAAGCACGCATCGATCAGCTCCGAACCATCCAGGATGAGCCCGGTCATGGTGCGAAGCCGGTCGCACGCACCTTTCACCGCCTCGGAGACGGCGTGGAAGGTCGATTGTCGGATCAGTTCCTCCCGGCAGTATGCGAGGACTTGGTCGTGCACGCCACGACGCTGTGATTCGGCGAGGAGCCTGCCCGTGAGCGCGGCGACTTCATCGAATGTTGTCGCCTTGCGTCCGAGACGACCCACGCGGCCGTCGTCTCGGATACGGAGCCCGGCCAACGACAGCGCCGGGTCTACGACATCCCTCAGTTCCTCGAATCGTTCTTGCCTGCCCAGGTAGCGGCCGATGGACATGGATTCGGCCACGAAGCGGATAATGCCGTTGCTTGCGTTGTCCTTGCGCTGCTGGTTGATCAGTGCGACCGCGAGGCGATGCCGCTTCGTCATGTCGGGGCCGGGGTCCTCGAAACCCAGCTGCGCCAGAATCCTCCCGATCTCCGAGCCCGTCAGCCCGATGCTCGTCTCGCCGAGAGCGTCGGCGATCGCCGTCACCACGCCCTCTGATAGCGGTGGATGTCGTGTGTTCGGCATGTGCCTAGCTTCGCGGATCCTGCGAACGGGTGCGCAGCACGAGGAGATGTCATGACGTAGGATGATCGCGGCGCCCGTCTCGTCCTGCGTCCGCGCGTCACCGCTCCCGCAGCAGGATTGCGAGCGGGCAACCGATGGAATTCGCGATTCCCGCCAGAGATCCATGTCCGACCATCGCGGGTGCATGCCGAGGGCAGCAGATTCCTTCGCAACGCATGCCGGGTCGCGCCAGATGTCGTTGCCCTCGATTTCCAGGTCAAGTTGCCAAGGAGGCGTATTGGGCGGCATCCCAGCCTCCAACGCTGCTCCTCGACGAACGCCTCTATCGTCTCGAAGTTCGCTCAGCGCAGTGCGCCCTCCGACGTCGGGAACGACGTCTTTGGCTACCTCGAGCGGGCACCCAAGCCAGACGGCAGAA
Source organism: Acidobacteria bacterium UBA2994 (assembly GCA_002346545.1). Lineage (GTDB taxonomy): Bacteria > Acidobacteriota > Vicinamibacteria > Vicinamibacterales > UBA8438 > UBA2994. The sequence goes on from DEAA01000068.1 coordinate 9,676, forward strand.
CGCCGCACTCTGCTGCGGTCGCGACGGAGGGTGTAGACGCGACCCTGCCCGAGTGACAGACTGCTCTGTTCTGCTTACGAAAGGTTTCGCATGTCACACCATGATCACGGGGTTGACTGGGAGCAGGTCATCCGCGACATGATCCAACGAAACACCGAGTCCGCCCCCACCGAACCAGGCGTCTACCGGATGCCGTGCGGAAACTGCTACGTAGACTTCTTCCGCGCCTCGGACGGCTCCGAACGCTGGCTCGTCCCCGGGGACGAACGCAGCTATACGCGCGACACAATCTCCACTTTCCGGCACGGTGAGCACCCGTGGGAGCGGATGTACACCCTTGCGCACGCCGCCGCCGAGATCCGGCGCCGCGCGACCGCGGAAAGCACGTCAATCGAGGTAATTGTCAGCGATCTGGCGTCGATCGCGGATGCCGAGGATGCAGCGGAGGAAGAAGAGATCGCCCGCATCGCCCGGGAACGTCCGGCCGACAGTGAGGAGATCCCGCTCGCCGAACTTGCCCAGAAGTTCGGGATTGATCTCGACGAACTCTAGCGATGTCTAATGAGGTCTACGGAAACGGTAGACATAGCTAGATTCCGCCAGACACCCGCCCGGCCAGGTTCAGCTCTGGTCCCACGCCTCCACCAGGTACCGAGTTGCGTCTGCGAGGTTCGCTACTTCCTCGTATTCAGACGCAGCGAAATTGATCTTGATGTCGGCGCCGGTGGCGTAGAACACGTACGGGTAGCCGCCGTCGTGGAGAATCTGCGCACGTCGATCTTTCGCTGACTCAAGGAGATGGTCGACCCAGGTCCGGTATGGGACGTACGCGAGTCGGCGGGCGATCACGGCATTCAGGTGGATTGT
>DEAA01000007.1 GCA_002346545.1 Acidobacteria bacterium UBA2994
GCAGCAGATCAATCTTGACCGGTTCAATCTGTTCTTTCCAGAGAAGCGGCCGTTCTTTCTGGAGAACGCGGGCGCTTTTACGGTGGCCAACAGCGGAGGGGCCGCCTTTAATGATCCCAGCCAGACCGAGCTCTTCTTTAGCCGCCGGATAGGCATTGGTGACGGGGGGCAGGCGATCCCAATCCTGGGTGGAGCCCGGCTGTCGGGAAAGGTCACCGACTCCACGACGATTGGTCTCCTTAACATGCAGACCGACGAGGCGGGTGGCGCGGCGGGCAACAACGTCGGGGTGGCGCGGCTGCGTCAGGACCTGCCGAACCGCTCCAGTATTGGCGCCCTGTTCGTCAACCGGCAGGCCACTGGCGACTTGGCGGCGAACAACGACCTCAACCGGACCTATGCGGTCGACGGTCGTCTGGGATTCGGCCAGAACGGCACCATCACCGGGTTCGCGGCGAAGACCGAGACCCCCGGGCTGATCGACGAAGACCACGCCTGGGATACCGCCGTTGACTACAACGCCCAGGCCTGGCGGCTGCGCCTCGGCTACATGGAGATGGGTGACAACTTCAATCCAGAGGTCGGTTTCGTCCGACGGCGTGGGTTCCGGAAGGTAGATGGGGGCATTTTCTACACCTACCGTCCAGAGAGCTTCCTCAAGATCCAGGAGATCCAGCCGCACGTTACCTTCAATCGGTTCTGGAACCGGGATCAGGGGTTCATTGAGAGCTCGCTGCTCCACATGGATGTGACATGGGAATTCGACGATAGCTCTACCCTCTCTAGTTGGTGGAACGTCAGGAAGGAGGGAGTGGTGAGACCGTTCTCGGTCTCGGGGGTGCCGGTGCAACTGGGTGCCTACGAGTGGGACGAGCTTACCCTGCGCTACACGTCCGATCGCTCGGCCCCAGTCAACGTCGGGGCCGCCTTCTCGCATAGCGGGTTCTTCGGCGGTACCCTCCGCTCCTACGGGCCGTCGCTCGGGTTCCGCCGGGGGGAGGTGCTCAACGTGCAACTCAATTGGAACCGGAACGATATCGACCTACCGCTGGGCTCGGTCATCACCAACCTGGTGTCGACCACCATCGCCTACAACTTCTCGCCGCGCGTCTTCGCGCAGAGCCTGCTGCAGTACAACGACAGTTCCGACACCTGGTCGGTTAACTTCCGGTTCGGCTGGCTGCAGGATGCCAACACCGGGTTGTTCCTGGTCTACAACGAGACCGATGGGCTTGGCGCTGCTCCGCACACCAGTGCGGGCCGTAGCTTCATCCTTAAGTACAGCTACCTGTTCGACGTCTTGCGGTGACGTAGAGCAGGTAGCTCTCGTCCCGGCTTACTCCGCGACAGCGTACGACCTGAGTCCGGGCGGGCTGTCGCCGCCGCCCACGGCGAACACCAGATACTGTCGGCCGCCGTGAAGGTAGGTGATCGGCGCGCCGCGGGGAGAGGTCTCGAGCGGGCGCTCAGACACGAGTTCGCCAGTCGACTTGTCGAACGCTCGCATGATTCCCAGTTGCGGGTTCTCGGGATCATCCGGCGTGAAGCCCTGGTTTACGAAGAGCAACGTCTTGGTGACCAAGGGGGCGTTACCGTTGACTGCCGACATCGACTCCCAGCCGAGGGGGCCGACGTCGGTGCCGTTACCGACGATGGCGTTTACTTTCTCACGCGGCCCGTCTCCCAACGGCACCTGCCAGGCGATGTCGCCCCGGTTAAGGTCGATCGCGGTCAATCGGGCATAGGGCGGCTTGATCAGGGGAAGCCCTCGGGGGCCTGGCGGCGACCGTGACCAGGTTTCAAATCGATAGGCCAAGTCAGACTCGTCCGGGTTCGGCGCTTCGAGTGCGGTCACCCACGGGTAGGTGGACGACTGGACGAAGAGATACCCGGTTTCCGGGTCGACCGAGCCGCCCGGCCAGTTCACGCCGCCCACGATTCCGGGCAGCTGGATGACGCCCTCTTTGCCGTTATGTCCCGCCACGATCGGTGGAGTGAAGAGCGGGCCGATGATGAAGTCCTCGACGATGTCGAGCGCTTCCTGTCGCAATTCGGGGGTGAAGTCGATCAGATCGTCGATGGTGATGCCCTGACGGTCGAACGGAGGCGGTTTGGTGGGGAACGGCTGGGTCGGGGACAGTCGTTCTCCTGGCACGATCGAGGCGGGCACCGGTCGCTCTTCGATTGGCCAGACCGGCTCGCCGGTCACCCGGTCAAAGACGTAGGTGAAGGCTTGCTTGCTGGTCTGCGCCAGTGCCTTGATCGGCACGCCATCGACCACGATGTCAACCAGGTTCGGGGCGCTCGGGAAGTCGTAGTCCCAGACGCCGTGATGCACCGCCTGGAAGTGCCACACTCGCTGACCCGTCTCGGCGTCGAGGGCAACCACGCTCTCGGCGAATAGGTTGTCACCTAGCCGGTGGCCACCATACCAGTCGTCGCTTGGAGTGCCCAGCGGTAGATAGACATAGCCGAGCTCTTCGTCGCAGCTCATCCATGACCAGACGTTCGTGTTTCCGGTATAGCGCCACGAGCCGTCTTCCCAGGTCTCGACGCCGAACTCGCCGTCCTGCGGAATGGTATGGAAGACCCACTTCATCGCGCCGGTCTGAACGTCGTAGCCCCGGACGTGTCCGGGCGGCATCTGGCGCGTCAGGCCCAGGTCGTTGACAATGGATCCGACGACGATTGTGTCCCCACACATCGTGGGGGGCGACTTCTGGTTGTAGTGCTCGCGCGGGATCTCTCGCCCGAGCCCCTGGGTAAGGTCCACGTAGCCGGCGTCGCCGAAGCCGGTCACCAGGGCCCCAGTGGCCGGGTCGAGCGTGAGCAACTGCATGCCGCCGGTGGCGAACACAATCCGCTCCTCCCTGGCCCCGTCGCTCCAGTAGGCGACCCCGCGGCTACCGAGACCTCCGTGAGTTGGCGTCTCGAAGTCATAGGCTTTTGGGTCGAAGGACCAGAGCAAGGCGCCACTCGCCGGGTCAAGGGCTGCCACCAGGTTTAAGGTGGTGCTCACGTAGAGCCGGTCGTCCACCTTGATCGGCGTGGCCCGGAAGCCGCGGGGTGACTGGCCGGTCGTGGCGTCAAGCGCGGCGGCGTCCCAGGTCCACACTGGCTCGAGGCGGTCGATGTTGTCGGGCGTGATCTGGTCGAGCCCCGAGTATTTCGTGCTGGCCGGGTCGGCTGCGAATGACCGCCAGTCGCCGACCAGGTCTTGGGCATGGGCCGACGCGGCCGCCAGTAGCCCGGCAGCCACTGCGAAGGCCGCAAATCTTCCAGCCTGACACGGGACCTTCAGCACGGGCATTTGTCCTCCTTGGAAGGACTGTCATTCTGGCATGATGACCACCGAAGTCGTAGACTTGACTGATCGAACAAGTTCCACGGGAGCGTAAATACTGGTGATGTGCGCGAGGTCATTCTGGCTGGCTTTCAGTGTCTTCGTGACGTGCCTGTCGGCGACCGTTTCCGCCCAGCCTGGCGCCACTGACGGTGAGTGGCGGTTCTACGCTGCCGATACCTACGCCAGCAAGTACTCGCCCCTCGACCAGATCACGGCCGACAACTTTGCCGACCTTGAAGTGGCTTGGCGCTGGGAGACCGCAGACACCCATCTAGTCTACGAAGGTCCGCACGGTGCGACCGTCGTGTCCGCCGACACGCTCTTTGAGATGCTCGAGGCGGACGACCCGGATCTGTGGGTGACGCGGCCAGGTCCGGGGCGCTTCGTGGCCACTCCGCTGATGGTCGACGGCATCCTCTATCTGAGTACCCCGCTCTATCAGGCGGCCGCTATCGATGCCCGTACTGGTCGCACGCTTTGGGTACACGACCCGCGCATCTACGAGGCGGGGACCCCGGCCCCGGCCCCTTGGGCGCACCGCGGCGTCGGGTACTGGGAAAACGGTGGAGACGCGCGCATTGTGTGGGGTACCGGCGACGGGTTCCTCATGGCGGTCGATGCTGCCACCGGGTTACCCGCGGCAGACTTCGGCGACAATGGCCGAGTGGATCTAACCGACGGGTTGCCTCGCGCGACGCGGGGAGAGCGGGACAACTTAAACCTGTTGCCTCTGTCGTCACAGTCGGCGCCATTGGTAGTTGGTGACACCATCATCGTCGGATCGTCGATCAACGACTTCAGCATCACCAAGGAAATGCCGCCCGGGTTCTCGCGTGCCTACGACGCGCGGACCGGAGCCCACCGTTGGGATTTCCACAACATCCCGCAGAGTGGTGACGAGTTCGGTAGCGACACCTGGGGCAACGAATCCTGGCGCTACTCGGGTAACGCCAACACTTGGTCGAATATGAGCGCCGACCCCGAGCTGGGGATCGTGTACCTACCGACCAGCACCCCAACCTCCGATTACTACGGGGGGCACCGGCCGGGCGACAATCTGTTTGCCGAGAGTCTGGTGGCGGTCGACATCGAGACCGGGCAGCGGTTGTGGCACTTCCAGATGGTGCATCACGGCGTCTGGGACTACGACAATCCAACCGCTCCGAATATGCTCGATGTCACGGTGGATGGCCGCCGCGTAAAGATGGTGGCTCAGGTCACCAAGCAGGCGTTCATCTATGCGTTCGATCGGGTGACCGGCGAGCCGGTCTGGCCGATCACGGAGCGCGAGGTCAACACCGAGACCGATCTCGAGGGGGAGGTGCTCTCTCCGACCCAGCCGTTCCCGACCCGTCCCGCGGCGTTCGACACTCAGGGTGCCACCGTCGAGGACCTCGTGGACTTCACGCCTGAGATCAGACAGATGGCCCTCGACGCGGTCGACGGGTTCAGGCTGGGACCGCTCTATACGCCGCTCTCACTT
>DEAA01000072.1:0-2048 GCA_002346545.1 Acidobacteria bacterium UBA2994
GAAGCGGGCATCGGCGTCGAAGCGAGCATCGGCGTCGAAGCGAGCATCGGCGTCGAAGCGGGCATCGGCGTCTAGCGCGCCCAAGAAGAAGACGCCGGCGGTCAACATCCGCCGGGTTTATGCCAAGGCGTTGGCGCTCTACGAGAAGGGCGTCAAGGCCCTGCAACGCAAGAACTACAACGCCGCAGCGGCAACGTTCCAGCAGCTGCTGGCCGAGTATCCGGAGGAGCGCGAGCTGCACGAGCGCGCCCAGCTCTACCTGAACGTCTGTGAGCGGCAGGCCCAGCCTCAAGAGAAGGCGCCCCGCACCGTGGACGCCCGTAAGCTCGCGGCGACGGTGGCGCTGAACCGGCGCGAGGTTGACAAAGCCCTGTCGTTGCTAAAGAGCGCCGCTTCGTCTCACTCCGGCGATGACCACCTGCAGTACATGCTGGCCCTCGCGCACGCGTTGCGCGCCGACGCGGCCGCCAGCGCGACCCATCTCAAGCGGGCCATCGAGCTAAACCCGGACAACCGCGTGCAGGCGCGGCAGGAACCGGACTTCGATGCGATTCGTGACGACGAGCCGATCCTGGCGTTGCTGGCCAAAGAGTAGAGCTGGCGCGAGACAGCACCCACCCGGGTCCCGTGGTACGAATCGACTAGACTAAGTTCTGACTGCGGGGGAGGCATGTCGAGTCACGTCGTCGTCCTCGCGGCCGGGCAAGGCACCCGGATGCGAACCAGCCGGCCCAAGGTCTTGCACCGGCTGGGCGGACTGTGTCTGATCGAGCACGTTCTGCGGGCAGCCTCGTCGCTGTCTCCGGCGAGCGTGGTAGCGGTCGTCGGTCATCAGGCCGATCGGGTCAAGGCCGTTCTCGGAGGGCATGCGGCCCTGAAGTTCGCCCTGCAATCAGAGCAGCGCGGGACCGGACACGCGCTTATGCGAGCTGCGCCGCACCTCAGCGGGAAGCACGGCACACTCGTGGTGCTTTCGGGTGACGTGCCGCTGGTTCGCGCTGAGACGCTGCAACGACTCGTCACGACCCACGAGGCGGCCCGCGCGGCCATGACCGTGATCACCGCGCAAGTGGATCGTCCCAGCGGATATGGGCGAATCGTGCGCGTCGAGGGCGCGCTGGCCCGAGTGGTCGAGGAACGTGACGCGTCGGACGAGCAGCGACGGATCAACGAGATCAACAGCGGGATCTACGCCTTCGACCTCGAGCCACTGTTCGTCGCACTGGAGGCGATCCCGGCAGCGGGATCGGTGAACGAGGTCTATCTGCCGAGTCTGGTCACGCTCTACCGGCGACAGGGGCGCGTTGTCGAGACGATTTCGGTGGACGACCCGAACGAGGTCCAAGGGATCAACAGCCAGACCGAGCTCGCGGAGGTCAAGCGGATTGTGAGACAGAGCAAGAACGAAGAGTTGATGACCGAGGGGGTCACCATCGAGGACCCAACGACGACCTACATCGATGCAGACGTCACGGTCGGCGCCGACACCGTGCTGCACCCTGGGGTAATTCTGGAGGGCCGCACCAGCATCGGGGCCCGGTGCGAGCTACACGCCGGCGTGCGCATCGTGGACTCGACGCTGGGCGACGATGTGTTGGTGCGGAACCACTGCGTCATCGAACGAGCAACGGTGGGGAACGAGTCCCGCATCGGCCCATTCGCACACCTGCGTCCCGACACCGAGGTGGGACGTAAAGCCCGTATCGGTAACTTCGTGGAGACCAAGAAGACCAGGCTCGGTGACGGCTCCAAGGCGAACCACCTGACATATCTGGGCGATGCGACGATCGGCGCCGGAGTCAATGTAGGCGCCGGGACCATCACCTGTAATTACGACGGCAGGGACAAACACCCCACCACGATCGGGGATCGGGTGTTCATCGGCAGCGGCACAGAGCTTGTCGCCCCGGTCACCCTCGGCGACGACGCCTATGTCGGAGCAGGCTCGACCATCACCGAGAATGTGCCGACCGGCGCCCTGGGCGTCGCCCGCGAACGTCAGGTCACCAAGGAAGACTGGGTCGCCCGCCGCAAGTCCGGCGGGCGGG
>DEAA01000072.1:2341-2475 GCA_002346545.1 Acidobacteria bacterium UBA2994
CCCGCCGCAAGTCCGGCGGGCGGACCGACGACTGAGCCATGTGTGGAATCATCGGCTACATCGGCGACAAACCGGTCGTGCCGGTCCTCCTCGACAGTCTCCGCCGCCTGGAGTATCGCGGCTATGACTCGGCT
>DEAA01000072.1:2772-82394 GCA_002346545.1 Acidobacteria bacterium UBA2994
CGCGGCTATGACTCGGCTGGCGTCGCGCTCGTCAATAACGGCGAGATCGAGATTCGTAGGAGCGCGGGCAAGCTGGCCCGCCTGGAAGAGGCCATTGCCGAGCAGCCCGTCGCTGGCGACTTCGGCCTCGGCCACACGCGTTGGGCCACCCATGGGCGACCGACCGAGGAGAACGCCCACCCCCACCGTGACTGCTCAGGCCGCATCGTCGTCGTCCACAACGGCATCATCGAGAACTACCTCGAGCTGAAGCAGCAGCTCGAAGATCAGGGTCATCTCTTCGAGACCGAAACCGACACCGAGGTGATCGCCCATCTCGTCGAGCGGGAGATGCACGACGACGGGCTGGAACAGGCGGTCCGACGCGCGCTGAGAGGCGTGCAGGGACTGTTCGGCCTGGTCTTGCTGAACGCCGACGAGCCGCGGAAGCTCGTGGCCGTGCGCCAGGGTCCGCCCATCTTGGTGGGCATGGGCGAACGCGAGTATCTAGTGGCGTCCGACGTCCCGGCCGTGCTGAGCCACACCCGCAACGTGGTGTTTCTCGGCGACCGCGAGATGGCCACGATCACCCCCGAGGGAGTGACGTTTACCGATTTCGACGGAAATACGGTCGAAGTCGCTACGCAACGCATTGCCTGGGACCCTGTGATGGCCGAAAAGGCCGGCTACAAGCACTTCATGCTCAAGGAAATCTTCGAGCAGCCCTGGGCCGTCCAGGAAACGGTGCTGGGTCGCACCTCACTCGATTCGGGCCGGGTCTTCCTGGGCGAGCTCGAGCTACCGGACGATCGGCTTCGGACTATCGACCGGATCGTGATCCTGGCGTGCGGGACATCGTGGCATGCCGGCCTGGTCGGTAAGTTCATGATCGAGCAACTGGCGGGCGTCCCGGTCGAGGTCGACTACGGCTCGGAGTACCGCTACCGCGATCCTATCGTCACCTCCAACACATTGACCGTCGTCATCACCCAGTCCGGGGAAACAGCCGACACCTTGGCCGCACTCCGCGAGGCAAAGGGGAACGGTGCGGTCAGCGTCGCGATCTGCAACGTTGTCGGCAGTATGGCGACGCGGGAGGCCGACGGCACCGTCTACACCCACGCCGGACCAGAGATCGGCGTGGCGTCGACCAAAGCGTTTACCTCTCAGCTCGTCGCCCTGCACCTGCTGGGGCTGTATCTGGGTCAGGTCCGGGGCGTGCTGTCGACGGACTTCGTCCGGAGCCAGGTCGACGATCTCAGCCACTTGCCTCGACTGATAGAGCAGGCGCTGCGATGCGATGGGGCAATTCAAGAGATAGCGCAGCGCTTCTACGCGTATCGCAACTTCCTCTACCTAGGCCGCGGCATCACCTACCCGATCGCGCTCGAGGGTGCGCTGAAGCTTAAGGAGATCTCGTACATTCACGCCGAGGGCTATCCGGCGGGCGAGATGAAGCACGGTCCGATCGCACTCATCGACGAGCAGATGCCGGTGGTCGCCTTGCTGCCGGGCGGACCGGCTTTCGGTAAGATGGCCTCCAACCTGCAACAGGCCAAGGCCCGGGGCGGGGTGGTGCTGGCCGTGGCGGACGAGAGCCAGCAGGAGGTCGCAACACTGATCGACCCGGCTCAGGACGCTCTCATCACCATTCCCACCGCCTCCCCGCTCCTCACGCCCATCGTGATGGTGGTCCCGCTCCAGCTTCTGGCCTATCACGTCGCGGTACGGCGTGGCTGCGACGTCGACCAACCGCGCAATCTAGCCAAGAGCGTGACAGTGGAGTGAGGTTCACCGTGCCGTCGGTCGGGTCATGGACTTCCTGCAAGAGCTGAATTCGGAGCAACGGCGTGCGGTGCTGACCACTGCCGGGCCATTACTGATCCTGGCCGGAGCCGGGTCTGGGAAGACCCGCGTCATCGCCTATCGGGTGGCCTATCTGATTGGCGACGGCCATGCGGCCGCCCATGAAGTCCTGGCCGTTACCTTCACAAATAAAGCGGCGCAGGAGATGCGGGAGCGGGTCGAGCGCCTGCTGGCCGAGGATTGCGGCGGCCTGTGGATTTCGACTTTCCATGCGTTCTGCGCCCGGGTGCTCCGGCGCGACGGCCCCGCGATCGGGCTGCTCCGGGATTTTGTGATCTACGACACCTTGGACCAGCTGGCAGTCATTCGCCGCAGCCTAAAGGAGCTGGATATCGACGACAAACTCCTCCCGCCGCGCCAGGCGCTCTCGTTGATCAGCCAGGCCAAGAACCAGATGGTGGATCCCGACACGCTCCGCAGCGAGAGCTGGAGCGCCAAAGGTGAACTCACCGCCAACGTATACGGGCACTACCAGCAGGCGCTGGCGGAGGCGAACGCGCTCGACTTCGACGACCTGTTGCTGAAGACCGTCCAGTTACTCACCGACGCCGAGTCGGTGCGACATCGTTATGGCAAGCGTTTTCGCTACGTCATGGTCGACGAGTATCAGGACACCAACCAGCCGCAGTACCGTCTGATCCGGCTGCTCGCGGACCATCACCGGAACTTATGCGTCGTCGGGGACCCCGACCAGTCCATCTACAAATGGCGTGGCGCCGATCTGCGCAACATCATGGACTTCGAGCAAGACTTCAGCGAGGCCACCGTCGTTCGGCTGGAACAGAACTACCGATCGACGCAGGTGATCCTGGACGCTGCGTCGGCGCTCATCCGCCAGAACCGCAATCGCAAAGAGAAGCGGCTCTGGACCGACCGCACTGGCGGTGCGGTGATCAGATACTTCCGAGGCGGCGACGAGCTCGAGGAGGCCGACTTCGTCACGCAGCGGTTGCGAGAGGCGCTTACCGCCGAGAACGAGTCGGAACTGGTCGGCGTGCTCTATCGCACCAACGCGCAATCGCGCGCGCTCGAAGACGCGCTCATCCGGGAGGGCCTCAGCTACAAGATCATCGGGAGCGTCAGGTTCTACGAGCGCAAGGAGATCAAGGACGCACTCGCCTACCTCCGCCTGCTGATGAACCCGGACGATGACGTCAGCCTCCGGCGCGTGATCAACGTGCCCGCACGCGGGATCGGCAAAGGCGTCATGACGGCCCTCGACGAGCTGAATCCCGCACCCGCCGACACGGGACCGTTGTTTGCAGGAGCGGTCGACGCAGAGACCGCCGGTTCGCTCTGGCGGCGGCTGAACCGGGCGATTGACGAAAAGCTCGTACCCACCCGCGCGGTTAGGGCGCTGGCCAAGTTCCGCGACATCATTCGGGAGATCTCCGACGCCGCCGCTCAGGACCCGGTATCCGACCTGCTCGGCAAGCTGCTGGACCGCAGCGGCTATCTCTACGACCTGAGAGAACAGCGGACCGAGGACGCCGAAAGCCGGCTCGGCAACCTGATGGAGCTAGTGTCGGCCGCTCGCGATTATGAGGTGCGTGAACCGGAAGCGTCGCTGGCCGGTTTCGTGGACCGGCTTTCGCTGCTCTCGGAGACCGACGAGGAATCGGGGTCACCACAAGCGCGGATCTGGCTCATGACCCTGCACGCCGCCAAGGGCCTGGAGTTTCCGTCGGTGTTTATGGTGGGCATGGAGGAGGGACTCTTCCCCCACATGCGTTCACAGAACGATGACGACGAGCTCGAGGAAGAGCGACGACTCTGCTATGTCGGCATGACGCGGGCGCAAAGCCGGCTAGTGTTGACCAGCGCCGCCAGGCGGCGGGTGTTCGGCGAATACCAGGCCTCGGAACCGTCGCGGTTCCTAGCGGAGATTCCAGCAGAGCTCGTTGAGGTAGTCGAACCGGTCTTCTCGACGCCGGCGCCCGCCGTAGTCGGCTCTCGCCGAGGACGCCGCCGCGCTCCCGAACCGAACATCCAGCCCGATTACGGCTACTCCTACGAAGACGAAGATCAGTCAGTGATCAGCATCAGCCCGGGCACCAAGGTAAAGCATCCGACGTTCGGTACCGGCACGGTGCTCGCGGTCGAGCCACTAACCAACGACATGAAACTCACCGTGCACTTCACCGACCGCGGCCGGAAGACGCTACGCGCGAAGTTCGCCAAGCTCACGCTCGCCTAGGCAAAAAAACCCGGCTCGGGGTCGAGCCGGGCACTGGTAATCAGGTTGGAATGGGCTCAGCTGATGTTGGCCACGACCCAGCGACCGATGAGCTGCCCGGCGTCGGGACCCGCCCCCTCCAACACGGTTTGGAGCAAGGTCACGGTCAGACTCCGCTCCGACTCGGTCCCTCCGGTGGCGACCGTCGCCGTGATCTGGACATCCTTGGTACGGATCTCGCCGTCGTACTCGTTGATGTCAATCGGATTCCGCGCATCGAAGATGCTGAGCGCGGCCGTTTCCTGCTCGACGGCCAACTCCTGACGGGCATTGGAGACGTTCCTGGAATGCTCCATCGTCCGGTCTCGCCAGTCGGTCCAGGCTTCCTGCACGTCTCGGTCGCGGGCCGCAACCTCTTCGTCTTCCCGTTCCGCTTCCAGAACCCGGTTGATGGCTTCAAACTCTTCGTTCTGATAGACGATCTTCTCTTCGGTGAACACGTCTTCCTCAGCCTCGGCGTCGGCGAGGGCCTGAACGAGGTCCTGGACCCGGAGCGGGCGGCTACTCACTTCGCTGACCGAGTCAATGGACGGGCTGGTCACCGCCCCTTGCTCCTGCGCGTTCCAGGCGAACAGCGCGATGTTCGCCAGCGAACGCCGGTCGCCGGTATTGGTAGCGCGGAAGTAGGCGCGGATCAGCGGAAGTTCATCGCCGCCACCGCCACACGCCGACAGCAGCAGTGCCATCGCGGGCGCCGCGAACAGCATGAGCACGAAGGTCGCAGTCTTCGATCGAACCATCTCGCCGCCTCCTGTGTTCGGTTATTGATCGCCAACCGACGACTCAACGGCGTCAGCGGTCTCTTCTGCGAGCCGGGCGAGCGACACCACCCGGTCGCGTTCGTCAATCTCAATCAATCGAACGCCCTGGGTGGCCCGCCCAATAGGACGGATGTCCTTGGTATCCATACGGAGGATCTTGCCTCGCTCGGTGATGAGCATCAGCTCGTCCTCGTCCTCCACGTACGCGATGCCAGCTACGCGACCGTTTCTGGCGGTCGTTTGAATGCTAATGATACCGAGTCCCCCCCGTGATTGCACGCGGTATTCATCAAGCTCGGTGCGCTTCCCGTAGCCTTTTTCGGTCACCGTTAGAAGGGTGCCACCAGGCCGCACGACCGCCATGGCCACGACCTCGTCCTCGCTTCTGAGGTTGATGCCGCGCACCCCACGGGCGGTGCGGCCCATCGGGCGAACATCGCTTTCGGTGAACCGGATCGCCTTGCCTTCGCAGGTACCAATGAACACCTCACCGCTGCCATCGGTGATCTCAGCAGCAATCACTGCGTCGTCTTCGTCCACGCCCACCGCGATGATGCCGCCGGCTCGAGGATTCCGGAACGCGCGCAGGTCGGTCTTCTTGATGGTTCCGCGGCGAGTCCCGGTGATGATGTAGCGCTCGCCGTCATTCTCTGGCCACTCGCGCACCGCCAGGAGGGCCGCGATCCGCTCACCCGACTCCATCGACACCAGATTGGCGATAGCCTTCCCCCGACCGTCCGGCCCCACATCGGGAATAGTGTGTACCTTTAACCAGTACACGCGGCCGCGGTCGGAGAAGATGAGGATGTAGGCGTGCGTCGAAGCCACGAACAGGTGCGTGAGGAAGTCCTCTTCGCGCGTTCGCATCCCGATCCGGCCCTTTCCACCACGTCGCTGGCTGCGATACTCCGTGATGGCCGTCCGCTTGATGTAGCCGGTGTTGCTCACGGTGATCGCCATGTCTTCCTCGGCGATCAAGTCCTCGATACGGATCTCGCCCGGGTCGTCGATAATCTCTGTCTTGCGCTCATCGCCGTAGGTCTCCTGCACCTGGCGGAGCTCATTCACTACGATCCCCATCAGCAGCGACTCGCTGGAGAGAATGGTGCGCAGCCGCTCGATCTGCACAAGCAGCTCGGTAAGTTCGTCGATCACCTTCTGTCGCTCGAGACCGGTCAGTCGTTGCAACTGCATATCCAGGATCGCCTGGGCCTGGATCTGCGACAGCTTGAACTGTTCCATCAACCCGGTTCGAGCTTCCCCGGGGTTGCGGGCGCCACGGATCAGAGAGATCACCGCATCGAGATGATCGAGAGCCACCTGGAGGCCCTCAAGAATGTGCGCCCTCGCTTCTGCCTTCCGTAGGTTGAACTCGGTGCGCCTGCGCACCACGTCATGGCGGAAGGCGATGAATCGTTCCACCATGTCCAGCAAGCTCAATACGCGCGGGCGGCCGCCCGCGATGGCCAGCATGATCACGCCGAACGTCGACTGGAGCGGCGTCTGCTTGTAGAGGTTGTTCAGGACCACCTCCGCCACCTCGCCGCGCTTCAGCTCCACCACGATCCGCATACCGTCGCGGTCCGACTCGTCGCGAAGATCGCTGATGCCCTCGAGCGACTTCTCGCGGACCAATTCGGCGATCTTCTCGATCAACCGGACCTTGTTGAGCTGATAGGGAATTTCGTTGATGACGATCGCCTCTCGGTCCCTGCCGCACTCCTCGATAGTGGTCCGACCGCGAACTGTCAGCGAGCCCCGGCCTGTCTGATACGCCGCGTCGATACCCGCGCGACCCACGATGAACCCGCCGGTCGGGAAGTCTGGGCCCGTGACCCGGGCCCGGATCCCACGTTGTTTCTCCTCCGAGCTGTCCTCACGGTGCTCGATCGTCCAGATGATGCCGTCGATCACCTCTGTAAGATTGTGCGGCGGAATGTTGGTGGCCATCCCCACGGCTATGCCGGCTGATCCGTTCACCAGTAGATTCGGAAACGGCGTGGGCAGAACCGACGGCTCTTCGGTGGTCTCGTCGTAGTTGGGAACGAAATCGACCGTCTCCTTGTCGAGATCCGCCATTAAGTCATCGGACAACGGCTGGAGTTTGGCCTCGGTGTACCGCATCGCGGCCGGCGGGTCGCCGTCCACCGACCCGAAGTTGCCCTGGCCGTCGACTAGCGGATAGCGCATGTTGAAGCTTTGCGCGAGCCGGACGAGCGTGTCGTAGATCGAGGCATCGCCGTGGGGATGGTAGTTACCCATCACCTCGCCCACAATCTTGGCGCACTTGCGGTAGGCGCGATTCGACGCCAACCCCATCAGGCGCATGCCATAAACGACGCGGCGGTGCGCCGGTTTCAACCCGTCGCGAACATCGGGCAACGCACGCCCGATGATGACGCTCATGGCGTAGTCCATATAGGACCGGCGCATCTCGTCTTCGATATTAACGGGCGCGCGGGACCGCAAATCAGGTGTCTCGGACATAGAGTCTGTGCCTTACGGAAGACGGAAAACGGAAACCGGAGACGCCACTACACGTCGAGGTTCTTGACGTCGAGCGCGTTGTCCTCGATGAACTTGCGTCGGGGCTCGACCTGATCCCCCATCAACGTGGTGAACATCAGATCCGCTTCGGTATCGTCTTCAGCTCGCACCTGTAGCAGCGTGCGATGCTCCGGGTTCATAGTGGTCGCCCACAGCTGTTCGGGATTCATCTCGCCCAGGCCCTTGTAGCGATTGATGGCGACACCGCGCTTGCCGACGGTCAAGAAGTGCTCAATGAGCGCCTCGAAGCCCTCTATCTCGACAGACGCACCACGGGCACCGCCTTCGTCGTCGTCGGACTCGCCCTTAGGCAAGGTCGTGACCGTCATCGCTCCCTGCACGACGGACACGGCCTGGTAGCTGGCAAGCAACGCTCGGTATTCGGCCGACTCGACGAACTCGATCCCGACGGTCTGCCGGCGGGCCAGCCCCCCCGATCGGTCGTTGATGACTAAATAGTGGGCGTTGTGTTCTTCATCAACCTGCACGGCGACCTCACGTGAGGCCAGACCGAGCTCGGTCGCCAGCGTGTCGAGAGTCGGTCGGTCCACGAAGAACGCCTTGCTGTCGGCATTTCGACTGAGCAGCGCGTCGATCACGTCCGACGCCGGACCGCGCCGCTCGACAATCGCTCGCAGCCGCTGATACTCGACCAATTGGTGTAGAAGTGTCTCGAGGTCAGCACCAGTGCGGTCGCCACTCGCTAGGGAGAGCACCCGGGTTTCGGCCGCGCGCTGGAAGAGCCATGCTTCGAGTCCACTGTCGTCCTTGACATAGGTCTCGCTTCGACCACGCTTAACCCGGTAAAGAGGCGGTTGGGCGATATGGATGTGCCCGCGTTCGATCAACTGCCGCATCTGACGATAGAAGAACGTCAGCAGTAAGGTACGGATATGCGAACCGTCCACATCCGCGTCCGTCATGATGATGATTCGGTGGTAGCGCAGCTTCTCAGGGCTGAAGTCCTCTTTCCCTATGCCGCACCCCAGCGCCGCGATCATCGTGCGGATCTCGTCGCTGCCAAGCATCTTGTCGAAGCGCGCCTTCTCGACGTTCAGGATCTTGCCCTTAATAGGCAGAATGGCCTGGAACCGGCGATCCCGCCCTTGCTTGGCGGACCCGCCGGCCGACTCCCCCTCGACGATGTACAGCTCGCAACGCTCCGGGTCGCGCTCCTGACAATCGGCCAGCTTGCCCGGCAGACTGCTGTTGTCAAGCGCGCCCTTCCGACGGACTAGATCGCGCGCCTTCCGCGCCGCTTCACGCGCCCTTGCCGCCTCGATGGTCTTGTTGACGATCCGCTTGGCCAGCGCCGGATTCTCTTCGAGATAGGCGCCGAGCCGGTCGTTAATGATCGCCTCAACGATTCCCTTCACCTCGGTATTCCCGAGCTTGGTTTTTGTCTGACCCTCAAACTGCGGGTGGGGAATCTTCACGCTGATGACCGCGGTCAACCCCTCGCGAATGTCGTCGCCCCCGATGCTCTCCTTAAGGTCCTTAGCTAGGTTGTGCCTGGTGGCGTAGCTGTTAAGCGTACGGGTCAGCGCGGCGCGCAGCCCGGAGACGTGTGTTCCACCTTCCTGCGTGTTGATGTTATTCGCGAAGGCGTGCAGGGTCTCCGAATAGGAGTCGTTCCACTGCAGCGAGATCTCCGCGTTGATACCGTCACGCTCACCATGCATGAAGATTGGCTCGGAGTTCACGACCACACGGCTCTTATTCAGATACTGGACGAATGAATTGATCCCTCCCTCGTAACAGAAGTCACGGTTCTTCCCGTCGCGTTCGTCATCCAATGTGATCCGAACACCAGCATTCAGAAACGCGAGCTCCCGAAGCCGGTGCGCCAACGTGTCGAAGCTGTAGTCGGTGGTCTCGAAGACCTCCACATCCGGCTTGAAGGTGATCTTGGTTCCCCGCCGCTTAGTTGTGCCGGTCACCTCAAGGTCAGCATCGGGCACACCGCGAGTGTAACTCTGCTGATAAACCTGGCCATTGCGCCAGATCTCAAGGGTTAAGGTGTCAGACAGGGCGTTAACGACCGACACGCCAACTCCGTGGAGACCACCCGATACCTTGTAGCTATCGTTGTCGAACTTGCCACCTGCATGCAGCACGGTTAAGACGACCTCGGCCGCCGGCCGACCATTAGCATGGGTATCGACTGGAATACCGCGTCCGTTGTCAACCACCGTGATCGAGTTGTCTATGTGGACGGTGACCTTGATCGTGTCGCAAAAACTGGCAAGGGCTTCGTCGATCGAGTTGTCAACGACCTCGTAGACGAGGTGGTGGAGTCCGAGCGGCCCGGTGGAGCCGATATACATGGCCGGGCGTTTCCGGACCGCTTCAAGTCCCTCGAGAATCTTGATTTTGTCGGCACCGTACTCCGCCAGATCCTCCGCAGTCACTTTGGCTGCCGGCGAGACAACGGGTAACTCCACTTCGTCGGTCGCTGAGCTCAGTTCTTCGGGAGTCTTCTCTTCAAGCTGCGTCATCGGTCCTAAGTTTGTAGTCCCGTGGTCTTGTGGTTAGACATGCCTACTGTGCGGGCTTTGGGTCAGACCCTCATCGGCATGATCACGTAGGTGTAGTCATATCCGTCGTTTGCCACGGGTGACAACACGGCCTGACTGAGTTCGTCCTTAAAATCGAGACCAACGTTGTCGGTTCGTACAACTCCAAGAAAATCGATTAAATACTGCGCGTTGAAGCAGATACCAAGAGCCTCACCCTCATACTCGACGGCTAGCACCTCAGAAGCTTCACCCACCTCGGGGCTGCTCGAGGTGATCTCCACCTTCCCGGCGTCGATGTTTAACTTGACCGCCCGGGACCGCTCACTCGATAAAAGCGCCACCCTTTTAACGGCACTCGTGAGGCGATCCCGCTCAAACTCGATCCGTTTATCGTTACCTTTAGGGATAACCCGTTCGTAGGCCGGGAACTGTGCGTCGATCATGCGTGAGATTAGTTGTCGGCCGCCAATGTCAAAAAAGAGGTGATTCTCACCCCGTCGATACGTCACGGCCACTTCATCATCCGCCACCAGACGCGCCAGTTCCCAGATGGTTTTCTTTGGCAGGATCACCCCTGCCTCTTCTTCCTCGTCGGGCGCCTCGTTACCACCGTCGAGGGCTGCGGCCACCAACGCCAGACGATGCCCGTCGGTCGCCACCAATGTCATCGTAGACGGCGTCAACAGGAACAACGCACCATTGAGAAAGAACCGGGTATCTTCGCCCGTGATCGCGAACTGGGTTTTGTCGACCATCTCGCGCAGTCCCGCGCCTGGCAGAGTCACCGCATCAGTCTCGGCCGGCTCCGGCAACGCCGGGAAGTCATCCATGGGTAACGTTTGAATCCGCGAGCTGAACCGCTCGGCCGAGACACTAACCGACCCGGCCGCCGACTGCGCGATGCGCACCTCAGTGTCGGGAAGCGCACGGACGATCTCAAAGAGCTTCTTCGCCGGAAGTGTCAGTGATCCACCCTTCTCAACCCCGGCTTCGCACCGACTCCGGAGCCCAACCTCCAAGTCCGTGGCCGCCAGGCGGGCGTGGTCCGCCCCGTCCTCGGCCTCGACCAAGACGTTGGCCAGAATGGGAATCGTATTTTTTCGCTCGACGATGCCTTGAAAAAGCTGAAGTTCTTTGAGGAGTTCGGCTTTGCGAACGGTGAGTTCCATATAGAGGGTGACCTCGAAGGTAATGAACCGCTAAACGGGGTCTTTCACGCACTTGCGTGAGAAAGAATAATTATATCAAGGATCTTTAGTGTTGTTGAAAACCGACCAATGCTTAAAAACTCCTTTTAAATCAGATATTTAGACTATCAATCACTGTCTGGAAAAACCATGCAGATTTCTGCAGGCACGCCGACAGTCAAGAAGTGCACAAACCGTCCACAAGAAGATTGCTTTTAACTGTGGAAAACTGCCCGGTTTCTGGCTCAGTCGAACGACTTCATCAGGGTTTCCATGAGCGAGTTGAAGCTCGCGTCCTGCTTGCGTCTGGCTTCTATCTTCCGGATGGAATGGATGACCGTGGAATGGTGCTTCCCACCGAAGCTCTTGCCTATTTGAGGTAGTGATGCATTAGTGAGCGACTTGCACAGATACATGGCTATCTGGCGGGGTTCGGCCACCAACTTGGAGCTGTTTCTGGACTTAAGATCGCTGACTTTGAGTGAATAGCGCGTCGCCACCAACTTTTGAATGACATCGATCGTAACCTTGGCGTCGTCTCGATCGAGGATGTTGCGAAGGACATCCTGAGCGAGGGGCAGCGAGATTTGGCGACCCGTCAGCGACGCGTAAGCGATAAGCCGGATCAGTGAGCCTTCGAGTTCCCGGATGTTCGATTTGATCTTGCCGGCGATATAGAGCGCTACGTCGTCCGGCAGCGGTACGTTCTCAGCTTCCGCCTTCTTCTTGAGGATGGCGACCTTGGTCTCGATGTCGGGTGGCTGGATATCGGCGATCAATCCCCACTCGAATCGGGACCGCAGTCGTTCCTCTAGTTGCGGAATCTCATGAGGCGGGCAGTCACTGCTAATAATTATCTGCTTCTGCGCGTCATACAACGAATTGAAGGTGTGAAAGAACTCGGTTTGAGTTCCTTCCTTCCCCGCCAGGAACTGAATGTCGTCGACCAGCAGGATGTCCATGTTTCTGTAGCGTTCGCGAAACTCCAGTATTCGGTCGTAGCGCACGCCGTTGATCATCTCGTTCATAAAACGCTCTGACGAGATATAGGTCAATTCGAGCTGTGGTGAATGGGTGTCGAGATATTGACCAATGGCGTGCATTAAGTGGGTTTTCCCGAGACCAACTCCGCCATAGATGAATAGCGGGTTATATGAGCGTGACGGAGCTTCGGCCACCGCTCTGGCGGCGGCGTGTGCGAACTGATTCGAGGAACCAACCACAAACTTGGCGAAGGTGTAGCGTTGGTTTAGTCTGGCTATCGCCCCCGGCCGTTCCTTGGGAAGGTCAGCCGCGGGTACCGGAGGGGCGGGCGGTACCGGAGGCGGCGCGGGAGCGTCTACGGTAACGAATGACACCACGGTACCGTCGCGTTTGAGGTCGGACACCGCTTCCGCGATGACTCCTGCGTAGTGTTTCGTAAGCCAATCCCGGAAGAGATCGTTCGGCACCTTAACACGCACGGTTGACCCGTCGTCGTCAAGAAAAGCCGTGGGTTTGAACCAAGTGAAGAAACTATGGCGGTTCACCTTGGTCTTGACGCGGGCCAGGACCAGATCCCAGATATTTTCCGGTCCGGCGGCGCTCGATTGCGCTTCAGACATGGGGCTGGGGGGAACAGCGGACCGGATCAAAGAGGGGCCGGATCACACCAAATCTGGAAGAAACTGGTAATTTCTCGCAAAAAATAGGCTCTTTGGGCGTGTTTCGATGCCTCCAATGGGCCGGATCACAGAAGTGGTGGACTTTCCACATTTTTTTCCACAGTTGTGGAAAACTCTCGGTAGGGGAAGCACTGGGGTGTTAACCAGCCGCAAGGTCGGGACTCTAGCACAGGCCCATTCCGGCCGCAATCACGCTCATGGGGGTCGCTTTGGCCTCGATTCAAGGGGAAACAGATCGTTGACAGGGGTCCTGGCCTTGGTTAGCATGGAGAGTTCTCGCTGTTCTTGAGGGGTCGAGATTTAAATGAAACGCACTTTCCAACCCAACAACCGTCGTCGCCGCAAGACGCACGGCTTTCGTGCACGCATGAGTTCGCCGGCCGGGCGGCGGATTCTGAGTCGCCGTCGTGCCAAGGGCCGGCGTCGGCTGACGGTGTCTAGCTGATTAGTCGCTGCACGGTCGCCGGAGTCCAGTCGTGAGCGAGCCGCAGCCGACCCACGCGCTGCCGCGCACCGAACGAATCCGGCGGCGCCCGGACTTTTTGCTGATCCAGAAACAAGGCACGCGGACGCGCGGACGCTATCTCACGCTCGTTGGTGTGCCTGGTCAGTCTAGCGCGAGCCGGCTAGGCATCGTCGCTCCGAAGCGTCTCGGCAACGCCATTCACCGAAACCGGTCAAAGCGGCGCGTGCGGGAGCTGTTCCGTCATGCCAAGCCGACTTCCTGTCTTGATCTCGTCGTTCTGCCCCGACCGGAGTTTGCGGAGGTTCCCTTTTCCGCACTCATCGACGACTACCACCAAACCCTCAGTCGTCAGATCCGAGCCCACCGTGCTGGCTAAACCATCGCTGTTGCCTCGCGTGTGGAATCGATTGGACCAGGGGCTCGTATGGATCGGTGTGCTGTGCCTGCTCGGCTACCGCGCTGTTTTTGGTGCCCTGTTTGGGGGTTCCTGTCGCTTTGAACCTTCCTGTTCCCACTATGCCGAGGCGGCGCTCCGTCGGCATGGCAGTCTTCGGGGAAGCTGGCTAACGCTCGGTCGGCTCTTGCGCTGCCACCCGTTCCGTGCCGGCGGCTATGACCCGGTGCCGCAGGAAGCACCCGCTTCGCCGCGGGCTGGTCACTAACAATCATGGAACGCCGAGTCCTGTTGGCCGTGTTCCTGTCGTTCCTGGTACTGGTGGCCTATCAGAGTCTAGTGGGACCGCCGCCGGCGCCGGAGAGTCCGGTGGCTGACGCCGAGGCGCCCGTGTCACCGACGCCGCCGACGGCCGCGAGGAGTCCGACGGCTGCACCGGCGGTAGCGTCGCCCGCCATCGCCGTGGAGGTCGCGGTCGGCGAGACAACGGTGCGCGATATAGCAGTAGAGGGTGCCTCGGTCCGGGCCGTGTTTACAAATCGCGGCGCCAAGCTGGTGAGCTGGGAGCTGCTCGACTACACCGACGACGCCGGCAGTCCGGTGGAGCTCGTGCCGGCCGATGTCGCCCCGGATCAAGCCTGGCCCTTCACGCTGAATATTCCCGGCGATGCTGAGACCACCGCCCATCTGGACGGGGCGCTATTCCAGGCATCCACGTCAGGGCTCCGGCTGACGGGCGATGAGGCCTCCCTGACCTTCGAGTACGCCGACAGTTCCGGGCTGCGGGCCGAGAAGGTGTTCACTTTCCTCTCCACCGCCGGTCAGCCCTATGTGGTGGACTTCACTGCGACGGTGACGAGGAACGGGAATGCGCTCCCGGTGTCTGTACAGTGGGGACCCGCCCTCGGTGGGGTACGGGCCGATACGTCAATGTTGGTGTTCCAGCAGTTGCCCGCCGGTGTCCTTTACGGTCGCGAGCTTGAAGGTGAGCAGTATCAGGAGACCGACATCCTTCGTCCGCAGCCCGGCGATCTCGCTGAGCGGTCGCGCTACGAGGGACAGTTCAGCTTCGTTGGAGTGGACAACCATTATTTCCTCGCCGCGGCGCTGCCAGGGGAACGACCGAGTCACGTCGACTTCCGTGCGATCTCAACCGCAGCGGACGAACACGATCTGGTGGCCTTCGATCTGTCGGTGGATGTGGGGACCGATCCACTCCCCGTCTTCCTGGGGCCGAAGGACTTCGACGTGCTGGGCGCCGTCGATCCGGACCTGGTCCGCGCGATCGACTTCGGCTTCCTGTCGGTGCTCGTGGTACCGCTGCACCGCACGCTGAAGTGGATCTATGGCTTTTTGGGCAACTACGGCTGGTCGATCATCGCGCTGACTGCGCTGATCAACATCGTCATCTTCCCGCTGCGGCACAAGAGCGTGACTTCCATGCGCAAGATGCAGGAGGTGCAGCCTGAAATGAAGGCCATCCAGGACAGGTACGCCGGCTTAAAGGCGACCGATCCAGCCAAGCAGAAGATGAACAAGGAAGTCATGGAGCTGTATGGGAAACATGGCGTGAATCCGGTCAGTGGATGCCTGCCGATGTTGCTCACCATGCCGATCTTGATCGCCTTTTATCGTCTGCTGTCGATGGCGGTTGAGCTTCGAGGCGCGCCGTTCATGGGGTGGATCACCGACCTGTCGGTGCAGGATCCGCTGTATGTCACGCCGGTGCTGATGGGGGCGTCGATGGTGCTCCAGCAGAGGCTGACGCCGTCGGCCGCCGATCCCATGCAGCAGAAGGTCATGATGCTGATGCCGGTGATGTTCACGGTGATGTTCCTGTGGGCGCCGAGCGGGCTCGTGATTTACTGGTTTACCAGCAATCTGTTTGGTATCAGTCAGCAGGTGATTACCAACCGGCTGGCTGGGCCGCCGCGGACCCGCCAGGTACGTCCGGCCGCCGAACGCCAGACGCGCCAGGCGGCGACCCCCGAGGTGGTCGACGTCGATCCCGTACCAGATTCCGGGAATGATTCCCGATCGAGCCGCGGATCCAGGAAACGGTCGGGTCGCGGCTCGAGACGGGGACGCCGTTAGACACCAGGCTGCAGGTTGCGCAGAACCATGAGAGGAAGAACCAAGTGAGCGCTGATCTCGAATCTCGGATGGTGAGCTTTGTTGAGGAGGTGGCCTCGGCGATGGGGATGTCTGTGGAGGTGGCGTGCACACCGATCGACGACGGTACGCGTATCACCGTCGATGGCGAAGCTGGAGAGCTTCTGCTGCGTCGCAAGGCGGTCGGTCTGGATGCGTTGCAGCATGTGGTCAATGCGGTGTTTCGAGGTGAGCACACCAGGGGGCACATCGTCGTGGATTGTCTCGACTACCGGAAGGGGAAGGACGAGGAACTGCGACAGACCGCGGTGCTGCTTGCCGACCGGGCGCGGACGACCGGCGAGACTCAGGAGCTTGGTCCACTCAATCCCTACGCGCGACGCATCGTTCATCTTGCGATCGCCGACGACCCCGGTGTTGCTTCGGAGAGTGTCGGCGACGCGTTCCTCAAGACGGTGCTCATCTCGGCCAGCAGGTCTTAGGCCGAGCACCTCGAGGCGTTCCACTGGAGCGCGCCCGCATCGGTCAACCGCCGTCCCGCGGTTGACCGGATCCAGCCCGCATCGAATACTGCCGGAGGTAGTGGCCGCGCCGCGGTCACAGTGAGACCGGTATGTTCAGTTCAGACGACACCATCGTTGCCCTAGCGACGCCACGAGGCCGCGGGGGGCTGGGGGTGGTCCGACTGAGTGGTGCCCGGGCGCAGGATGTCGCCCAGGCGCTCCTCGGGCGGGCGACGGTGCTCGAAGCGCGTCGAGCGACGGTGACCACCCTGATGGACGGCGTAGGCAGCCGCCGGCGGGCGATCGATGAAGTGGTGGCCACCTTGTTCCCTAGTCCAGGGTCCTACACGGGGGAGGACGTCGTCGAGGTGAGCGCCCACGGCAGTCCAGTCTTGCTGGACCGCATTGTGGCTCTGGCGGTGGCGGCGGGGGCTCGGTTGGCCGAGCCGGGGGAGTTCACCTTCCGTGCGTTCCTCCACGGTCGTTTGGATCTGGTGCAGGCCGAGGCGGTGGCCGACCTAATCGAGGCGGTGACGCCGAGGCAGGCGCGGGTGGCGTTCGACCAGCTCGAAGGGACGATGACCGCCCGCATTGCCGCGCTGGATGAACAACTGTTCGATCTGACGATGCGGTTGGAGGCCTCGCTCGATTTTCCCGAGGAGGGGTATCACTTCATTACGCCGGCCGAGGTCGCGGAGGGGATCGCGATGGTCCGAGGCAAGATCGAGGAAACGTTGGCAGAGGCGTCACAGGGACGGTTGGTTCGGGAAGGGTGTCAGGTGGTGATCCTCGGGACACCAAATGCCGGCAAGTCTTCTATTTTCAATGCGTTACTTGGATCATCCAGGTCGATCGTAGCGGGCCAGCCGGGGACCACAAGAGACCTGGTGACCGAGCGGCTGGACGTCGACGGTCTCGCGGTCACTCTGGTCGATTCGGCGGGCCTCCGGCCGGCCACTGACCTGGTCGAGGAGGAAGGGGTGGCTCGGGCGCGCGGGGCGGTCGGGGTAGCGTCGGTGGCGCTGGTGGTGCTGGACCGTTCGCGCGCGTGGAGTGAGGCGGAGTTGCAGGCACTGCGGGAGGCCGACGAAGTACCGCGTGTGGTGGCGGTCAACAAGGTCGATCTTCCGGCAGCGTGGCAACCGCGGGAGTTTGAAGGCCTGGATGGGATCGGGGTGGTCGAGGTGTCGGCCGCGACCGGAGAAGGATTGGTGCGGTTGCGGTCGGCGCTGGTGCAGGCGTTGGGGGGGGGAGAGCCGTTGCGCGACAGTCCGGCGGTGGCAAATCGTCGGCATACGAGATTGTTGGAGCAGGCGGCGGCGGCGCTGGGGGCTGCCGAGAGGAGCGTGGCCCAGGGTGCGGCGGAGGAGTTCGTGCTGGCCGATATGGCGCGGGCGAGGACGACGTTCGAGGAATTGACGGGGAGCCGTACGCCGGACCAGGTGCTGGAGCAGATCTTCGAACGGTTCTGCATTGGTAAGTAGGTGAGGTGAAGGAATGAGGAGGGTCTACGACGTGGTCGTCGTGGGCGCCGGTCACGCCGGCGTGGAGACGGCGCATGCCGCGGCGACGGTGGGGTGTTCGGTAGCGTTGTGCACGCTGTCTAGAGAGACGGTGGCGCAGATGCCATGCAATCCGGCCGTGGGTGGCACGGCCAAAGGACATCTGGTTCGTGAGATCGATGCGCTGGGTGGGTTGATGGGGCGCGCGATCGATGCCACCGGCATTCAGTTCAAGTTGCTGAATCGCAGCCGAGGGCCGGCGGTCTGGTCGCCGCGGGCGCAGGCGGACAAGCGTCGCTATGGCGAGTGGATGCGAAGACGGCTGGATGCGATGCCGGGGATCGAGTGGGTGGTCGGCCGGGTCGGCCGGGTGGCTGTTTCGGGGCAGGTCGCTCGCGGCGTTGAGCTGGAGGATGGGACGCCGGTGTGGGGTCGGTCGGTGGTAGTGACGACCGGAACGTTCCTGAACGGGCTGATTCACGTCGGGCCAGAGACCCGGCCGGCGGGGCGGTTGGGCGAACCTGCGTCTATCCAGCTCGGAGAGTCGCTGCGGGCGCTCGGGTTGGTGTGGGGCCGGTTGAAGACGGGCACCCCTCCACGGTTGGCGAAAGGGAGTATCGAGTACGACGGGTTGAAGGAGGAGCGTGGGGATGTTGAACCGGTGCCGTTCTCATTCAGTACAGGCCGGGTAGAGCGAGAACAAGTCCTCTGCCACATCATCCACACGGGGGACAAGGCGCATGGATTGGTGCGCAAGCATCTGGCCGAGTCCCCGCTCTATAACGGTCAGATTCAAGGCATCGGCCCGCGGTACTGTCCGTCGCTCGAGGACAAGGTGATGCGGTTTCCGGAGAGGGAGCGGCATCAGCTGTTTCTGGAGCCGGAAGGCGTCGACGTGGAGGAGGTGTACCTGAGCGGCTGCTCCATGAGCTTGCCGGCGTCGGTGCAGGAACGGATCGTGCGGAGCCTGCCGGGATTGAGTCAGGCAGAGATGCTGCGTCCGGGGTACGCCGTGGAGTATGACTTCATTCAGCCAACGGAATTGGCACGAACGCTCGAGACGAAGAGGATTCGGGGCCTGTTCTTGGCGGGTCAGGTGAATGGCACCTCTGGGTACGAGGAGGCGGCGGGGCAAGGTCTGGTTGCCGGCGTGAATGCGGCTCGGCAGGTACGGGGTGAGGGTAAGTTCGTGCTGAGTCGGGCGGAAGCGTATCTAGGGGTGATGGTCGACGATCTGACTACGGGGGGGTGCCTGGAGCCGTATCGGATGTTCACGTCGCGAGCGGAGCACCGCCTGTTGTTGCGGATAGACAACGCGGATCTTCGGCTGACTCCAAGAGGGAGAGAGGTGGGGTTGGTCGGGGATTTGGCATGGGAGAGGTTTGGTGCCCGCCAGGGCCGCTATGAACGGAATCTCGCCCGGGTGAGGGCCGGCCGAGTTAGGGATGGCGCCAGGACTGTCGAGCTGACGCAGGTGCTGAGGCGACCCGGTGTATCGCTGGCGGGTCTAGCGTCGGAGGGAGCGGTCCAGGTGGAGACAGGACCGGGCCCGGAGATGGTCGAGCTGTCGAGCGTCGAAACCGAAGTGAAGTACGAGGGATACCTGCGGCGGCAGGAAGCTACGGTCGCCCGACAGCGAAGGGATGAGCGCCGGCGGATACCGTCGGGGTTTCCGTTCGACCGGGTCCCGGGTCTGTCGCGGGAGGTGCAGGAGCGGTTGACCGGTGTTGGCCCAGCGACGTTGGGACAGGCGGCCAGGGTGCCTGGGGTGACCCCGGCGGCGGTGGCGGTGTTGGGCGCCTATGTGAAGCGGTGGGGCGGGTGGATAGAGGCGTGAGAGCGACGTGCTGAAGGTAACGGCGTCCGATATCAAGGCGGCCGCTGATGCAAGGGGCGTCCCTATGCCGTTGGAGCTGGCCGCCAGGTTGGAAGAGTACCTGGCGTTGCTCTTTCGTTGGAACGAGCGGATCAATCTCACGTCGGTTGGAGAGAAGGGTGTGGCGGTAGACCGGCTGCTGCTCGAGGGTGTGTTTGCGGCGGGGCTTTTGCCGAGTAGGCAGATGTTCGCGATCGACATCGGGTCTGGAGCGGGATCCCCCGCGATCCCGATGCTCCTGACACTAGGCGGCGGACGGCTGGTGTTGGTGGAGTCGAGGCAGCGGAAGGCTGCGTTTCTGAGAGAAGCGGTGCGTTCGCTGGGGTTGGATGGCGTCAGGGTCGCCGCGTGCCGGTTTGATGAGTTGACGGTCGAGGATGATCTGAAAGCGGACGTCGTGACGAGTCGCGGCGTGCGTGTGGATGCCGCGATTGGTGCGGAGGTTGGACGCCGGTTGGCACCGGGCGGAAGTTGGTTGGTGTTCGGCGGTAAGACTTCCGGCGCCGCCGGTCTGTGGCGGGTCGATCGGTCAGTTTCTTTGCCGGGGTCCGGCGCTGGCGAACTCTTTTTGATGAGGCAAAGATAAAACGAAGATCGTGGTTGTATGCTGAGAGCGGCGCGCAAGAGGGTCTCACTGTGGGATATCCGGCAGGAGGGGCTGACAGGCGCTTCGCCAGAGCCTCTTCCGTGTAGGAGTAGGGCAGGTTGCAATACGCCTTCGTTGGTGGCCTACCGAAGTCAATTTGCCGGCGCGAAAGGGGTGTGAGTGGTCTGGTCAGGCCCGGTGTTGCTTTCCCTGGGTTCCCCATTCGGTGGTCGGTGTACCTGCTGGTCTGGAATTTCAATAGAGGCTCACACGGGCGGAGATGGCTGGATTGCTCTTGGTCTCATAACGTTCGCCGGCATTCTCTAGTCCCCTGTTCCCTGGCGCGGTATTCCCGCAAGGCAGGCGTTGGTCCCTGGCAGTGGCTGTTCATTATGGAGCTTGGTTGCTGCTGGTGGTTGGTTGGACGCCAGCTTGGGGAGTTGGATTTTTTCGCCGGCATCTCAAGCCTGCCTGGTGCCCGTGTTACCCGGCGTTCCACGTGGAACCTTGGAATTTGTGGCGGGTAGTTTATCGCCGGCCGCCACGGTTCCAGGAAGAGTAGTCTCAAAGCAATCTTCGTTTAGGCGTACGGTCGTTTCCAAGTGGAACAGGCGCGGTGGTGTCCGTTCCGGCTTGGCGTCTAGTGGCGGGGCCTTCATCTGGGCAATCCCTAGCTTGACTGTGTGCAGGTCACCGATGCGCGCGGGCTGACCTAGAACCGGGCTCCCCAGCCGGTACCACAGTGCCCTCTTCGGGTCTCAATACGTTTGCGCCTCCATCCGGATTTCCCCAGTCGCTTGAACACACAGAGGCTCTTGGTCGAGGTGAGCCGATCTCAGGTTTGCTTGCTAGGTTCCTTGTTGGCTCTGTGCGGGTGTGTCCCGAGGGGTGCTCGCTGTGTTCCACGTGGAACACCCCAACCCATGCGCGCCGGCCGCCGGGCAACCTGTGCATAGGGCCTTGCACTGATGTGCTGATTCGCGTTAGTCTTTCAGGCCGCGCAGACCGCCACCAAAATGTCAAAAGGGCAATAATTTAGGTCAAAAGACATAAATGGGCAGGATCATCTCGATCGCGAACCAAAAAGGCGGGGTCGGTAAGACGACCACAGCGATCAACCTCGCTGCATCCCTGGCGATGGGCGAGCGGTCCGTCCTCTTGGTTGATCTGGATCCCCAGTCGAATCTCACCAGTGGCATCGGGTTAACCGAGGCCGTCGCGAGCAAGCGGACCGTCTACGAGGCCCTCACATCCGATACCCCGCTTGACCCTCGGGAGATCGAGCTCGACACTCAGGTGACCGGGCTACGCCTGATTCCGGCCGACCGCCATCTCACGGGAGCCGAGGTCGAACTGGTGGGAATGCTGGCAAGAGAAAGCCGACTGCGCCCGCTCCTGCAGCAGGCTAAGTCTCGATACGACTACATCTTTATCGATACCCCGCCTTCGCTTGGGCTGCTGACCCTCAATGCCCTCGTCGCGGCCGAGACCATCCTGATTCCGCTCAACTGCGAGTACTTCGCGCTTGAAGGCCTGGCCGAGCTGACCTCAACGATGCAACGCGTGCGGGCTACCCTGAATCCGACGCTCGACCTCGAGGGGGTCCTACTTACGATGGCCGACACCCGCACCCGCTTGGGCCAAGGCGTAGCCGAGGAGGTGCGCCGACACTTTGGCGACAAGGTCTACGACACAGTCATCCCCAGAAACGTGCGTCTTGCAGAGGCGCCCGGACACGGCCTGCCGGCCATCCTCTACGACGTCCGCTCTCGCGGGGCCGAAGCCTACCTGGCGCTCGCCCGGGAGATTCTCGATCGGGAGGCGCCTCGACTCCCCGACTCGATCCTCTAGCCCCCAGGAGTTCTCTCATGGCCAAGACAAGACAGGCACTCGGACGAGGCCTCAGCGCCCTCATCCCGACGACACCAGATCTTCAAGCTGCAGCCGGGCCCGCCACCGACACGCCTACCGAGCTTGATGTCGACCGACTGCAGCCCAATTCCGACCAGCCTCGTACAACGATGGACGAAACTCGCCTCGACGAGCTGAGTCGCTCCATCGAAGTCTCGGGCGTGATCCAGCCGATCGTGGTGCGGCATCTTGATGACGGCCGATTCGAAATCGTTGCCGGCGAGCGACGCTGGCGCGCTGCCCAGCGTGCCGGGCTACACCGTGTGCCGGTGGTCGTCCGGGACGTGGCCGACGAGAACCTGCTGCAACTTGCTCTTGTCGAGAACCTCCAGCGCGAGAATCTCAATCCCATCGAAGAGGCCGAAGGCTACCGCCAGCTGATAGCCGAACATGGCTTGACCCAGGACGCGGTCGCTCAGGCGGTGGGGAAAGACCGCGCGACGGTTGCCAACTACGTGCGCCTCCTGCAGCTGCCGTCTGAGGTGCAGGCCGAGCTTGGGGCGGGTCGGATGGCCATGGGCCACGCACGGGCCCTCCTCGGACTCGATGCCGGCGCCCAGCGCCGGGCCGCGCGAGAGGTCGTGGCCCGCGGCCTTTCGGTCCGCGAGACCGAGGCGTTGGTCCGCCGCATGACCCACGCCGGCGATCCGGCCCGCCCGACGGGGGGCGCTCCACCGCTCGACGTCCACACCCGCGCGGCACAGGACCGCCTCCGGGTTGCGCTGGGTACGCGCGTCCGCATCGTCCGCCGAGGGAAGCAGGGGCGGATTGAGATCAACTTCACCTCCGAGCCGGAGCTCCAGCGACTCTTCGACCGGTTGACGGCTGCCTCGTAGCCCTCCGGACGGCTTGATGGCGTTTCGCCCAGAATGGTATAACTACATGTTTGGCCCGCTCGGCCGGAGCGCCACAACGGCCTCCGGATCACCGTCGTCCTGGCCACCCGGACACCATGACCAATCGCACTGTGGCTGCGCGCTACGCCCGCGCACTGTTCGATGTCAGCACTAAACAGCATGACCTCCGCCAGGTTGAAACCGACCTGATGGGTTTCTCAGACCTCCTCGCTGGTCACGAGATGCTCGGGCGCGTGCTGCTGAATCCTGCTGTTCCCACACCGAGGAAGAAGGATCTGGTCTCTGCCCTGCTCGAGCGGCTGGATCCCTTAACTCCTCCGGTGACCAAACTGCTTCACCTACTTGCCGAGCGCGACAGGCTGGTTCTCCTCGGCGACATCGTGGAAGCGTACCGCGGCCGCCTGCTCCGGCACCTCGGTGTGGTGGAGGCACAGGTCACGACCGCCACGCCGATCAGCGATGACCGCACCGCCGGTCTCGAACGTGCGCTGCAGGCGGCCAGCGGAGCGCAGGTGACGATGACGACCGACGTCGACCCTGAACTCTTGGGCGGTGTCGTGGCACGCGTCGGCACGACCGTCTATGACGGAAGCGTCGCGCACCACCTCCAACGGATTCGCCAGAACCTCCTGGAGCAGTAGGGCTCGTATCGACGACGTCCAGACCAGGCACGAAACACAAACGACGAACCACACGAACCACAGACAGGCTCCTTTGCGATGACAATTAAAGCGGACGAGATAACCCAGATCATTCGCGACCAGATCGGTGACTACACCCTCGACGTCGATGTGGCCGAAGTCGGCACGGTCGTCTCGGTTGGAGACGGCATTGCCCAAGTCCACGGGATAGAGAGCGTCATGGCTACCGAGATGCTTGAGTTCCCGCACGGGATCTACGGACTGGCGCTGAACCTCGAAGAAGACGGGGTCGGCGCGGTTCTCCTCGGCCAGAGCACCGAGATCAAGGAAGGCGATACGGTCAAGCGTACCGGTCGCATCATTTCGGTGCCGGTTGGTGAAGCGCTCCTGGGCCGGGTGGTCAACGCCCTCGGGCAGCCGCTCGATGGGAAAGGGCCGATTGCGGCGACCGAGTCCTCGCCTGTCGAGAAGATTGCGCCCGGCGTCGTCGACCGCCAGAGCGTCAGCATTCCGCTTCAGACCGGTCTCAAGGCGATCGACGCGATGGTGCCGATTGGCCGCGGCCAGCGAGAGTTGATCATCGGTGACCGCCAGACCGGCAAGACCGCGGTGGCCGTCGATACGATCCTCAACCAGCGCGGCAACAACGTAGTCTGCATCTACAACGCCATCGGACAGAAGCAGTCGACCATCGCGCAGGTGGTGAAGACCCTCGAAGAGAACAACGCGATGGAGTTCACCATCGTCGTAGCCGCGCCGGCATCGGCGCCTGCCCCACTGCTCTTCATCAGTCCGTACTCCGCCTGCGCGATGGGCGAGTACTTCCGTGACAAGGGCGAGCACGCCCTTTGTATCTACGACGACCTCTCCAAGCACGCCCAGGCGTATCGCGAGATCTCCTTGCTGCTCCGCCGTCCCCCGGGGCGCGAGGCATATCCGGGCGACGTCTTCTACCTGCACTCCAGACTGCTCGAGCGTGCAGCCATGATGCGGGATGAACTCGGAGCGGGTTCGCTGACCGCGTTGCCGATCATCGAGACTCAGGCCGGCGACCTGTCGGCCTACATTCCGACTAACGTCATCTCCATCACTGACGGTCAGATCTTCTTGGAGTCCGACCTGTTCCACCAGGGTGTGCGCCCGGCTATCAACGTCGGCAACTCGGTCTCCCGTGTGGGCGGGGCGGCCCAGGTTAAGGCGATGCGGCAGGTCTCGGGCACCTTGCGACTCGACCTGGCCCAGTTCCGCGAGCTGGCCGCCTTC
Source organism: Acidobacteria bacterium UBA2994 (assembly GCA_002346545.1). Classification (GTDB taxonomy): domain Bacteria; phylum Acidobacteriota; class Vicinamibacteria; order Vicinamibacterales; family UBA8438; genus UBA2994. The sequence goes on from DEAA01000072.1 coordinate 27,643, forward strand.
GCTCAGATGGCCAGCGATCTCGACAAGGCGACCCAGGACCAGCTCAACCGCGGAGGCCGACTGGTCGAGGTCCTAAAGCAGCCGCAGTATCAGCCGCTGCCGGTGGCCAATCAGGTGCTGATCATCTACGCCGGTACTAAGGGCTATCTCGATGAGGTCGCCGAGACCGATTGCCGCGCCTATGAGACCGAGCTCTATCAGTTCGTCGAGGGCCGCGAGCCGTCACTTTTTGCCGATCTGGCCGAGAAGAAGCAGCTCGACGATGACCTTAAGGGTCGGGTCGAGGCGGTGCTTAAGGAGTTCACCGAGCAGTTCCTGGCGGCCCGCAAGACCGCCGCGGCCTAGGCCGAACGTCAGAGCCAGCGGACAGAGGACTCAGCTTGCCCTCCCTACTCGATCTCAGACGACGTATCCGCGCGGTCAAGTCGACGCAACAGATCACCAAGGCCATGAAGGCGATCTCGGCCTCGCGTCTCCGTAAGGCTCAGGACGCGATGATGGGGGCCCGGCCCTTTGCAGCGCAGATGGAACGCGTGCTGAGCGGTCTGGCCACGCAGGTCGACACCAGCGCCCATCCGCTGCTGCAGCAGCCGGAGGGCGAGGCCGCCGAGCGGCCGGACCTCTTAATCGTTGTCACTGCGGACAAAGGGCTGTGCGGCAGTTTCAACACCAACATCATCAAGACGGCGAGCACGGACATTGCCGCGCAGGGTGCGACGCTACCCATCCTGGGCCTGGTCGGCAAGAAGGGCCGGGACTTTTTTGGCCAGCGCGGCTTCGACACGCGGTTCGAGTTGGTCAACATCTTCACGTCGTTGAAGTACGCCCATGCCCAGGCCATCGCCAAGGAGGCGACCGCGGCGTTCACCGACGGCGAGGTCTCCTCGGTGCACGTGGTGTACAACGAGTTCAAGTCGGTTCTTCAGCGGGAGGTGATCTCCCGACAGGTGCTCCCGATTCAACCGATGGAGGCGGTGCCGGTCGAGGGTGAGCAGCTGCCGGACTACCTGTACGAGCCGGAGCCGGCCGCCATCTTCGACAGTCTCATCCCGCGCCACGTTGAGGTGCAGTTCTATCGCGCTCTCCTGGAGTCGGCGGCCGCCGAGCATGCGGCCCGGCTCACGGCCATGGACGCGGCGACCAACAACGCCAGCGAGATGATCGAGGACCTCACCCTCTACATGAACAAAGTCCGTCAGGCGAAGATCACCGGAGAAATCATTGAGATCGTCTCCGGGGCGGAATCGCTCTAACGCGATATAGACAGCACGTCAGCAGACAGAAGGCAGACATGGCGAACGAAGCAGCAACGGAGCAGAAAGTCGGCAAGGTGGTGCAGATCATCGGCCCGGTCCTCGACGTCGAGTTCGAGGGGCATCTTCCGGCCATCTACAACGCGTTGCATGTACAGTCCGAGCAGGGTGGCTTGGAGATCGACTTGGTTGCCGAGGTGGCACAGCATCTCGGAGAAAACCGGGTGCGCGCGGTTTCGATGAAGCCGACCGATGGCCTGCAGCGCGGCGTGGCCGTGGTTGATCTCGGCCAGCCGATCTCTGTGCCCGTCGGTCCCGAGACCCTCGGCCGGGTCATGAACGTGCTCGGCGAGCCGGTCGACTTTCCGGACAAGCCAGTGGGTACCAAGGAGCGCTGGCCCATTCACCGTCCCGCCCCGACTCTGGAGGACCAGTCCACAGAGCAGGAGATGCTCGAGACTGGGATCAAGGTCATCGACCTGCTCGAGCCGTATCTACGCGGTGGCAAGATCGGGCTCTTCGGCGGAGCCGGCGTTGGTAAGACCGTTCTTATCATGGAGCTGATCACGAACATCGCCAACAAGCACTCTGGTGTGTCGGTGTTTGGTGGCGTGGGTGAGCGGACGCGCGAAGGCAACGACCTTTGGATGGAAATGCGCGAAAGCGGCGTCGTCAACATTGACGAGTTCGACAAGTCGCGCGCGGCCCTCATCTACGGCCAGATGACCGAGCCACCGGGCGCCCGCCAGCGGGTTGGCCTCACCGCGCTTACTATCGCCGAGTACTTCCGCGACGCTGAAAGTAAGGACGTTCTACTGTTCATCGACAACATCTTCCGCTTCACCCAGGCTGGCTCGGAGGTTTCGGCCCTGCTTGGCCGGATGCCGTCCGCGGTTGGCTACCAGCCCACGCTGGCCACCGAGATGGGCGCGCTGCAAGAGCGGATCACGTCAACCAAGCAAGGCTCGATTACGTCGGTCCAGGCCATCTATGTCCCAGCCGACGACTACACCGACCCGGCCCCGGCGACCACGTTCGCCCACCTCGACGCGACGACCAACCTCTCTCGAGCCTATGTCGAGAAGGGCATCTACCCGGCCGTTGACCCGCTGGCGTCCACCTCGAACATCCTGGATCCCAATGTCATCGGCGCTGAGCACTACAACACGGCCCGGGACGTCAAGCAGGTGCTCCAGCGCTACAAGGACCTGCAGGACATCATCGCGATTCTCGGAATCGACGAGTTGTCGGAAGAGGACAAGCTCGCGGTTGCCCGAGCCCGCAAGATCGAGAAGTTTCTGTCACAGCCGTTCTTCGTGGCCACGCAGTTCACCGGTCTCGAGGGGAAGTTCGTGTCGATTGCCGACACGATTCGAGGCTTCCGCGAAATCGTCGATGGGAAGCACGACGAGCTACCTGAGCAGGCCTTCTACCTGGTCGGCGGCATCGAAGAGGCTCTCGAGAAGGCCGAGAAGATGAAGAGCGAGGCAGCGTAGATGGCCATTCCTGACCATCTCACCCTCGAGATCGTCACGCCCGAACGGGCCGTCGTCAGCGAGCAGGTGGATGAAGTCCAGGTGCCCGGGGCCGAAGGTTCGTTCGGGGTGTTGCCTGGTCACACGCCGCTGCTGGCAACGCTCCAGGTCGGAGAACTCTGGTATCGCCAGGGCGAAGAGAACTCCTATGTGGCGGTCTCCTTCGGCTTCGCCGAGGTGCAGCCCGGCCGGGTCACCGTGCTGGCGCAAATCGCCGAATCGGCCGAGGAGATCAACGTTACCCGGGCGGAGGCGGCCCAGGAACGGGCCAAGGGCCGTTTAGACAAGCCGGTGGTCGACATGGACTTCGAGCGTGCCCGTCTGGCGCTGCTAAAGTCTTTGACCCGGTTGCAGGTCGCCTCGCGCGCCAAGACTCGCGGTTAACGCCCGAAGCGACCGACGCCTCGCCCACCTCTTGGTTCCCACCCGTGTGTGGGTGACAATGCGGGCAGCGCGATCCGACCCGTCTTTCCAAGCGATGCGCCTTTCCTCTGCCTCCGCGACCGACACAGGGCTGCGACGGTCCATCAACGAAGACAATCTGTCGGTGCGTGACGATCTGGGTCTGTATGTCGTGGCCGACGGCATGGGTGGTCACGCGGCTGGCGACGTCGCGTCAGAGGCGGCGGTTGAGGGCATTGTCGCGTTCGTCGAGGCGACGGTTGCGGTGTCGCCGGACCAGACCTGGCCCATTGCTTTCAACCCCGAGCACAGCGTCAACGCCAATCGGTTGCAGGCCGGGTTTCGTATGGGAAATCGCCGGCTCGCGTCCCAGATCGCGGCGTCGAGTGAACTACGCGGCATGGCGACCACAGCGGTGGCGATGCTGACCGGCGATGGCGCGGCGACGTTGGCCCACGTCGGAGACAGCCGTGGCTATCGTCTCCGCGCTGGCGCCCTGGAGCGGCTGACCCGCGACCATTCCTGGGTTGAGGAGCAGATCCGGGTGGGTGCGCTGACTGAGGAGGCAGCGCGCGAGCACCCCTGGCGGAACATTGTGACGCGGGCGCTCTCGGGGTCCGAAGAGCTCGAGGTGGATCTGCAAGAGCTTGAGCTCCAGGTGGGCGACCGGCTTTTGCTCTGCTCCGATGGGGTGTTTACCGTGCTGAGCGACGACGAGATCGGCGAGGTGCTTGGTCGGGACACCGCCCTACATCGCATCTGCGAGGCACTGATCCAGGCTGCCAATGACGGCGGCGGTCCTGATAACGTGACAGCGGTCGTGCTCCAGGTCGATGCTGTCTAACCTCGGAGAGCTCTACCGGTACCGGGGGCTCATCCAGACACTCGTTGCCCGGGAGCTGAAGGCCCGATACCGGGGTTCGGTGCTCGGGTTCTTCTGGTCGTTCGTCAACCCGCTGCTGCTACTGCTGGTCTATTCGTTCGTCTTCACCGTGGTTCTGCCCCGGGGCGAGCTGGTCAGTCTGGAGCCCTACGCCGTGTTCCTCTTCTGCGGGTTGCTCCCATGGACCTGGTTCTCGTCGTCGCTGTCCGATGGCGCCAACGTGCTCATCATCAACGGTAATTTGATCAAGAAGGTCATGTTTCCGGCTGAGATCCTGCCGATTGTGGCCGTGCTCTCGAACATGGTTCACTTCCTGTTCGGGCTGCCCATCCTCATCATCTTCCTGCTCTATTACGCGGTGCCGCTCCGGCTGACCGAGCTTGCGTGGTTCCCCTTCGTGGTCGCAGTGCAGTTCACGCTCACGCTGGGTCTCGTGATGGTGCTGTCTGCGCTAACGGTCCACTTTCGGGACATCAAGGACCTGCTGGCGAACATCCTGACGCTTTGGTTCTTCGCCACCCCGATTATCTATCCGATGTCATTTCTGTCGGATCGGGGCAAGGCCATCATGGACCTCAACCCATTCGCGCATCTGGCAATCTCGTATCAGGAGATCCTCTTCTACGACGGGCCGTTCGGTCACTGGAAGTGGCTGCTCGCGTTGGCGGTGGCAGGCCTGGTGCTCTTTTTGTTTGGCTACGCCCTGTTCGATCGCCTGCGGGATTCATTCGCGGAGGAAGTTTAGTGACCCCTGCGATTGACCTCGACCACGTCACGAAGATCTACCGGCGGCACGGGCACAGCCGGCGATTCGTGACCCTCAAGAGCGCCCTGCTCACTGGCAGCCTTGTGGCCCAGCTGCGGCCGGACGAATCATTCCGTGCGTTGAGCGATGTGTCGGTGCAGGTGCCTCGCGGGGTGTCCTACGGTGTGATCGGGCGAAACGGTTCTGGGAAGAGCACACTGCTGAAACTGGTGGCGGGGATCACCAAGCCGACCCATGGGTCCGTGCGGGTGAACGGACGCGTGTCGGCCCTGATAGAGCTGGGCGCGGGCTTTCATCCGGAGATCTCGGGTCGTGAGAACGTCTTCATCAACGGCATCATGCTCGGGCTGTCCCGGAGGGACATCGAACAGCGGTTCGACGAGATCGTGGAGTTCGCCGAGATGGAGGAGTTCATCGACGCCCCAGTTAAGACCTACTCCTCGGGGATGTACATGCGGCTCGGTTTCGCGGTGGCGGTGCACGTCGACCCGGACATCCTTTTGGTAGACGAAGTTCTGGCCGTCGGCGACGAGGGCTTCAGCCTGAAATGTCTGGACAAGTTCGCGGAGTTCAAGCGCCGAGGCAAGACTATTCTCCTGGTCAGCCACGGCTTATCAATGGTCGAGCGGTTCTGCGACGAGGCGCTCTGGCTGGAGGCTGGCGACCGGCGAGCGACCGGCGATCCGAAACGGGTGGTCCAGATGTATCTGGCCGACGTCGAGCAGCTCGAAGACGAGCTGTTGGCCGCCGCTGACGCCAAGGCGCAAGCCTCGGCCCAAGCCGACGGGAGTGGGCAGGTCGGCGAATCGCCGAACGACCCCAAGGGGCCTGAGCCGGCCGCCGAACAGGCCGTCGTGTCACCGGCGTCTGAGCCCGACAACCCTCTCGACGAGACCGCGAGTGCGCTAGAGCCCGCCGAGCAGGCACCACCTCCCCCTGAGGGCGAGCACGCGGAGGTCGATGAGGAAACCGGGTTGGTGAACATGTTCACCGCCAACGAAGGACGCTGGGGTTCAGGGGCAGTTCGGATCGAAGAAGTCACGCTCGAGGGCGACCAAGGTGCGGGTCACGTCTTCCACACGGGCGACCGCATGACCATCCGAATGAAGGTTCGCGCCGCCCAGCCAGTCGAAGACTTCGCATTCGGCATCAGCATCTTCAGCACCGACGGCGTCTGCTGCTTTGGCACCAACACGAACATCGAAGAGATGGAATCCGCCTCGCTCAGTGGGGCGGGTGAGGTGGAGTTCGCCATCGAGCAGCTCGATCTCGTCGAGGGTACCTACAAGCTCGACGTGGCGGCACACAAGCGAGACGGCTTTTCTTACGACTACCACCGGCTGCTCTACACATTTCGCGTGAAGTCCAGGACAAAGGACGTAGGCATCTACCGCCCACGACATGTCTGGCGATTCACCGACAACTTGCGGTTCAAGCCGGTCTCTGCGGCGGCGGACGACTCCTCCTCTGACTGAAATCGCCGGTCCGGGTGGACGACCGCTCAGGTAGACACGACCCGTGACTGGGACCTCTCTGACCCTGCAGGCGGCGCTGAAGATGGCCGCGGCGCGAGCCGGGCTCGGCCCGTCCGGCAGCTTGGCTGGATTGTCGCCGTCGGCGCGTGGGTTCGCGGCCGCGGTGGCGGCCGGTGAGTCACCAGTTCTCGTCGTGGTGCCGGGAGACCGCGACGTGGAGCAGTTGGTCACCGACACCCGATTCTTTCTCGCGGCGCTCGATGCCCTTCCGTCTCACGACGCCGCGGCGGCGGTGTTGCCCTATCCGTCACACGAAGTCGATCCGTACCGCGGTTTGGCTCCGCACTTTGATGTCGCGGCCGCGCGAGCGCGGGCGCTCTACGGGCTTGCAACCGGTACGGTCCGGGTGGTGATCGCCGCCGCATCTGCGCTGCTCCCCCGGGTCAGCCCCCCGGAGCGTCTGCGCGCTGCGAGCGTGCGGCTCTCCGAGGGGGTACTGCTCGATCCGACTGCGTTCGGGGATTTGCTGGCCGACGCCGGGTTCCTGCCAGCCGATCCGGTTGATGCGCATGGCGAGTTTTGCGTCCGTGGCGGCGTGGTCGACTTCTTTCCCGCGGGAGCCGAAATCCCGGTGCGCGCCGAGTTCGCCGGCGACAGCCTGGAGTCGATCCGACGGTTCGACCCGTCCACCCAGCGTTCGGTCCAGGTCCTCGACCGGATCGATATTGTCCCGTTGCGCGAGCTCTTCGAGGACGACACCTCCGCCGGCGATCCGGACCATCTGGACCGAAGTGCTTGGTTGGCCGACTACCTGCAGGTCGGTGCCACGCGGGTCTATGTGACAGAGAGGGACGACGTCCGGCAGACCATCGACCGCCGCTTCGAACAGGCCGAGAACGGTTTCGCCGATGCAGGGGCTCGCGGCGAGGTCGTCGCTCCTCCGGCGGCGCTACTCGTTGAGGCGGACGAGCTCAAGCCCTGGATCGCGGCAGCTGAGCGCATGGAACAGCTCTGGGAGGATGCCACGCCGGCAACGGCCGTCCGCCACGTCGGGTGCCAGCCGGTCGTCGCGTTCCACGGGCGTCTCGCCGACTGGGTGACCGAGATCCGCCGGGCCCGGGAGCGGGAGGAGCAGGCGCTGTTTGTGGCCGCCACGCCAGGCCGGGCCGAGCGGGTCATCGAGTTGCTCGCCGATTACGACCTGACCGCTCTGCCGGTGGACGAGACCGAGGGGACCCATGGCGCGGCGCTGCTCGTGGTCACGGGCCGGTTGACCCGCGGTTTCCGTCTGCCCGATGCCGGATTGCTCGTCTTCAGCGAGCCAGACGTCTTCGACGAGGAGCGGCGGGCCCGCGCGCCGGTGGCCAAGCCAGTCCGCTCGTTTCTCTCCGACTTCCGAGATCTGAAAGTTGGCGATCGCGTCGTGCACGTCGAGCATGGGGTGGGGCGGTTCGTCGGGCTCCGGCAGATCCCGGTGGGTCTCGAACAGCACGAATTCATGGAGCTACGCTACGCCAGTGAGGATAAGCTCTTTGTCCCGGTTCAGCAGCTCGACCAGCTGCAGAAGTACACCGGCTCCACTCGTGCTTCGCTGGACAAGCTGGGTGGGACCAGCTGGAGCAAGACCAAGACTCGCGTCCGCAAGGCGATGCGGGATATGGCCGAGGAGTTGCTCAAGCTCTACGCGGCCAGGAAAGCCGTGCCCGGTCATGCGTTCAGCGCCGACACCCACTGGCACCGCGAGTTCGACGACGCGTTCGCGTATGAGCTGACCGCGGACCAGACCAAGGCCATCCGTGACATTCGGCAGGATATGGAAGCGTCCACGCCGATGGACCGGCTGCTATGTGGTGACGTGGGGTATGGGAAGACCGAGGTGGCCATGCGAGCCGCCTTCAAGACGGTCATGGACGGCAAGCAGGTGGGGGTGCTGGCCCCCACCACGGTTTTGGCATTCCAGCACTACAAGACCCTAGTCGACCGGTTTGCCGCCTTCCCGGTGCGCATCGATCTCGTCAGCCGCTTTCGGACTCGGGCCGAGCAGAAGGAAACCTTGTTGCAGCTGGCCGACGGCAAGCTCGACATCATCGTGGGCACGCACCGGCTTCTGTCCAAGGATGTCGTGTTTCGGGACCTTGGGCTACTGGTGGTTGACGAGGAACAGCGCTTCGGCGTCGCGCACAAGGAGCGGATCAAGCAGTTGCGCCGCCGGGTTGACGTGCTGACCATGACCGCCACGCCGCTCCCCCGCACCCTCAACATGTCGCTGGTGGGGATCCGGGACATGTCCGTGATCGAGACGCCTCCCAAGGATCGTCAGTCGATCCAGACCAACGTGGTGCGCTTCGACCATCAGACGATCGCTCGGGCCATCCGGACCGAGCTCGAGCGGGGCGGCCAAGTCTACTTCCTCCACAGCCGGGTGACGTCGATCTACGCTATGGGCGAGATCTTGACCCGTATGCTGCCGGAGGCTCGTATCGCTGTGGCCCACGGGCAGATGGCCGAGGGCCAGCTCGAACGTTGCATGATCGACTTCGTCCAGCACGAATACGATGTCCTGCTGGCAACGACAATCATCGAGAACGGTCTAGACATTCCTAACGCCAACACGATCATCATCAATCACGCGGAGGGGTTCGGCCTGGCTCAGCTCTACCAGCTTCGCGGCCGGGTGGGACGTTCCGATCGGCGAGCGTATGCCTATCTGCTGGTGCCCCCCGAGGGCTCCCTCTCGCCGGTGGCCAGGCAGCGGCTGTCGGCCATCCGTGAGTTCAGCGATCTTGGGAGCGGCTTCCGCGTCGCCGCGCTCGACCTTGAGATCCGCGGCGCAGGTAACCTCCTGGGTGGCGAGCAGAGCGGGCACATCGAGTCGGTCGGGTTCGACCTCTATGTCAAGCTGCTCGAGCAGACGGTGCGGGAGCTCAAGGGCGAGGAGATCGAGGAGGAGGAGGTCCGTGCGACGGTCAACCTCGACGTTGACGTCAAGATCGACCAGCGATATATCCCGGACACGAACCAGCGGCTCACCATCTACCGCCGCGTCGCGGCGGCCCGCGACGAAGCGTCGTTGTCCGGCCTCCTCGATGAGCTGCATGACCGATATGGACCGATACCCCCAACTGTGGCGACGCTCGTGGAGTATGGCCGGCTGCGTGTCCTGGCCGATGAGCTCGGGGTCGAGACCATGGACCGGGATAGCCAGCAGGTTGTGCTGAAGTTCCGGGATACCACCCCGGTGGATCCGGTGCGGCTGGTCCGCTTCGTCGAGCGACGTGGAGACCTTCGACTGAAGCCCCCGGCCACCCTGTTTGTCGATCTGCGCGCCCCCGGCGACACCCTACGTAGCGCCGGAAACCTGTCGTGGTGGACGGATCGAGCGCGGAGCGCAGACGTGCGTGCTGGCTTCTCACGCACCGACTATCAGCGGGAGGCCCGCCGTGGCCAGCAAACCGATGATCTGTTCGGTCGTATCAGCGATATGCTGGTCGAATTGGGAACCCTTCGCGTCGACGGCTAGCAGGCCGCGGAGGTCGACCGTTAGCCGGGCTACGGCGTTTGTACGGGGTACAATCTAGGACGAGGAAATGCAGATGAGCAACGCGTTGAGACACAGTCTCGCGACACTGGCGGTAGCGGCGCTCTTCTCTGGGATTGCCGACGCCCAGGGGCTGAAATCGGGACGGCCGGGGGCCCAGGTATTTGAGCGGATCATCGTCAAGATCAACGGTGATCCGTTCACCCAGACGGACCTCGAAGATGCCCAAATCACCGAGCTGCGTACGCGCAACGTCATAGCCCAGACCGACGCCGAGCTTCGAGCGATCATCGCGGAGATTACCCCTGACGTTCTGGCCGAGGCGGTTGATACCGCTCTTATGGTGCAGCGCGGCCGCGACTACGGGTTTAGCCTTAGCGACGAGCAGTTCCAAGAGATCCTGACCGGCATCAAGGACGACAACGGGCTCAACGACGAACAGCTGGAGAGCGCCATTATTCAGGACCAGCAGATGACGATGCTCGAGTTCCGCCAGGCGGTTGAGGACCAGATGATGGTCGGCCAGGTCCAGCAAATTGAAATTCTGAACAAAATCTCGATGACCGACACCGAGGCGCGCGTCTACTACGACGATAACCTCGATGAGTTTATGCAGCCGGCCACCGTGACGCTGCGCGAGATCCTCATCGCCGCGGCAGACGGGACCGGTGCGCTGGCCCAGGCCCAGGATCAGGCTGCGCTGACGCGAGCCGAGCAGGCCCGCGCCAGGGTGCTGGGTGGTGAAGATTTCGCCGATGTAGCGCGCGAGATGTCCGATGCTGTGTCGAAGGACAACGGTGGGCTGCTGGGGCCGATCGTTAACTCGGATCTGAGCCAAGTGATCCTCGACCGGCTCGAGACGATGGAGGTCGGCGCCGTCGGCGAGATCGAACGGACCCCGGCCGGGTACCAGATTCTGCAGTTCGCCGACGAGACCGCCGCCGCTCCCCAGCCCTATGACGACGTTCGCAACAGCATCATGGAGAACGTCTTCGACGAGCGCCGGCTCGAAGCGCTGGATCGATATCTGGGGACCTTGCGGGACGATGCCATCATCGAGTGGGTCGACGAGGACCTGCAGGGCATCTACGAAGCCCAGATCAGGTCGCGCGCTGCGGCCCGTCGGGGCGACTAGTCAGTTCGGCATGGACACGGCGTCTCACGATGGGCCGGCAGGTCTGGCTGCCACCGAGGAGCGGACCGATGATCCGTGGTATGCCATCTGGACCCGCTCCCGCCACGAACAGGTGGTTCGCGATCAGCTGGAACGCAAGCAGGTTGAGGTATTCCTGCCCACCATCACCCGGTGGAGCCGCTGGAAGGACCGGCGCAAGAAGATCGCGTGGCCACTGTTCCCAGGCTACTGCTTCGCACGTTTCGACGCTGAGCATCGGCGTGGCATCCTCCGCTGCACGGGCGTGGTCAGCATCGTGTCCTTCGATGGTGAGCCGGCGGCGATCGCGGCCCACGAGATCAACGGCATCCGGCGGCTGGTGGACACAGATCTGCTTTACGACCCTTGCCCGCTCATTCGTGAGGGGATGATGGTCGAAGTGGTGCACGGACCGCTGCGGGGGGTGGTGGGGCGGCTGGTACGAAAAGGCACGCATGCGCGCCTCGTGCTGTCGGTCGACCTGATCGGGCAGGCGGTATCGGTCGAGGTCGACGCTGCCGACGTTAAGGCTTACTAAGAGATGACCAGGAAGGCTGCGCCGAAGATCGGGTCGATCACGCTCGATTCGCCGTTTGCTCTGGCGCCTATGGCGGGCATGACTGACACCGCGTTTCGCCGGTTGGTGAAGCGGCGGGGAGGCTGTGGGCTAGTGGTCACCGAAATGGTTAGCTCCGAGGGCCTGGTGCGCGGCATCGATCGCACCCTCGAGTATGCCGAGTTCACTGAGGAAGAGCGGCCGGTGTCGATCCAGATCTTCGGTGGCGACCCGGACAAGATGGCCCAGGCGGCGCAGATCGTGGAGAAGCTAGGCGCCGACATTGTCGACGTGAACATGGGCTGCCCGGTGCCCAAGATTGCCAAGCACCACGCGGGTTGTAGCTTGATGCGGACCCCCGAGCATGCCGCGGGCGTGGTGCGCGCCATGGCCGATGCGGTGAAGATTCCGGTCACGGTCAAGATGCGGGCGGGCTGGGACGATGACCACGTCAATGCGCCCCGTGTAGCCCGGCTGATGGAAGATGCCGGCGCCTCCGCGGTGGCCGTGCACGGACGTACCGCAGCGCAGTCGTATACAGGCCAGTCGGACTGGGGCCTGATTGATCGCGTGGCCCGTGATGTTGGGATTCCGGTCTTTGGGAGTGGCGACTGTGTCTCGCCCGAGGATCTGGTCGAGCGTTTCGACGAGACCGCCGTGGCCGGGGTCCTCGTGGGCCGCGGCGCGCTCCGCAACCCTTGGATCTTCGAGCAGGCCCAGCGCTTGGAGGCGGGAATGGGGACCGGTCCGGCTCCCGCCTACGATCGGGGCCGGTTCCTGCTGGTCTACATCGATCTCCTACTTCGCGAGGGAACCAACGAGGCGGAGGGCTTCCGCCACTCGGCCGTACGTGCCAGTTCTCGTGGACGCCGACCACGCACCGCTGTTACCCGCGAGCGCTGGGTAATCAACAAGCTGCGAGCCCTCGGTTCCTGGTACACCAAGGGTGTCCACAACGGGTCAAAGCTGCGGGTCGCGATCAACCAGGCCAGTTCGCTCGACGAACTCCGTACGATCATCCGCTACCACTTCGATCTGAGCGACGATGGCAGCGGGATGGCCACGATCGAGGAGGATGCTCCCGGCCGGACCGGTTCTGCGGTCCTGGTGTGATGCCTCGGTTGATTGAATGCCCTAGCGTGATCGAGGCCGCCGGCAATCTGCCGAAACGGATCGAGGAGTACGCCGGGCGGGTCAACACCGGCCACGGAGAGGTCAGTGTGGCACGCATGGTGTCGCCCCCCGGCTGGGTTGAACCGGGTCAGCGGCCGGAGTTCGAGGAGATCACCGTGGTGACCCGGGGGATGCTCCGGGTCGAGTACGAACACGGCGCACTCGACGTGCGCGAGGGCCAGGCCGTCGTGGCGGTCCCGGGTGAGTGGATCCGATACAGTAGCCCGGAACCTGAAGGGGCGGAGTATGTCGCCGTCTGTCTCCCCGCGTTTTCGCCGGACACCGTCCATCGCGACGCCGAGTAGCTGGGCGTGTACGGTCCTACCGCTCGCTGGTGCCCTGGACCCTCGTGCCGTATCATCCGTAGCCTGGAACGGGGCCGTTTTTCGGAGAGCGACCGATGAAGATCAATGGTTGGATCGCGGCGTGTGTGCTTTCGGTGGCGGCCGGCATTGGGGTCCTGGCTGCGGGGGCTGGATCGGAGGACTGGGTCAACGACTTGTCTCCCATCACCGCCGCGGAGTGGGACTATGACAAGGCGGCGCATCTCATCGAGCGCGCCGGATTCGGCGCGACCCCAGACGAGATTGAACGCCTGGCAGCCATGAGCCCAAAGGCGGCGGTGGCCTGGTTGGTCGACTTCGAATCAGTCGACAACAGCCTGACCCCAGCTTTCGACCCTTCTCCGATCTGGGATCCGGAGATGGATCCGTTCCCCAAGAGCCGCGCCGACGCGGTGCGAATCGCTCGCGAAAGCGGTTCTTCGATGGGCGTGGCGGTGCTCCCCGAGGGTGAAAGTCGTCGGCTGCAGCCGGTGGTCAACAAGTTTTTCTACGGGCTGCGCTCCAACGCCATCGAGACCCAGCGGCTGGCGATCTGGTTCGGCGAGCGGATGTTGACCACGCGCCGGCCGCTCGAGGAGAAGCTCACGCTGTTCTGGCATGGCCACTTCGCCACCGGCAACACGAAAGTGCGCGATACCCGCATGATGCATCAGCAGAACGAGATGCTGCGGGCGAATGCTGCCGGGAACTTTCGTGACTTGCTGCTCGGAATCCTCACCGATCCCGCCATGCTGGTCTATCTGGACAACGGCGAGAACCGCAAAGGGCACCCGAACGAGAACTTCGGACGCGAATTGCTCGAGCTGTTCACGATGGGCGTGGGCAACTACAGCGAGCAGGACATTCGGGAGGCGTCACGCGCGTTCACTGGCTGGACGAACGACGCGATCGAGTTTAAGTTCGATGCCGCTACCCACGACGATGGCGAGAAGACCTTTCTGGGTCGGACAGACAACCTGAACGGCGAGGACATCATCGATATCGTCCTCGAGACCCCGGTCACGGCGGAGTTCATCTCGGCCAAGCTCTATCGCTATCTGGTGCGGGAAGATCTGGACGACGTGATCCGCGAGGCGCTGGGGGACACGCTCCGGGAGGCGAACTACGAGCTACAGCCACTGCTCCGTCAGATCTTGCTATCCCGAGATTTCTACAGCCCAGCGTCCAACGCTACCCAGGTCAAGAGTCCGGTGCAACTGGTCGTTTCTACCTACCGAAAACTGGGTCTCGAAAGACTGCCGACCATCCCGGACTTCAACCGATTGACCGCCGGCTTGGGACAGACGCTGTTCAATCCGCCGAACGTCGCAGGCTGGGCTGGGGGCCGCACCTGGATCACGCCCGCGTTGCTGCTTGAGCGCGGCAACCTCTTCCGCAACGTGCTCTTCCCAGACACCGACGGATTCTGGGCGCCCGACCGGGCCACCCCGGGTATCTACGCGCAGGTGGAGCGTCGGCTCCAGCAGGGGCTGAACATCACCGCCGCGACCCAGCAGGGCGACGCGGAGTCGAGCATGATTGCTGACCGGGACGAGGACTACAACACACGCTACGGCGGTTACATGGGCTACATCATGGCCTACGACCGGCTGAAGCTCGTGCCCCGGCACCCGGCCGACCTGGACCTTGCGGCTATGGTGACCGAGGCTGGTGCGACGACCGTCGAGTCGATCGTCGACTACTACCAGCGTCGTTTTCTTCGCGCGCCCCTGGCGCCAGCGGGCCGTCAGGTGCTGGTGGACCGGTTGCGCAGCGAGTTAGGTGCGGACCGGCTCCCTGCCCCGAGCCCGCAGGTCGAAGGTGCATTGCGGTCGTTGCTGTATTTGGTGCTGAGCACGCCTGAGTATCAAGTGGCGTAGCCGTCAAGGAGACTCTCATGATCATCCGTCCTTCCGATTCGTGCGCCTGTTCCAGGCGCGAGTTTCTGCGACGCGGACTCTACGGGATTGGCGTCACTGCCGGTCTCCCGGTGCTGATGAGCCGTACCACAGAGGCACTGACGGCCCAGGCGCTGACCGGTAGCAGCATGGAGGCGCATCCCGAGCGGATCCTCGTGGTGGTTGAGCTGTCTGGTGGTAACGACGGGCTCAACACGGTCGTGCCGTATGGCAGCGACACCTACTATCGGGTGCGGCCAAATCTAGGTATCCGCGAGAACGAGGCGATCAAGATCGAGGACGGATACGGCCTACATCCCTCGATGGTCGGGTTCGAACGCCTGTACAAGGACGGCATGATGGGCGTGGTGCATGGCTGCGGCTACGACAATCCAAGCCTGTCCCACTTCTCGTCCATGGGCTTCTGGCATACCGGCGTCCCGAACGGCGGAGAGCCGCTGGGCTGGCTCGGCCGTGTGGCCGATGGCGTGTACGACCATGACGCGCAGGGCAACATGATCGTGAACATCGGCACCCGGCAGTCGCTGGCGGTGCGAGCCCGCCACCACCAGCCGTTGGTGTTTAACGACCCGCGTAGCTTCCGACGCGAGGGCTCGGACGGTGAGAAGTCGGCGCTGGACGACATGGCCGTGAACACGGGCAGTAATTCCACTCTCGACTTCCTTGCCGCCACCGCCAGCAACGCCGAGCAGAGTTCAGCCTTCGTGCGCGAGGCGTCGGCAGCCTACAGCACCCCGGTCGACTATGGGATCGGCGGGCTCTCGCCGCAGCTCCGGCGCGTGGCAGCGCTCATCGCGGCGGAGATGCCGACCCGTCTCTATTACGTCAGTTACGCCGGAAACTCGTTCGACACCCACGTCCACCAGGCGGATCCACATGCGCGTCTGCTGGCTTACACGGCCGATGCGATTCGGGGGTTCGTCGAGGATCTGCAGCGGCTCAATCGGGTGGACGACGTAGCCATCATGATGTTCACCGAGTTCGGCCGGCGCGTTGAAGAGAACGCCAGCCTGGGTACGGACCACGGCACTGCCACGCCGATGTTTGTCATCGGGTCCGGCGTAGAGGGTGGCCTCCACGGTGCGCACCCCAGCCTCACCGATCTGGATGACGGCAACTTGAAGATGACGACTGACTTCCGGCGGGTCTACGCCAGCATGATCCAGCAGTGGCTGGGCTACAAGGACTCCGCGGCAATTCTGAAGGGTAACTACGAGCCGCTGCGTCTGTTCGCCTAGCGGCCTCCTCCGGTTTATTGTGGCCGCAGCCGTTTCACCTTCTCTACGAGCGTGGTGCGCTTGAGTCCCAGGCGCTCGGCGGCCTGCTGTTTGTTCCCATCAGTCTCGGCGAGGGCCTGCTGGATGAACCTTCGCTCCAGGGCGGCGATGTGGCCCGGCAGGTCCACGCCTTCTTCCGGAATCTCGACGGGCTGCGGCTGACCCACGCTGGGGCCCTCTCTGATCTCTGGTGGGAGATCCGCGACGTCGAGCTGCGTCCGGTCCCGACCGAGGGCCAGGGCGCGTTCGACCACGTTCTCGAGCTGTCGGATGTTCCCCGGCCAGCTGAAGCCCATCAGCTGCCGCATCGCTTCCTGCGTGACCCGAACGTCCCGCCGCCCGCCGTCCTGACCGGTAAGCCGCTCGACGAAGTGCTGCACCAGCAGCGGAATGTCGTCCCGGCGTTCTCGGAGAGAGGGCAGCCGGACCGGAATGACGTTGAGCCGATAGAACAAATCCTCACGAAACTGCCCGTCGGTGACCATCTGCGCCAGATTCGCGTTGGTGGCGGCTATGACCCGGACATCGATGCGGATCGTGCGAGTGTCTCCGAGACGTTCCAGCTCCCGCTCCTGCAGTACTCGCAGGAGTTTGACCTGAAGACTGGGCGGCATGGTGCCGACTTCGTCCAGGAACACTGTGCCGCGGTCGGCCGCTTCCAGACGGCCCGCCCGATTGCTGACCGCCCCGGTATAGGCACCGCGAATATGTCCGAACAGTTCGGCTTCGAGCAACGTTTCTGGCAGGGCGCCGCAGTTGAGCGCGACGAAGCGGTGGGCCCGCCGGTCGCTGTTATGGTGAATAGCCCGTGCCGCGAGTTCTTTCCCGGTGCCGGTCTCCCCGGTAATGAGCACGGTGCTCGACGCGCCGGCTACTGTCTCTAGCAGTTCGAACAGCTCGCGCATCGGTGCGCTCTGGCCCACGAGTCCGTCAAAACGATAGCGCTCCTCGAGTTGTGAGCGGAGGTAGGCGTTCTCTGAGCGGAGCCGCCGTTGCTCGAGGGCCGATGACAGTACATGCAAAAGCTGATCGAATTGGAAGGGCTTGGTGATGAACTCCGCGGCGCCCCGCTTGATGGCGTCGACGGCGTCCTTGACTGTGCCGAAGCCGGTGACCACGATACACACGATTTCCGGATAGCGTTCAAGCGCCGCCTCAAGCACGGCGGTCCCGTCGATGCCAGGGAGGCGCAGGTCGGTCAGCACCACATCGAACGCGAATTTGGCTAGCTGTTCGATGGCCACCTCGCCGCTTTCTGCCTCCACAACCAAATAGCCATGTTCCGCTAGTCGTTCGGCGGTGGCCTGACGCAGCGGAGCTTCGTCCTCTACGATAAGCAGATGTGTTTCTCTGTCAGTCATTTACAAGAAACCGCCAATACTTTGACACCGCTGGCTTGAGCCCGTCAAGGCGCGTACCTAACCCGATTCTTCGTAGGGACTAATGACGTGGAGACGCTGTGCCGATACCACCCTTTGAGCCTGCGGAGAGAAGTTGAGCGGGGCCACGGAAGATGCCGTGGAGCGGGGGATGAGACAGGCCGGATGCGAGCGCTAGAGATGATAGTCGATAGGAAAACGATCTCGATCATGAAAGCCTGCGACCTGGTTGGCGTTAGCCGCCGCACGATCTACAACTGGATCGCCAGCGGGAAGGTCGAATATGTCCGCACCGCCGGGGGCTCGGTCCGCATCTTTGTCGACACGCTGTGGCGTGAGCCGGACGGCGCGTCGGCACCGCTCACGTCGGCGCATACCGACCGCTAAGCCGCACGCTAACCGCGGATCGAGGTCATGCGCAGCCAGGTACCGTTTCCGCATTTGCGACCGGATCCTCTAGAGATGGACCAGCCGCCCGACATTGGCGCCCTTTTTCATCGGCTGAACAATCAGCTCGGCATCATCCTCGCCAACGCCGAGCTGCTTGAGGGCAAGCTGGCCGACAGCGTCAGTCGTGCCCGCGCTGAGCAGATCGTGTCCGGCGCGGTCGAGGCGATCAGCGCCGCTCGGCACATCCGCGAGCGCTGCCAGGACCGTTAGTCAGCGGCTCCTCACCCCACCCTTTCGCCACCGGCCCTTTTTGTCAAAAAAATGGCGGTCTGCCTGGTTTAGATCGTCAATATATTGTCGTGCTGCAGTGGAGTTCTACCATGGCAGTTGGTGAACTGAAATAAGACTAACTAAATAAACACATGAAAATAAACAGCTTACGAAGCATGTCTTGGCAGAATTCCAGTTTGTGACCAGTCCGGGTTCAGGCTGGCACCACGCTTGCGATAACGGGGGGTTCGCACCCACGGCGACGTCATTACGATGGCGCCGGAACTAACGCCGGAGGCATAGCGTGACGACTAAATCTCAAGTGCTCGACGACAAGGACCAAGATCGCATCGCCGCGAGTCTGCCATTCGTCGAAGCGTTGGCGCGCCGCATGGCGGCGTCGATGCCCCATTCGATTGACCTGGGAGACCTCGTGCAGGATGGCATGATCGGTCTTATCGACGCGGCGCATCGATTCGACGAAACGCGTGGCATCAAGTTCGAAACCTTTGCAGAACGTCGCGTCCGGGGCGCGATGATCGATGCTCTACGGCGTGATGCCTGGCCGCGCGGTATACGGCGGGTGCGGCGGGAGTTGGAGGCAGCTCGCGAGAAGCTGCGACATGAGATGGGCGCGGAGCCCTCGCTGGCTGAGCTGGCCGAACATATGGGCTCAGATGAAGCACGCCTGGGTCGGACGATCGTCCGTATCAATACCATCGAGTCGACATCGCCGATGGCCAACGTCGACGCGGTCAGCGGTGTCAATCTGCCGCCGGTCATGGTGCCACCTGAGAGGCCGACGCCCGACAAGGCCTGCGAGCGCGGAGAGGTGGCCTCGCGGGTCAGAGACGCGATCAAGGCGTTGCCCTGGCGCGAGCGGAAGGTGATCGGGCTGTACTACTACGGCGAGGTCACCATGAAGCAAATCGGCCAGGAGATCGGCGTCAACGAGTCTCGTGTTTCGCAGCTGCATGCGCGTGCCGTGCAGCGGCTCCGCAAAATCCTTGGCCCTGACCTCAAGCCAGAGCAAGTGGCGACGGCGATGACCGCGGCTACACTCAAGAAGCAGCCGAAGCGGGTGCTAAAGATGGCTAAGGCCCGGTTGTCACCGCGACGCGGCCAGGCGGCCGAGGCGGTGGCCGTAGCGGGCTAGTTCCGGTCAACGCAGCACGTCCTCGGTGACGCGCAGCAGATCCGTTAGACGGAACGGTTTCGGAAGCCAACGGCACCCGCTTTCGGTCAGGAACCGTTCCGCGTCCGTCCCGGCCACGTCGCCGGTGACGAAGACTACGTGCCGAGCCAGCCCCGGCTGCTCCTTCGAGAGCACCCGAAAGAACGCTGGTCCGTCTAGCCTTGGCATCTTTAGGTCGCAGATCACCAGATCGAATCTGTCCTGCCGGATACGCTCGAGCCCCGCCTGGCCATCTTCGGCGTGCGCCACCTGATAGCCGGCGTCACGAAGGGCGTCGGTCACGGCGGTCGCGAGGGCCGGTTCGTCCTCCACCACGAGCACAGCCGAGCCGGCTGTGGCGGGCGGCGGCGGTACCGGCGGCGCGGCAGGACGGTGGTGGCCCGACGCTGCCGGAAAAGACACGAAAAACGACGCGCCCTCTGCGCCGGAGCGCAGCCAGATCTGGCCACCGTGTTCCTCGACGATTGCATATGCCATCGTGAGACCGAGGCCAGTGCCCTTGCCTACTGCCTTGGTGGTGAAGAAGGGATCGAAGATCTTACTCTGCGCCTCGTTGGGTACGCCCGGGCCATCGTCGCTGATCTCCAGCATCACCATCTCGGCTTCGTCGTCGTACCAGGTGCGGGTCACCAGCGTGCCCCGTCCGTGCGCTGCAAGCATCGCCTGCTCGGCGTTGATCACCAGGTTGAGCAACACTTGCTTGACCTGATGCGGATCGGCGAAGACCTGCGGCAAGCCACCCGCTAGGGCATCGATCGTCGTGACATTGGAGACCCGCTGCTCGTAAGCGCGTAACGCGAGGGTGTCTCGCACGATGACGTTCACATCAACGAGCGCGCGGGTTGTGTTGCGCTTCCGCGCGAACGTCAGCAAGTTCCTGACGATCTTGGCGGCTCGTTCGGCTTCGCTCAGGATGGTCTCGAGACCGTGGCGCGTCCCGGTATCGACGTTGCGGCTGGCGAGACGTTCGGCCCAGGTAAGGATCGTCGCGAGGGGATTGTTGAGTTCGTGCGCCACGCCAGACACGGTTTGCCCGAGAGCAGCCATCTTCTCGGACTGCAAGAACTGTTGGCTGAGGTTGCGCCCTCGGTCTTCGAGCTTCCGTCGTTCGCTGACGTCGCGCAGGATAGCGTCGATCTGCGCCGGACCGCCGTCTGGATCCGGATGCAGCGTGGCGGTAACTTCGACCCAGACGGTGGTGTCGTCGGCTCGCCGCAATCGGAGCAGGTAGTCGGCGACAGCGCCGTCGCGGGTCAGCTCAGCGAAAAAGGCGTCGCGCGCCTGCGGGTCGACAAAACGATCGGCAGAAAAGGGGTGCACCGGCGGCGGAGACGCCGTCGGGTCGTAGCCGAACATCAGTTGCAGATGCGGGTTTACGCCAGTTGGGGGACCACCACCCTCCAGCGGACCGAGATAGACACCGGCTCGGACGGAACCGAACAGCCGGCCAAGCTCGGCCGCCTTGGGTCGGGGGCGCGACGGAGACACGCGCGATTATAGCGGGCTACGGCGGGATCGGCGCGGCAGAGGGTGTACACACGGCCGGACGAGACGGGCGCGCCCCGCTAGTTAGCCGGCGCCGGAGGCGTCGGGGTGGCGTAGGCCGACTGGGAAGCGTACTTGGTCTTGACGGCTCGCTGGATATCGGAGGGGGAAGCGCCCAGGGCGTTCATCTGCATCGCGTCACGCGCGACAGCTAGGCAGTGGCTTCAAGTCATGCCGTGGGTGTCCCACGCCTCCACGGCGCCGTTCGGCGCCCGTCGATCGACGAAGCAGTCGGTGTTGCCAATGTGGCCGTCCGTCTGGCCACAGCCGCAGTAGCAAGGCACATAGTCAAGGATGTGCGGGTTCTTGGCCGCGAAGACGTAGGCCTGCTGCATCAGTTCCGGCGGTCCAGCCGCAGCCCGAGGCACATACGGTAACGGAGGCATCGGCAGGTCGTCGGGGAGTGGCGTGCGAGCCGCGGTCGTCGTTGGCTCCGCTTCCGCCGGCGCGGCGGCGCCTGGCGCCGCGGTCGTGCTCGACGGAGCGGCCGGCGCTGCGGTCTCGGTGGCCATTTGTGCAGACGCCGTCTGGGCCCCGTCAGTGTCCCCACTACCCGAGGACGAAGTGGCCATGTAGATGCCGCCCCCGGCCAGCGCCACAGCCACCACGGCGATCAGCGGCCACGGGGCCCCGTTCGACGGTGGCTCGGCGACCGGAGTTGGCGCCGCTCGATTCCGATTCTTCTTCGAACCCATTCGTCAGATTCTATCACCTGGCGTTCCGGACAACGCAGGCTGGAAAAGCAACGAGATGAACGATCTCCTCTAGACTGGCTGGGTTTCGGGGCGGTCGACCCGTTCAGCCTGGAGCAATAGTGAGTGCGCTACGAGTCGTGCTTCGTGCGAACTCAAAACACTGATTTGGCTTTTTCCCGGTCTCGAATAGCCTATCCGAAGGAAGATCTTATCTCTGCCCCGCCTCATCTTCATCCTTATCTATGAAGACCGGGTCTTCAGGATTGTTGACGTCCACTTTGAGGCATCTAGCCGCGTCCTCCTCTATTTGCTTTATGAGCCTCCGGCGCTCGATGAACCGATCCCTCATCTCTTGGTCCACTTCCGGGCCCACAGGGTTTTGTCCCATTTAACTTCCACCAGATTGAGTGAACACGAGTGAGTGTGCGTAGATTTCCCGCTTCTTGCTGGAGGGGTTCGCCGGCAGTGGGCGCCACCTCAGCGAGGTCCGCAATTTGAGATTCTGCCACTCTTAATAGAACCCAAGGCCGTTTGAGTTCGCAGTCAGGCGGTGCCGAGGGCGAACGTCATCCGGCCTTCCAGTACCACCTCACCCCCCGTAGTCGCGGTGCCATGGAGCTGGCCCATCCGGCGCCGGAGTCGTTTGACGTTGACCTCGATGTTGACGACGTCGCCGGGGTAGGCGGGTCGCCGATACCGGACCCGCTCGATTCCGGCGATGTAGATTAGCTTCTCGCGGTTCTCCGGCTTGGCCAGGATCAGGATGGCCCCAACTTGGGCCACCGCCTCCGTGAGGATCGTCGGCGGCAGCGCTGGCCGCTCGCCTGGGCGACGAGCCAGGCACTGTTCGTTGAGCGAGACATTCTTGATCCCAACGATCCGCTTGTCCTCCTCGAATTCGGTGATGCGGTCAACGAGCAAGAAGGGATACCGGTGAGGCAGGATCCGCTCGATGGCGGTATAGTCGAGCGGCAGACTGAGCGGCTCCATCCTCCCAGTATACCCGGCTGGTGGGGAGTGTCTCCGCCAGCGGGGGGGCGGGATTGTCTCCTGCGTCCGAAGAAGACCTGGTAAGAGGGGTCACGCGGAGTCGCCTATGCCCCACGAGACGGGATGCGGCGATGCCAGCGCCTGCCTGAGTTAACGCACCCCGTTGACTCCGCGCGACCACCCCCCTTAGTTCAAAACGCGTACCGGATTGGTCCGGCCCTGGATTTAGGCCGAATTCACCCACCGGCCACGCGTACCGTCCTGTCCCGGTGACGCCCGGGTCCCCTGTGGAGTTCAGCCACCGACGTTCTGCAACTGGGTCGAGTTCGAATCTGAAGAAGCGCAGGTGCCGGCTTGGTAATTGACCGGCTGTCGGAAATGATCTGTGGATTCGTGCCGGACGAGGACCGTGACTACACGTTCGACTTAAACGTGGCTGGTGTCAGTCGCCCGCGCCTTGGGGTGAATGTGCAGGAACTCTCTTCGCACTCAGCCGATTACCTCGGCGTTGAGGACGGTTTATTGGTGACTCAGGTGCAGGAGGGTTCGGTGACTGCCGCGGCCGGCGTGCGTCAGCGGGGCTGTGGGGTTCCCGCCCCATGCCGTTCTACAGGCTCGTGCTGGAGCAGTCTGTTTCTCTACCCGTGAGCCTCGGCTGGCGACACTTCGTCATTGTCTGCGGTTGGGGCCACCAGCGTGGTGAGCTGGGCGGCCAGAATGGCCACCGTCGCCTGTACGGCTGGGCTTGCCTCCCAGCCGTCGTGCAACTCCGCTGAGAGCACACCGACACACTGTTCTGACGCGAGCAGTGGCGCCGCGAGGGCACCGCTGCCGCCCTCGCTTCCTTCCACGACCTGCATCTGACCCGCCCGGTAGGCGGCGGCGGTCGCGTTGTCGCCATCTTCTGGGATGGCCCCCATGGCTGCGAGCGTCCGCGTTGGGTAGCCGTGTCCGAGGGCCGGTCGTAGCGTTGCGGTACGTGGGTCGCGCACCCAGATGATCAAACCGCTCGCGTTCATCAGATCGGCCGAGCGCGCCAGCAAACCCGCCAGATCGCCAGGGTCGGCCAGTCGGCCTAGGTCCGTGCACAGGTCGGCCGCCAGCCGAAGGTCCGGCATGGCGCCAGCGCTGGCCGCTGACGGCGCCTCTGTCTCGTCGGCCTGTGCAGCGCCAAGGTCGAGGTCCTCCAGCGTCAGCCGGTCCTCGCTCGACAGTGGGGCGGTCTCGCCGCTTGTCTCGATCGACGGCTCCTCCTGAGCTTCGTCGCTGAAGGGGGCTGCGCCGCTTCGTCGCAAGCCCGGCACCAACAGGAGCATCGCGAGGACACTGATACCGACGCCTCCGAGCAGTAGCTGCGTCTGCGTGGTCCGCGTCTGTCGCACCGTCTCGTTCCTCAACGTCCGCTCGGCGGACCGAGCCAGGTCCACCTGGCTCGCGGCCCGTGCGGCCAGCTCCTGTCCATCGGTGAAGAGCAGGTCGGAAGCGAGCAGCAGCTGGTCGAGTGAAGTATGCTCGCGCGCACGGCGGTCGATGGTTTCGAGCTCGGCCATCGTCGCGCTGACCGCGTCGAGCGCCTCGATCGACGTCGGACTAATGGCTAGTCGTCGAAGATTGTCGAGGCTGTCGGCCACGGTCGCAAGATGCTCGGTGACCTTGGAGGTCCAGTAGAGACGGTCCTGGCCTTCAGCTACGTACGCCTGCCCGGCCGCACGTAGATCAGCCAGCGTCAAGGTGAGCGTCCAGCTGAGGTCGGTGAAGGCCCGTTCGACGTTCTGCTCGCCGTCCAGGGTTAGTTCGGCGAGTCGGATCTGATGCGCGAGGAAAGACAGCACCGTCAGGGTCCCAACCACGACCGTGACCCGCATCCAGCGACGTGCCATCCTGGGCGATTATTATAGCATTGGCATCCAGGCCTACTGAGGATTCGTCACGCCAGAGCCCCGCGATGTCCGCGTCGCCGATCGCTGTCGTCATCAACCCGAACGCCGGGCCCTCGTCGCGTCGTTCGTCGCGTGCAGACATGCGGGCGTTGGCCCAGCGGGCGAGTGACGCGGCCGGGCTTGTCCATACCGTTGTGTTCACCGAGCGTGGCGGGCATGCCCGGGAGCTCGCCGCCGATCTGTCCGACCGGGGCTATTCTCCCGTCGTAGCGTGGGGCGGCGACGGCACTGTCAACGAAGTGGCCGGGGCGCTGGTCCACCGGCCGACGGTGCTCGGCATCGTCCCGGCCGGTTCCGGAAATGGTCTCGCCCGGGAGCTCGGTATCAGCCTGCGTCCACGCGACGCGATGCGGATCGCGGCCCAGGGTGCCGACCGTCGGATTGATGCGGGGGAGCTCGGTGGCCGCTACTTTGTCAACGTGGGCGGGGTGGGGCTGGCGGCCTCGGTGGCGGAGCTGTTTAGCCACTTGTCTGGTCGCGGACTACGGACGTACATGCAAGCCACCGTGGCCAAGGTGCTGTCGTATCGCGCGGAACGCTACCGGCTCGAGTTCGAGGACGCCACTGAGGAACAGGAGGCGCTGATTATCGAGATTGCCAACGGGCGGCAGTATGGTAACGGCGCGCTGATCGCGCCCGGCGCGCTGCTGGATGATGGACGGCTGGAGGTGGTGACGGTAGGACCAATGGGTCTGCCACGGATCGCCTGGAGCGTGCCCCGGCTTCTTGCCGGGTCGATCGACAGGCATCCTCTGGTGAAGACCCGCTCGGTCTCCTCCGTGACGCTGAGCTCGAATACGCTTATGCCGTTTCACGTGGATGGTGAGCCGATGCCCGCCCAGTCAACCCTGACGGCCCGCGTCCATCCGAACGCGCTCAACGTCCGCGTACCACGTACCTAACACCGCCGCCTGGTAATCCGGGGTTGATCCGGGCTGAATGCCTAGGTCCAGCCCCAGGTTCGGGTGTCTTCGTCCCAGATGGCATAGCAGTCTTGCGCGATGCCCGTTTCGAGGAAAGGGACGGGCATGAACGACATCGATCCCACTGGCGCTTCGAGCGGTGTGCCGTCGCGTACCCAAACGGAACGGATGTTGCCCCGCAGCTCCCCCTCAGTGACCAGCTCGACGACGTCCAGCTGGACTTGCCATTGGGCGGTGTCCCCCTGTCCATCAGGGCCGCTGAAAGTCAGGGTGTCGCCGTTCCTAGTCATGCCGCTGACACCGCCCACACTTTCGATCTGGGCGACAAAGGAATCCTTCAGATTGGTGTCGTTCGGCTCGACCGCGCACCCCGTCAGCCCTGCGGCGGTCATCACGAGGGCTGGCGCCAGCAGTCGCGGGAACGGCTGACTCGTCACGCCCACCTCAGTTGCCTGCCGCTGGCTCGGCCCGCTTGCGCAGGATGGCGTACGTGGGCAGCCCGATGCCCTCCATGTGCTGCAAGACCTCACGGGCGGGCGATGCGTCAAGATCCTCGGCTTGGAACTTGACCTTGACGTAGTCCTCGAGACCAGCCTCGACTGGGGGGGCCTTGAGCGTGGTCTGGTCCATCGTGAGGCAGTTCTTGCACCAGGTTGCCCACATATCCACTAGCACTAGCTTGTCTTCGGCCTCGGCCACCTCGAGTCCTTGCGCGAGTGAGGCGTACCAACCCTCGTCCAGCAGTTCCTGCACGCTGTCAGCCACCTCGGTCGGATCGACCCATCGCTGGGCGAACAGCCCGTAGCCGATGTACCCGTAGTAGACGGCCGTGCCGAGGATGAAGACGCCGAAGGCATGCTTGACATGTACCATCCACGGTCCCGGCTTCGGCATCAACGAGAGACCGGCGCCGGCGATCGGCCAGGGCAACGCCATGCCGATGCCGAGGAAGAAGGGTAGCAACAGCGCGACGGTGGTGCCGGTGCCATAGAGATTGCTCGAGAACACGATGACCTGAATCACGACCGGGGCCACGCAGGCGCCGGCCAGAAGCGCTGCGACCGCCCCCATGCCGAACGCCACGATGAACGAGCCGTTCTCGTTGTCTCCCATCGTGAGCTTCGACTGTAGGCTTGAGAAATCGATCGCCAGGACGTCGAACATCGCCAGGCCCAGCACTACGAACAGCGCCGCTATGCTGACGTTGAACCAGGGTGAGGAATTGATCGTGCCGAACGTGCCGGCGGTCAGGATAACCACCAGTCCGAGAATGCCGTAGACGAGCGCCATAGCCAGCCCGTAGGTCCCGCCGAGGGCGAAACCGCGCACGCGGGACCCGGCGCGGGTGCCGGCCCCGATGATGGCTAAGTTGATCGGGATCATTGGCAGTACGCAGGGTGTCAAATTCAGCGCCAGACCTCCCACCAGGATGAGCGCCAGGATGGCTAAAGGTCCGCGGCCCTCGAACCACCCCTGATTGCCTTCGCCAGACTCGGCTGCTTCGATGAACCCGAGGAAATCCTCGGTGTTGAGGTAGCCGCCGGTGCTCCCGAGCACCTCGAACTCGCCCAAGGTGGCGACGACCGAGACGTTGTCGACCATGGCCGCCACCGGTGCCGGTGACGGCGCGTCACTTAGGTCGGCTTCCGTCAGACCGCCGAAAAAGTTGTCGTGCACGGTGGCCAGTGCCGTGTCCGACGACACCACCGTGAGCTCGAACTGCACCGGGGTGTTCTTGGGCGCGAAACACATCGTGTCGTTGCACGCTTGCCAGCGGAGGTTGCCGGGCACGGCATAGAGGCCCGAGGCTAGATCGCCGGCCAGATCGAGACTCACGCCGATCCGGAACTCCTCTTCGAAGACTGCGAGGGGTTCCTCGATGCCGGCCACGCCCACCAGGATTGGCTCTGGAAAAGCCAGGCCGTCCAGGGAGATCCCCTCGGGAGGCTCGAGCGTCAGCACCGTCGGGATCAGCGTTGGGTCGAGCGGTCTGTCCGAATTAACGTGGAATCCGGCGTTCAGCGTGACATCCAGGCTGACGCGGGCTGTGTTGCCGGCATGGACGGCGTCGGTCTCGGTGAGCGGTGAGAACCTGAGCTCTGGAAGACGCATCTGGGCGGCCAGCGGACCGGCCACTGCCGTGACGGCCAATGCCAGTGTGACGAGTTGCCACCGCGTCGTGAATGAGATCGAGCGCACTATTGCCTCCGCGTTGAATCGGGATGCGGTCCTCTCGGGTCGAGTCTTGCCGATCCGCTAGACGTCGCCACGATTCAGACCAGCCTCGATCATATCAAGATGTCGCCCTCGGCCGGTTGCGTAGCAGCCGCCTTCCCGGAGGTAGAATGCCCCGACCACGGACAGCGATATGACAACCCTACGCCGGCGAACGGGATCCTTCTTGCAGTGGGGCGCGGCAGCCGGCTTCCTGGTGGCGGTGGTCTGGGTGGGAACCGGCTTGGTGCGTACGTTCCGCGAGTTCACGACCGACCAGGCGACTGCCGAGACCCCGGCGCTGGCGCCTCCGGCGGCGGTGCCCCCAGGGGCTGTCAGCCTCCCGGTGTTGCTCTTCGGGGATGGGAAGGGGGTTCGGGTTGGCGACACGGCCTCCCAAATCGCCGCGCTGTTCGGTCGTGGGGTCGAGGTGGGGCGTCAGGAACTTGACGACAGCGGGCAGGGGGAGCGCTTGACCCGTTTCTACGAGTACGACAGCCGGCAGTTTGCCCTGGTCTTTGCGCTCGACGCGTCTCCGGAAGATCCCCGAGTCGAGGAGATCTTCCTCCACTAGCAAGCCCGACCCGTGGGCCAACGCCAACGGGTCACGATGTTGGCTGCGCCAAACCTGGAACCGTCGGTTTGGCCGCTCGCCCTGTAGCTTCGTCCGCCTGCGACTGTTAACGATCGATCTTGGCCAGCGCTAGCTCGTCCCGGTCCACCCGTACCCGGCGGAGACGCCGACCGTCGGTGGGGACCCGCATTTCAGTCACGGTGTCCACGATGGGCACGACGACCGACTCCACGTCGTCGTTCCGAAAGGTCAGCTCGACGGTGACGGGAAGCTCGTAGAGTCGCTCGGTCTGCTGCTCGAATCGGAGCACCACCACCTCACCGTCAGGTCCGGTCTCGGTCTGTGACCTGAACACGAGGTGGGGGAGCGCGGACTCGTGAATCCACCGCTCGAAGAAGCGACCGAGCGGTCGGCCGGCCTCGGTCTCGAACGCCTCCTGCAGCGCGTCGGTGCCTGCTTTCCGGAAGCGCCAGTTGTGGTAGAACCGGCGCAGGCCTTCAAAGAAGGCGTCGTCTCCGATCAACCCGCGCAGCATGTGCAGGACCATCGCACCCTTGTTGTAGACGAGGGCTCGGAAGATCCGCGGCTCGCGGTCAAGGTGACCGAGGCGGTAGCCCAGCGAGATGGGGCCTTCGTCGGTGTGCCGGAGTGCCCATCGACGCATCTGACGCAGGATGTCGCTAAATGACTCCGCTCCGTCGTCGTGCTCGGCGTGGAGCGCGGCGAAGTACTGCGCGAGCCCTTCACTCAGCCATTGCTCGTGGTAGTTCTTCCAGCCGACCGCCTGTCCCCACCATTGATGGGCAATCTCGTGTGCCAGGAAGAACGACGGATAGCCGCTGAAGCTGACAGGGTCGGTCTGCCACGAGACCATGATGCCCGGGTTTCGAGGGAGCTCGTGGTTCATGATGGCGAAGTAGGCGGGGCTATGTCCGCCCGGCAGCCGGTTGTCGGTGAGCGCTACGGTCATCGACGGGTACGGCACGTCGCCCAGCAGTTCCGCATAAAAAGCGGCGATCTTGGCCGCCCGCTCGGTAGTGTCGTCGACAGTCCGCATGCTGCGGGCGCTGCCCACTGTGTTCAGGGTCAACGTGTCGTAGTAGACGCCCCCGGTGGTGCTCTCCGGCCGGTCGGCGTGGGCTGTCGGCAGCCGGATCTGTCGGGTCGGGGTGGAGTGTTCTTCGAAGCGCGAAATGAGCGCTGAGAGATACCGGGCCGGCTGCAACGCCACGAACGAATACTGCCGGGGCCCCGTGTCGTCCCCTTCGGCCACCGGTGGATTGTCGGGGAGCGGGTCGCCGCTGGCGACGACGCCCCAGCCCGCTGGCACCGAGAGGTTCATTGTGGCGGTCGCGTAGTCGCTGAAGCGTCCCTGCGGATACCAGTAGCTCCGATTGCTGTAGACGTAGCGGGGCTCGCCGAGTCCAAAGACCCCCTCGGCTTCGAAGAAAAAGTACTGGCTGGCCAACCAGTTCTCATCGAGCTGCTGTGCGGGGAGATCGCCCGCGTAGGTCACCGTGACGGTGAACTCGGTGCCGCCTGGCGCCTCGGTCGGCAGGTGTACCACCACGTTGTTCTGTCCGGCCAGCCGGAAGAACAGGAGCGGGCCGAACTCACTCGACGTGATCGACGAGACGGCAAGTTCGTCGGCGAGCCGCAGACTGAACGCGGCTATCGGCAGCGACTTCACCTTGACTGCCAGTCGGGCGGTGCCGACGATCCGACAGCCGACCAGTTCCCGCCGCGCCCGGAAGTTCTGTTGGGAGAAACCGAGCGGCTCGAACGAAGCGGTGATGTCGAAATCCAGAATGTCGAGCAATGCGGCATCGTCGTCGGAGAAGTACCGGGTCTGGGTAGCGCGTTTCCGGGCCGACGGATACAGGGAGACGATGCGATTGGTGTCGCGGACTGACAGCGAGATGTCCTCGGGCTGTTGGGCGGACTGGGCATAGGTCAGCGTGCCGTGCCGCCGTGTCTTGATCTCGGCGAGAAAGTCGCCGACGCTGGGACTGACCGACCACAAGCGGT
The DNA here is from genome assembly GCA_002346545.1 of Acidobacteria bacterium UBA2994. GTDB lineage: Bacteria > Acidobacteriota > Vicinamibacteria > Vicinamibacterales > UBA8438 > UBA2994. The sequence goes on from DEAA01000072.1 coordinate 58,039, forward strand.
CACTGATGTGGGACAGGTCTAAAGTGAACGACAGCCCGATGAACTCATCGAAGACGCGTGTGGCCTTCTCGAGTGCCCGTGGGTCGACGGTTTGCTCGATCAGGCTGTTGGTAGACACCTGGGACGAGAACACCTCGGGGTGGACCCGGATGAAGACGGCGTCGAACTCGGTCTCGAGCCGGTCGTCCCCGCTGAAAATCCGCACCTGGCCTTGTTCGGCCTCGGGTCGGGGCGCAAAGCTCATCAATCCGTCACCCAGCAAGACCAGCCCGGTCATGCCCTCGTCGGTTTCGGCCGCAAACGCTGTCCCCGAAAGGGTCAGTGAGAGGTCCTCGCCCAGCACGACGACGTTATCTGCCTCGTACTGCGTGGTGGGGTCGAGGCGGAGGTGTCGGAGGTTGTCCACCGTATCGATGATGGCCTGGCTCCGGATGGCCCAGTCGGTGCCGACGTCCGGACGCCTCAGCTCGAGCATCCAGGTCTCAAGTCGTCCGTGATTCCCAGATTCGGCGAACACCTCAGCCGTGAGGGTGACCCCCTCACCGATCGGGACGTCCTTGATCGGCAGTTGGAAGCGCGGAACGATGGTGACTCGGTCGACGCCGCGCGGTAGGCTGGTGTCGGCGAACGTGCGCGCCGCCTCGAGGTCGGCGTCCGGGCTGAGCAGCGCCATGTAGCCCTGCGGGTCGCCGGCGAGCACCGCCCCCTCCAGGAAGTCGACGAGCGGTCCGTAGGCGCCTGGCGCCAATGGTTGCGCGGCCGCGTCTGGCGTCCCGAGGGTCAGGAGACATGCGACGAGAGCCGCGGCCTCCCGCACGCGCCCAACAGTCATACTCGCATGTTACTACTTCGCTCCCGGGCGCAGCGGTCGGGTGTTGTATCCTCCGCGGGATGGCGATCCGGACCGCCCTGACCCTTCGTCTCGAGAACACGCTTGGCGCCCTCGACCGCGTCTGCCAGGCTCTGGCACGAGAGAACGCCAACATCATTGGGATGAGTCTTGAGGGCACCGGCGTGTTGCTCTTGGTAGCCGACAATCCCGTCCACGTCGCCGGCTTGCTCCGCAATCGTGACTATATCGTCGAGGAGCGGGAGGTCCTGTACGTGACCGTGTCTAATGGTCCGGGCGGGGTCAGCGCGGCGGCACGCCTCTTGAGCCAGGCTGGGGTGAACATCGAGTACGCGTTTGCCACCGCGGGTAGCGAACAGGAGATGGCCGCCCTCGTCGTGGTGGTTGAGGACGCCCAGCGAGCCGCGGCCGCGGCTGGCATGTGACACGGTCCTCGGAGAAGGCAGCCATGAAGCTCTATGTCGAGACGATGGAAGCGGTGCTGGTCGATTTTGAGCCTGACGGGCGGGTGCGGCTCGAAGGTGAGGACTGGTCTATCCCGAGCGTGCAGGAGCGCCGGGCCATCCTGCACGCCGCCGAACAGCAGATCAACCTACTCCGGGACCTAGTCCTGGCGCTGGAAGGCGACTCGAAAGACCCGGCACACTAGCCGGCTCTACTCGTCTTCGGTCGACTCGGCTGGCGGACTAGGCTCGACTTCGAACCGCAGGGCGTCGTTCTCGAGCCCGATCGTCACCGTGCCCCCGTGCTCCAGATCGCCGAACAGGATTTCATCGGTCAGAGGATTGCGTACCTCGGTCTGGATTAACCTGGCGAGCGGTCGGGCGCCGTAGGTCGGATCGTACCCCCGCTTGGCGAGCCAGGCGCGCGCTTCCGGCTGGAGTGAGATCGCGACCTTCCGTTCCGCCAGCTGGGTTTCGAGCTGCAGCACAAACTTCTCGACGATCGTCTCGACTACCTCCGGCGGCAGACGGTCGAAGGTCACGATCGCGTCCAGACGGTTGCGGAACTCTGGGCTGAATGCCCGCTTGATCGCCGCTTTGGTCCGTCCCTGACCCGCGGACGTCCTGTCTTCGTTGAAGCCGATCGGGGCAGCGCTCATTTCCCGCGAGCCGGCGTTCGACGTCATGATCACCACAACCTGACGAAAGTCGGCCTTCCGCCCGTTGTTATCGGTGAGGGTGGCGTGGTCCATCACCTGCAACAGAATGTTGTAGACATCCGGATGCGCTTTCTCGATCTCGTCGAGGAGTAGCACCGCATACGGGTGAGCGCGGACGGCGTCCACGAGCAGCCCGCCTTGCTCGAAGCCGACATATCCAGGCGGTGCGCCGATCAGACGAGCCACGGCATGCTTCTCCATGTACTCGCTCATGTCATAGCGCAGAAACTCGTTGCCGAGATGGAGCGCGAGCTGGCGGGCCAGCTCCGTCTTGCCGACACCGGTGGGACCCGTGAAGAGAAAACATCCAGCCGGCCGGTCAGGCTGGCCGAGTCCGGCACGGGCTCGCTTGATGGCCGTTACCACGGCGGACACCGCGTCGTCCTGTCCGAAGACCACCCGCCGAAGCGCGTCGTCGAGTGTTCGCAGCCGCTCCTTGTCCGAGGAGCTGGCTTGCTTCTCCGGAATGCGCGCCATGCGGGCGATCACCCGTTCAATATCGCTCGCGGTGACTCGGTGTAGCTCCGGCGGCGTCGCGACCACTGGCGCGGGCGGCTCGGCGAGGTCGGCGCCCCCGCCCCTGGGTGACTCGGTGGCCGGCACGGTGAGGGAGGCGGACGTTTCTTCGACGGCCTTCGTGCCGTTGCTGGTGGCCGCGAGCCCGGCCCCGGCCTCATCGAGCACGTCGATGGCGCTGTCTGGGAGGCACGAGTCGCGCAGATGGCGGCTGGCGAGCTTGGCCGCCGTCTTCAAGGCACCCTCGGTGTAGCGCACGTCGTGGTGCTCCTCGTAGCGTGACTGCAGCCCCTTGAGGATTGCCACTGTTTCGTCGATGTTTGCTTCTTCCAGCACGACCTTCTGCAGACGACGCGCGAGCCCGCGGTCGCGCTCGACCTGCTTGAACTCGTCGAACGTGGTCGATCCCACTACCCGAAGTTCACCGGTGACGAGCACCGGCTTGATCAGGGTGGCGAGATCCATTGTGCCTCCCGTGGTCGCGCCGGCGCCGACCGTCGAGTGCACCTCATCGATGAACATGATCGGCATCGGGCGGGCGCGTAGTGCCTCGATGACCGCCTTGAACCGTTCCTCGAAGTCGCCTCGGAAGCGGGTGCCGGCCAGCAGCGCCGCCGTGTCGAGCGAGAAAACCTCAGCCCCCCGGAGTTTGTTGGGGACTTCGTCTTCCAGTAGCCGCGCGGCGAGTCCCTCGGCCAGTGCCGTCTTCCCGACACCAGCCTCACCTACGAAGACCGGGTTGTTCTTCCGTCGTCGGCACAGAATCTCGATGGTGCGCTGTAGCTCGGTGGTCCGGCCGACCAATGGATCGAGCTGTCCCTGGCTCGCGCGCTCTGTCAGGTTGACAGCGAAGGCGGTGAGCGGGTCTGTGGACGGTGCGCGGTCTTCGTCGCCGACCCCGGCCGTGGCTGGATCTGTTGACGACGGCTCGTGCGCTGCTAGAGGGACCTTCGAGATGCCGTGCGAGATGTAGTTCAGGACGTCGAGGCGGGTGACGTCCTGCGATTGGAGCAGCTCAGCCGCATAGGAATTTGGCTGCTGAAGGATGGCGGCCAGGACGTCGCCGAAGCGGACCTCGTCCTTGCCGGCACTCTGGACGTGCAGGACGGCGGTCTGCAGCACTCGCTGGAAGGCCAGGGTCTGGTCCGGCTCGCGGCCGCGTGCGCCACGGGGGAACTGCTCCAAGGTGCTGAGGAACTCGTCGAGCGAGTGCCGCAGCGCGGGCAGATCACTGCCGCACGCCTCCAGAATCTTCTCTCCCTCGGGGTCATGAGCCAGGGCGTAGAGCAGGTGCTCCAGCGTTAGATGGGTATGTCGCCTGGAGGCCGCTTCCCGGAAGGCCACGTTGAGAATCAGCTCGAGGGCCGCACTGAACATCGTTGCGCCGCTACTCCTCTTCGATCATCGCTTGCAACGGGAAGCCCTCCCGTCGCGCGAGGTCACTAGTGGTGGCGACCTTGGTCTCGGCCACCTCATGGCTATACGCACCGCAGATCCCACGGCCCTCGGTGTGTACCTGCATCATGATCCGATAGGCCTCTGACGGGGTCTTGTGGAAGATCGACTCGAGTACCTGCACGACGAACTCCATTGTGGTGTAGTCGTCGTTGAGTAGGATGACCTTGAAGCGCGTGGGCTTGCGGGTCTTGAGCCGGGTCTCCTCGAGGACCCCATGGTCAGTGGTCGGCTGGCGCGTCATGCCTGTCTTCGTCCATCAGACTATGGAGGCCCTGACGCCGTCAAGCAGGCCACATAGTAAGATTTCACGGCTATGCAGACCATTGCGCGCGGTATCACGTGCGCCGATCTGATGTTCCTGGGCTCGCCGCGAGTCATTGCCACTGGAGTCATCCAGAGCGTCTCGGGGGTGACCCTTGTTGACCCCGGTCCGACCACCTGTCTCGAGACGCTGAGAGGTGCGCTTGCTGGACAGGGCATCGAGGTGGCGGACGTGCGGACGGTACTGTTGACGCACATCCACCTCGACCATGCTGGCGCCACAGGGCACTTACTGCGGGAGAATCCGGACATTCAGGTTTATGTGCACGAGCGCGGCGCGTCCCACATGGCCGATCCCACCAAGCTAATCACCAGCGCTACGCGGCTGTACGGCGATGACATGGATCGACTGTGGGGCGAGTTCTTGGCGGTGCCCGAGGCGAACCTGCATCCACTGACCGGCGGTGAGACCGTGACCGCTGGCGATCGCCAGCTCGAGGTGCTCAACACGCCGGGACATGCGTCGCATCACGTCTGCTACTTCGACCGGGCCAGTGGCGTGGCGTTTGTCGGTGACACCGCGGGCATTCGCACTGGCTCCGAGCTGTTCGCGATGCCGCCCACCCCGCCGCCCGACATCGACATCGAGACCTGGAAAGCCAGCATCGCGGATATCGAGCGCTGGCAAGCCGACACGCTCTTCGTCACCCACTTCGGGGCACACGGCGAACCTGCCGCCCACCTGGCCAGTCTCGTCGAACACCTCGACGGTATGGCCGAACTCGCGCGCGGTATCGCCGAGTCGGGCGGAAGTCCGGAAGAACAGACAGAGCGTTTCGTGACCGGACTGCTGAGCTACCTAAAGCGTCACATGACCGACACCGCCGCCGCGCTTTATGGCCAGGCGGCCCCGCTCGACCAGTGCTGGCTGGGGCTGGCCCGGTACTGGAAGAAGAGAGGAGTCGGTGCCGCGTGACCACTCGGTCCGATCCGCGTCTCACTTCTGAGGAGCGTGCGTTCGTGGTCGAGCTCTTCGAGCGGACCCGCGACGATTTGCTGGGGGTGGTGGAACCGCTGACCGACGCCCAATGGGACTATCGCCCTTCGGACGAGGCCTGGTCGATCCGCCTGATCGTCGAGCATTTGGGGCGTGTCGAGATCAGCCTGCTGGGACAGGTCGAGCGGGCCCTCGGTCAAACCGTGTCAGAGAACTGGTCGGACGGGGTCGGGATGAAGGACGCCCTTATCGTCGAGTCGCTGCAGGATCGAAGCGAGCGCCGGGATGCTCCAGGTCAGGCGGTGCCGACCGGCAGAGTCGACAGGGCCGAGGCCCTAGAGGAGTTCGGGCGGTGTCGCGCTCGGTCGCTCGAGTTCGCGGTTACCACCGACGCGCCTTTGCGGGCTCATCACCTTAAGCATCATCGGGTTATGTATGGCGCGCTCGACGCGTACCAGTGGCTCCTCTATATTCCGATGCACCATCAGCGGCATCTAGCCCAGATTGCGGAGGTTCGCGCCACGCCCGGATTCCCGGACGCCGGGTGAGCCGTCATGCAACTGGGATTTATTGGTCTCGGCACGATGGGGCGCCCGATGGCGCTCAACCTGATGCGCGGTGGTCACGCAATGGCGGTGTGGTCGCGGCGCGCCGAGTCGGCGGCTCCGCTCGTGGCCGAGGGGGCAACCGGCGTCGAGACCCCGGCGGCGCTCGGAGCCCTCTCCGACGTGGTGTTCACCATGGTGACGAGTACCGAGGACGTTCGGGGAGTCGTGCTCGGTGAGGACGGACTGCGGGCCGGTCTGCGTTCGGGCTCCCTCGTGATCGACATGAGCACCATCGATCCCGGAGTGACGCGTGAGATCGCCTCGTCGCTCGCCGACATCGGGGTCGACATGCTCGACGCGCCGGTGTCCGGCGGACCGAAGGGGGCCCAGGACGCCACGCTGGCGATCATGGTGGGCGGCCCGGCAGGGGCACTCGAGCGAGCCCGCCCGCTGTTTGCCAGTCTGGGGCCGACGGTGATGCATCTGGGGGACCATGGCGCCGGGCAGACCACCAAGCTCTGCCATCAGCTGGCGCTCTTGGTCAACGCCCAGGGCGCGGCCGAGGCGCTGAATCTCGCCAGCCAGTGTGGGCTCGATGTCGAGCAGGTCCGGCAGGTCATGATGGCGGGGATGGCGTCCAGCCGGGTCCTGGACGCGTTCGGCGCTAAGATGGCGGCCCGCGACTTCGAGGCCGGCATCGAGTCGCGGCTCTACCACAAGGACATGCATCTGGCGCTTGGACTAGCCCATGCGCAGGGCGCGGCAGCTCCGGCGGCGGCCGTCACCATGCAACTCATCAACGGCCTCGCTGGACGCGACTGGGGCCGGAGGGATCTGGCGGCGCTGGTCGGGCTGATCGCGGAGCTTGGTCAGTCGCCTGGGGACACGTCGAACGACGGGTAGACCTGCTATTCTGTGCGGGTCGAATCACTACTGAAGGGAACCAGACTATGCGTGACCGCATCCGCGTGTTCGTGCTCGTGAGTGTCGTGACGATCGGCGTGGCCTCGCTCGGTTGGGCCCAGTCTGGGAACGAGTGGACGGCGCCGATGACGCCGTGGGGCGAGCCGGATCTGATGGGGGTCTGGACCTCGGCCACCCTGACACCGCTCGAACGGCCGGAGCGTTTTGGCGACAAGGCCGAGCTGACCGCCGAGGAAGCGTCGGCCATGGAGCGCCAGACCATTGAGACCCGGGTTGCCAATGATGGCAAGGCAGCGCCCGGCAGCGTCGGTGGCTACAACCAGGTCTGGCTGGACTCCGGCACCGCGGTCACCGGCACCCTCCGGACGTCGCTGATCATCGAGCCGGCCAACGGTCAGATTCCGTGGGTCGATCCCGCCGCCAGAGCGGCCTATGATACGGAAGTGGCACGCTACGGCGTCGGGCCGTTCCACAGCTGGACGGACATGGATACCGGCGAGCGGTGCATCACCGACGGGCTGCCGAACATGGTGCCGCTCCAGCCCTACAACATGAACCTGCAGATCTTCCAGACGCCGGGCGAAGTGGTGATGCTCCACGAGATGTACCACGAGCTGCGCGTCATCCCGATTTCCGATCGGCCGCTGACCGGCATCGGCCAGTGGACCGGAGAAGCACGCGGACGCTGGGAGGACGACACGCTGGTCGTGGAAACGGTCAACTTCGTCGATAAGCCCGATGCTTACTGGAGTTCGCCTTGGCGCAAGTCGCGGTCGACGCTGAAGCTGGTCGAGCGGTTCACCCGGGTGGGCCCACAGTCCATCGACTACACGTTCACGATGGAAGATCCGGAGGTCTTCAACCAGCCCTGGACGGCGTCGGCACCAATGACGACTGACCACCTGTCCCGCGGCGTGACCTCGGGTGTGATCTACGAGTTTGCCTGTCACGAGCGGAACTACTCCATGATCAACGTGCTCGCCGGGGCGCGAATGGAAGAGCTCGGACGCTGAGTCGTCTCGACCGGCTGGCCACAGGCTTCCTCCACGCGTTCGATGAGCTGCACTGGCCTGGCTCTCCGCCTGACCTCGGTGCGCTGTCCCTTGCCGACGCCTACGGCGTCCAGTCCAGGGTGTGCGCGCTCCGCGCCGCCCGGGGCGAGACGCCGGCTGGCTACAAGGTTGGCTGCACTAGCCCAGCCGTCCGAGATCAGCTGGGTCTCACGGAACCAATCTTCGCGCCCATCTTCAGCTCCCGGTTTCATCCCGACGGCGTCACGCTCTCGGCCGCCGACTTTGCTTCCTGCGCGGTCGAGCCGGAACTGGTGCTGACGATCGGCGAGGACCTCGAAGGGACGGGGCTACCGACCGCACGGCTCCGAGGCGCGATTCAGGAGGTGCGGGTCGGGATCGAGCTGCACCACTTCCATTTCTGGGCCGGGGCTGTGTCGGCGCAGGAGCTAGTCTGTTCAGGTGGTATGCACGCGGGTCTCGTGGTTGGTGCCCGGGCGATGTCGCCCGACGGACTCGGGCTGAACAACGAGCGTATGTCGGTGCGGGTTGATGGAGTGGAAGCCGAGGCGGCGCCGGCGTCGGAGATTATGGGCGGCCCCCTCCGGTCTCTTGCCTGGCTGCTGGACGCCTTGTGTCGTCACGGATGTGCTCTGGCCGCCGGAAGCGTGGTGATCCCCGGAGCACCGGTGGCGCTGGTTCGGATCGATGGTCCGGGACAAGTTGAGGTGGAGGTCCGAGGGGTCGGGGTGGCGACCGCGCGCTTCGTTTCCTGACGACTATCGCCCGCTGCCGCGGGTTAGGTAGTCCCACAGCGTGTAGGCCATCGTGCGCATCCCGGCCGGGAGCGCCGTGTCATCAGCCCGGAACGTCGGTGAGTGATGGTCGCCCGAGGTGGTGCCGGGGGCAAGGGTGCCCAGCATGTAGAAGAACCCAGGCACCTCGTTGGCGAACAGCGAGAAGTCCTCGCCGGCCATCCAGGGGTCGGCCTCTGACACTTGATCGGCGCCGAGCGCCGCCACCAGGCTGGCCACCGACCGCCCGGTGAGTTCCAGGTCGTTGATGGTGACGGGCGTGATCCGATCGTAGTCGAGCTCGAACGATCCCCCGCCGGCCCGAGTGATGCCGTCGAGAATCTCATGCATCCGCCGCTCGACGGTGTCCTGGACCGCCGGGTCGTAAGTCCGGACCGTCCCTTCCAGCGCCACCTCACCCGGGATGATGTTGAACCGCGTCCCGCCCCTGATCATGCCGACCGTGATAACGCTGGGCGCCAGTGGCGACAAGTTCCGTGATCGGATCGTCTGCAGTGTTGTGACCGCCTGCGAGGCCATGACCACAGGGTCGATGCTGAGATGGGGAGCGGCGCCGTGGGCCTGTTGACCCCGGATGGTGATCCGGAAGTGGTCGACGGCCGCGAGCGCGCCACCCGGGGTGTAGGCCGCCCGTCCAACGTTGAGGTGCGCGCTGGCGTGCAGCCCGAAAATCGCCTCTGGGCGGAGTGTGTCGAACACCCCCTCGGCGAGCATCAGAGCTGCGCCGCCCTCTTCGCCGGGTGGGGGGCCCTCCTCGGCTGGCTGGAAGAGGAACATCACGGTCCCGGGCAGATCCGGTTGCAACGCTTTGAGCACCGACGCCACCCCGAGCTGCACGGCGGTGTGGATGTCGTGCCCGCACGCGTGCATGACGCCGACCTCCTGTCCCAGATAGGTCGTCCGCCTGGTCGAACGGAACGGTAGGTCGGTCTCTTCGGTGACCGGCAGCGCGTCCATGTCCGCCCGGACCGCGATCACCGGACCTGGTTTCCCTCCGCGCAGGATTGCCACCACGCCGGTGTGGGCGACGCCGGTGCGCACGTGGTCGAAGCCAAGCTCTCGCAGATGTGCCGCGACGAGCGCCGCAGTTTCGGTTTCCCGGTTGCCGAGTTCGGGGTTCTGGTGGATCTGGTGGCGAAGCTCGATGATTTGCGGCACCAGTCGCTCCACCGCCCGGTCGATCTCGGAATGCTGAGCGGCTGCCCGGCTGACTGGCAGCGTGAGAAGGAGGGTGATGACGAGGGTCGCAATTCGCATGGCGCGGCCCACCGGCAGCCACTTGTGCAGCTTCCAGGGCTTATTGGTCCGCAGGGCGATCAGGAAAACGATGAAGTCGCCGTTCATCCGGGCGGTGACACGGCTGGGAATGACGTTGAGCAAGGAGGCCTCCCTGTCTGGTCGCGGAGGCGACGAGCAGCGGCTATGGCAGCGCTAGGGTGATGACGGTGTTGGTGGCGACCACGGTCACATACTGCTTACCGTTGACTTGATAGGTCATCGGGCTCGACCGGATCGGTCGGGGCGCCTCGTACTCGAACAGCTCGTCACCGGTGCGGGCATCGAGGGCGTAGAAGCCCCCGTCCTCTACGCCCTGGAACACGAGGTCGCCGGCCGTGACCAAGTTGCCGCTGGCGCCGATGGCGGTCTCGGCCGGCAGAATCGCTTGCCAGGTCTGCTCCCCGGTCAGCGGGTCGTAGGCCGAGACGGTCACCTCCGGAGGGAAGCCTTCCATGATCCGGTCGATCGTCTCGTAGCTGTCTGTGTGTCCCCGACTGTCCGGACCAGGTTCGAGCGAGTCGCCCACCGGCTTGACCACCAGGGCGATGGCGCCGTTCTTCCCTGTCACATACACGAGGCCGGTGTTGGGGCTGAACGATGGCGACCCGAAGCTCGACCCACCGTGAGGCACGATGACCTCCTTGCTGATCCAGTAGGGAGAGTAGAGCTGGCTCGAACGGGCCATCTGCTCGGGATCTTCAAGATCCACGAACGTTGCGCAGAGCGGCGTCATTGGCACGCCGGCCGCGTTGTAGGGTATCGGCTGCGTGGGCCAGGCCTGCTCACCGGGGACGTCGGTCTCGGTCGGCACGATGGTTTCCACCATCGGATGGAGCGGCTCGCCCGTTTCCCGGTCCCACATGTAGAACAGGCAGTTCTTGCCGGCCGCCGCCACGCCCTTGAGGATGCCGCCCTCGGGATCCGGCACGTCGAACAGGACCGGGCCGGTTACGTGGTCCCAGTCCCACAGGTCGTGGTGTACGGCCTGGTAGTACCACCGCAGCTCGCCGGTCTCGAGATCCAGAGCGATGGTGGCATTGGTGAAGAGGTTGATGCCATGCCGCGCCGAACCATCGTAGTCCGGTGAGGGGTTCCCGGCGTTGACATAGACGAGTCCTAGGTCGGTGTCGACCGCCGGTTGCGTCCAGATGCCGCCGCCGGCGCGAGCCCCGTCCCCCCAGGTGTCCCGTGCAATCTCCCACCCCGAGTCCTGTGGGCCCTGCGGGATGGTGTTAAACACCCACTTCACCGCGCCGGTGTCAGAGTCGGTGGCGATGACCAACCCGCCCGGGATGTGTCCCTCCGACAGCGCCGCCGCTACATACATTGTGCTGTCGTGATACGCCGGCGGAGTGGTGATGCGATAGCCGATGCTGACCGGGTCCAGATTCGGTGGGAAGTCGTCTGGATACTTCGCCTGGAGCGCCGCGCTGACGACTGGCAGGACCCCTCCGTCGCCAAACGTTTCGACCGGTTCACCCGTCCTCCCGTTCATGGCATAGAGGTCGGCGCCTCGATAGGCGTACACATTGCCGTCGGCGAATGTCGGTCCACGCACAGGGCTGCCGCCCGGGTCACCGGCGTCGAGCACGGCCTGCCACAACTCTTCACCCGTGGTCGCGTCGAGCGCGAACAGCGTCGACCGTGAGTGCAGATACATGATCCCGTCGATGACCACGGGCGTGGTCTGGCTGATGTTGTCGGTGGGGCCGACCTCGTACGACCAGGATTCGACGAGCCGGTCCACGTTCCCGCGGTCGACCTCGTCCACCGCGGCGAACCGGTTGTTGTCGAGGTTGAGGTTCTGGCTCGACCAGTCCAGGTTCTGGGCTCCGGCGGCCGAGGCCCAGAGACCCAGCGTCAGCAGCGTTAGCCCTGAGGCCGCGCGAGGGAGATGGCCCCGGTGGGCTGCGCCGATGTTCATTACTGCGCGCGCTCTTCGGCCCGGGCGCCGCTCAGTGAGTTGGGCACGGCCCAATTACCTTCATGGCAGGCGTACTCGAACTGCTGATACGCCTCGTCTTTCTTGTAAGGGAAGGCCACCGTCCATGGGGCGGTGTAGGTCTCTTGGTCGTCGACGGTCAGCTCGTAGTTCAGCGTCTCGTCGTCAACGAATGTGAACCGCTCCACCATCCGGCGGCCTGTATGCTGCGGAGCCCGTGACCCGGGTGCCCGCATGTTGCCCACCGCTTTGAAGTTGGTCGACTCGACCACCAGCGTGTTGCCTTCCCAGTAGCCGCGGGGGTCGCCTTCCCACTGGGTGATCTTGTCGCTGACGTGCGGACCCGAGTCGATCGGAATGATCCGGGCGTTATGGATCATCTCGCTGTGGATGAGGATGTGATCCTCGGTCTGCACGATCAGTTTGCCGTTGTTGTACGCGGTCGGCATCATCATGCCGAACACGCCGCGGGAGAGACACCGGTCACCCGCCTCCATGTTCGCAGCCTGGTCATGGAGATGGTCCCGGTAATACTGCACGCTGTCTCGAGCTCGCTCGGTGAATGCCGGTCGCTTACCGATGGGGGGATCGATGATGAGCGCTGGCGCTTCACCGGCTACCGGCTCTCTCCAATACCAGTCGAACCAGTAGTTGGCGTAGGCGCCGACACCCCGGCTGTTCTCGTGCCCTTCCCATTGCGCCGCCTTGGCGCGGTCGGACCGAGCTGTGAAAAGCTCGAGTCGCTCGTCTTCGGTGAGCGTCTTGCCTGCGAGATCGTCTGGGACCTCAAGCGGCACGTGGGACGACCCGACGTTGTTCCACATGCCATTGATGTCGGGCACCCCGTTGGCGAGCCGCGGCGGCTCCCATTCCTGTGCCGAGGCCGGCGCGATCGCCAGCAGCAACCCTGCCACGCACCCAAGGATGATTCGGCCTGTCATTGTGTCCTCGCTCTCAAGTATCTAGTTGCTCTTCCTGAAGCCGCCAGTCGCCGGCGAACGCAGCCGAGCTACCTGGCGGGCATTAACCCAAGCCATTGCACCAATGCGCCGGCGGTCCGCGTTATACCCCCGGTACCGCGTTGCCGGCGACGTAGACCGCCTCGAGCGTCGTGGTGTGGGCGATGTCATCGAGCGGGTTCTCGCCCATCACCATGAAGTCGGCCCACTTGCCCGCTTCGAGCGATCCGAGATCGGCGTCCACTTCCAGGCATCGGGCCGCGTCGTAGGTCGAAGCGACGATCGCCTGCATCGGCGTCAGGCCGGCTTCCACCATCAGCGCCAGCTCGCCATGCTCAAAGTAGCCCTGGAACCGCGCAGCTGGCCCGGTGTCGGTGCCCATAGCGATCGGGATGCCCGCATCCGACAGGGCCTTGACGTTCTCTTTCGCTACTTCGAGCTGCGCCTTGTAGGTCTGCGGTCCGGGCGCGCTCGATCGCGCTCGCCACTCCTCGCTGTCGAGGGCTGCGATGACGTCGGCAGAGGTTTCTCTGGTAAAGAACGGATCATCGAACCACTCCGGCCGGCTTTCATACACGAAGGTCGAGACCTCGCGCATCAGGGTCGGGCAGTAGCAGACGCCCGAATTGCGCAGGAGCGTGATCAACTCGTCGTTCACCGCCTGGTCCCGAACGCTGTGGGCCAGTAGGTCCGCGCCCGCTTCCAGCAGCCCGATGGCGTCCTCTAGGTAGTACATGTGAGCGGTCAGCTTGAGGCCCCGCTCGTGAGAAGTGTCGATGACCGCTTGGTAGGTCTCTGGCGTCATCTTGGTGCCAGAGCCCAGGTTGTCATCGACGCGGATCTTCACCACGTCGGCGCCGCTGTCGGCCACCGCGTTGACCTGTTGCCGCGCATCGTCCGGCGTCGGGCCGGTGACGATGTTGCCCGCGACGAAGAGCCGTGCGTGATCCAGGGACGTGCTCTCGTTGTCGCGGTCGCGAACCGCCACGCTGGCTTCGCTGTCGCCGCCGAGGCTAAACACGGTGGTGACACCGTAGCGCGCGTAGAGACCGAGCTGGTGGAGCACTTGCTCTTCATTGAAGTCTGTTGTCTCGAGGCCTCTGATGTTGTTGACGTGACCGTGGGCATTGACCATGCCGGGCATGATGGTGCGACCCGCGAGATCCACCTGAGTCGCGTCGGCCGGGACCGCGGTGGTGTCGGCCGAGCCGACTGCTTCGAGGCGTCCGTCGCGCACGACGAGGACGCCGTTCTCGATGGCCGCGTTACCCGTACCGTCGATGATCCGGGCTCCGACGAATGCCGTCAGGCCCGGTGTCGGCTCGACCGGCTCCGGAGCCACCGGCTCGCCGCCACAGCCGGCCATTACCCCAACGATACCCAGCAGTACCCAGAATCGTGAAAGCCACATGGCTCGTCCCCCCGTAGTCACACTTCCGTCAAAGCCCAAGAGATTACGGCCCCGAGCTCAGCTGCTCCAAGATTTCGCCCAGTCGCTCGATTTCTTCACCATAAAGCGACCAGTCGCCGTTGCGCTGCGCTGCCAGCGCGCGCTGATAGTGGACGCTGGCTTGGCTCACCAGCGGATCGTCATCCGACGTTGCTGGAAGATCGGGCGCCGGGATCACTGTCTCCTGGTTGGCGAGAATTGCCTCGGGCGCCAACGGTGGCGCGGCCGGTGCCCCTGAGCGGAACAGCTGCCCCAGCGCCTGGTCGAGCGTCTCTTCCATCACGATCTGGTTCTGGTAGGCGACGATGACGCGCCGCAACTCCGGGATCCGCCCGCCCGACGCTCGCAGATACAGTGGTCGGATGTAGAGGAGCGCTCCCTCGATCGGCACGACTAGGAGCGTGCCCTGGATGACCTCCGAGCCCTGCTGGTTCCAGAGGGTGATCTGCGGCGAGATCTCCTGGTCCTGGTTGATGCGGGCCACGACCTGGCTGGGTCCGAACACCAGCTTCTGCTTCGGGAACTGGAAGACCAGGATCTTGCCGTACTGGTCACCGTCGCTGCGGGCCGCCATCCATGCGGCCATGTTGTTCCGCCCCCGCGGCGTGAATGGGAGCATCTGGATGAACTCGGCCCGCGGTTCTCCGGGCAGCCGCATGATCGTGTAGTACGGCTCCATCTCCTCGCCGTCGATGACCGGTACTTCCCACTGGTCTTCACGGTTGTAGAAGACCGCCGGGTTGGTCATGTGGAAGGTCGAGTAGATCTCGGTCTGGAGCGTAAACAGCCCTTCCGGATAGCGGATGTGCCGCCGCAGGTCCTCCGACATGTCGTCGAGCGGCCGCAGCAGTTCCGGAAAAATAGCTTGCAGTGTCCGGGCTACCGGGTCTTCCGCGTCAGCCAGGTAGAACGTCATGGTGCCGTCGTAGGCGTCGATAACGATCTTCACCGCGTTGCGGATGTAGTTGACCCCGGTTGCCGTCGGCTGGGCGTAGGGATAGCGGTCGCTCACGGTGTAGGCGTCGACCATCCAGACGAGGCGCCCCTCGGAGATCACCAGATACGGATCGCTGTCGTAGCGCAGGAACGGCGCGACTGTGGTCACGCGGTCGAGGATGTTCCGGTGGTAGATGATGCGGCTCTCGCCGCTGAGTTGACCACTCACCAGGATCTCGTAGGCCTGGAACTGCACGGCGTAGAGCATCCGCCGGATGAGTCCTGACAGTGGCACCCCGCCGTTTCCGTCGTAGCGGGTTGAGACGTTATCTTCGCCCTCCGGGTAGTGGAACTCGTCGGTGTTGGTGTTGACGATGACGTAGTCGTTCGACAGCTCGCCGAAGTAGATACTGGGCTGGTCGACTTGGAGGTCCACCGACGAGGTAGGTGGTAGATCCTGGATGAACAGTACTGGCAGCCCCTCCTGGGTCACCTGGTTGACCGGGCCCATCGCGACGCCGAATCCGTGGGTGTATTGCAAGCGTTCGTTAACCCAGGATCGGTTGGGCAGGCTGTCTGAGTTGAGCTCCCGGCTCGACAGCATGATCTGGCGATACTCGCCATCGATCAGATACCGGTCGTTGTCGACCGACGCGAAGTCGTAGTAGGTCCGGATCTCCTGAATCTGGCCGAATGTGTCGAGCAGCGGCTCATGGTCCCAGAGCCGGACGTTGTTGATGGTGTCCGTGTTGTTCTCGATATCGGCGAGCGTCAGGATCTCGTCGCCTGAGAGTTCGCGCTCCTCGACCGCTTCCAGTCCGAATGCCTGTCGCGTGGCCGCGATGGTGTGGGCGATGTAAGGGGCTTCCCGCTGCTGCTCGTCGGGGGTCACCACCAGACGCTGGAGCGCGACCGAGCCCAGATTGCCCGCCACCGTCACCAGGGCGTAGAGACCCACGGCGGCCATCGCCGGCGTGTTGCGGGCCGTGAAGGCGCTTATGGTCGAGAGACCGGCCCCGAGCAAGGCAACGCCCATCAACACCCAATGGATCGGCACTCGCATGACGGCGTCTACATACGACGCGCCGTGCACGACCCCGCCCGGTGTCGTTAGCAGCCGGGGGACATCCAGATACGCGCCGCAGGCCAGTAGGACGAAGAACACCGCGAGCAGGAGGCCGAGGTGCTTGCGGGCGGGCTCGGCCACGATTAGGCCCCGCGCCGGGTCTAACGCCAGAGCACCGGACACCACGTAGGCGGCTCCCGACCCGATGGTCGAGAGGATGAGGGCCGCCATGGCCAGATAGCGCAGCAGATCTAGGAACGGCAGGGTGAACACGTAGAACGCGACGTCGTGTCCGAACAAGGGGTCGGTCTGCCCGAAGGGCACCTGTTGCTGGAACTGCAGCCAGGTCAGCCACTCGTTGGAGGCGAACAGACCCAGAAACACCGCCACGAGTCCGGCCACGCCAGTGCCCATCAGCTGGAGCTGGCGCTGATTGAGCACGATCGGCTGGATGTCGCCGCCGCCTGGAAAGAGCATGTAGGGCCGAGTGACCTGACCCAGCGCCGTGCGCAGGTTGAACGCCACGAGTGCGAAGGTTACTAGTAGCACCAGGGCGCCCAGGGTGGCGCGTGCCGTCAGGGTGCGGATGAAGACGGCTGTGTAGCCGACTTCACCGAACCAGAACCACTCGGTGAGCAGGTTCACGGCCGACGGCACGACCATGAACACGAAAAGGACGCCAAGTAAGAAGATGAGTCGGGCAGGCATGGCAGAGGCCTCGCTCCGGGGCGAGCCCGGCGGTGGCAAGCTAGATAACCCCCTGAGCGTACGTGACCGGACAGCTGGACGCAACCGCAACACGCAGTTCCTGCATGAGGTCAACGCGTCTTTTCCAGACAAGTTTCTCTAGATGACCGGCAGTCGAAAGATGCGGCTGATTCGGCGACCCGGAGAGGCTGTCCGGCTGGGACGTAGTCTTCAGGAACTCTTAAGGCTCCGAAACATTGAAGCTGTCGGACACTAGTAGGGTTGGGTGCGTGGTGCGCCCACTGAACTGGAGGGCAGCGTCTTGCGTTGGAGCGTTTTGGTTGCGTGCTGTGTGTTCGGTTGGGTGGCATCGGTCGCTGGCCAGGGAGCGGGAACCCTCACCGGGACGGTGACAGACGATACAGGGGGCGTGCTCCCCGGCGCGACGGTCGGGGTGGAAACTGACGACGGCTCGTTCTCGGCCGTGACCGACGACGTCGGCGTCTACCGGGTCGAGGGAGTCTCGGCCGGTGCTGCCACAGTGGTGGTCCGCCTGGTCAATTTTTCGACGTTCCGCGAAGACGTTCAGATGGCCGCGGGTCAGACCCTCACGGTCGACGCCCGGCTCGCACTAAGCATCACGGCCGACGTGGTGGTCACGGGTGCCCGAACGTTCCGGAATATCGCCGACCTGGAGAATCCGAGGGAGAACCTGGTCGGGATTGCCACCTCGGCCAGTGTAGGGGCGATCACCTCGGCCCAGCTCGAGGCGCGCCCGATTATGCGGCCCGGAGAGGTGCTCGAAGCCGTGCCCGGGTTCGTGGTGAGCCAGCACAGCGGCGAAGGGAAGGCCAACCAGTACTACCTCCGAGGCTTCAACCTAGACCACGGCTCCGACTTCGCGACGACCCTGGCCGGGGTACCGCTGAATGAGTCGTCTGGCGCTCACGCCCACGGCTACACTGACGTTAACGCGTTGATCCCGGAGCTGGTCAGCGGCGTGCAGTACACGAAGGGACCGTACTTTGCCGAACACGGCGATTTCTCCGCCGCCGGCTCGGCCAACATCAATTACGTGAACAGCTTGGATCGGCCGATCTTCAGCATCAGCGGCGGCGGTCAGGGCTGGGGCCGTGTGCTGGGCGCCGTCTCGCCCGAGGTTGGGCCGGGGAATCTCCTGGTGGCGCTGGAGCTCACGCAGAACGACGGGCCCTGGGAGCGCCCGGACAACATGGAGAAGGCTAATGGCATCATCCGCTACAGCCAGGGTGACCGGCAGAACGGCTTCTCTATTACCGGGATGGGGTATCGCGGAGACTGGAACGCCACGGACCAGATTCCGCGCCGGGCGATCGAGCAGGGGCTCATTGGCCGCTTCGGGGGCATCGACAACACGGATGCCGGCAGCGCCTATCGCTACTCCGGTACGTTCGACTGGCTCCGTTCGGGTGCCAATCAGTCGACCCGCTTCACGGCGTACGCCCTCACCGGCGGTCTCAACTTGTTCCAGAACTTCACCTACTTCCTCGAAGACCCGATCAATGGCGACCAGGTCGAACAGGAAGGTCGTCGCCTGAGCTCGGGCGCGAAGATGGTGCATCGGCGGCTGGGCCGCGTGTTCGACCGCCCGGTCGAGAATGCCATCGGTGTGTCGGTGCGCAACGATGTGGTCGACACGGTCGGGCTCTACAACACGGTGGCACGCCGACGCACCAATGCTATTCGTAATGACGAGGTGACCCAGACGACGGCCGGGCTCTTCGCTCAGAGTGAAATCGAATGGACGCGCGTGTTCCGGACGACCCTGGGATTGCGCAGTGACGTATATCGCTACGACGTCACAGCACAGAACTCGCTCAACTCAGGCGACGGAACTGCGGCTCTCGTGAGCCCGAAGATAACCGCCGTTCTCGGGCCGTGGGAGGGGACCGAGCTCTATCTGAACTACGGGCGCGGTTTCCACAGCAACGACCCCCGTGTCGCCACTGTGCAGGTCGACCCCGTGAGCGGGGATCCGGTCGATCGCGAGGATCCGCTGGTGCCGGCCAACGGCGCGGAGATCGGTCTGCGGACTGTCCGGTTGCCTGGCGTGCAGTCCACGGTGGCGCTCTGGTATCTCTCGTTCGATTCCGAACTGCTATTTGTCGGCGACGCCGGCATCAGCGAGGCCAGCCGGCCGAGTCGACGTCTTGGCGTCGAGTGGACCAACTACGTGCGATTCGCGTCCTGGCTGACCGGCGAGCTCGACCTGTCGTTCTCTCGCGCCCGGTTCGCGGATGAAGACCCCGCGGGCGACTTCATTCCGGGCGCCCTGGATCGGGTCATCGCCGGCGCTATCACGGTGGCGCCGAACCGCCGTGTGCACGGAAGTCTCCGGCTACGGCACTTTGGTCCCAGACCGCTCATCGAAGATGCGTCGGTGAAGTCGGCTGCCACCACGATCTGGAACGGTGAGATCGGTTTCAATCTCAACGAGCGGGCCACTATCACCGTGGAAGGCTTCAACTTGCTCGACAGCGACGTCTCCGACATCGACTACCTCTACGAGTCGCGTTTGCCCGGCGAGCCGGTGGGCGGCATCGAAGACGTGCACTTCCACCCGTCGCTGCCCCGAACCGCGCGCGTGATGCTCAACCTCCTCTTCTAGAGAGGGTTTCGCCCGACCCCCTGGGGGGCGCATCACAGAAGCAGGGGCTATAACTCGCAGAGAGCCGTGAAGATTCGTATCCGGGCGGGGCGGATAGCTGGGACAGGCCGCCGACCAGGCCCATGACCAGGGTGCAGGTGGTGCCCTGTACCAGCAGCGCCGAGTCGGTCAGTACCGAGAAGACAACCGAGCTTGTGTGGAAGGCCCAGGGCCCGGAGGGTCGTCGTTCTCCCGCGTGCGTGTGGCCAGCGCGCTGTACATGGTCTTTACTGCCCCGCACACCGCACCCATCCCCATCAGCTACGCGATGACCGAGCCGATGCCGGTGATGATGGCTCGGATCTGTTGTGAGTTGGTACTCTAGCAGTCGGTTGCCAGTTCGACCTGGACCTCGCGTGCCGGTGGAGGCGCGTTCAACTAGAACCAGGTTCTAGCGCCGGCGGCCAGCGGAACCTGCCGGTCCGTGCGTATAATCAGACCGGTTTCACGCCCAAATTGTCTTCGGGCTCGTGCAGACGAGGCCAGGGCCTCGGAAATTTCGCCATTAGATCATGAGCGAACGCAAATACCGGCAACGCGGCTACCGGGACGACGACCGGGAACGCACCACGCGGGATAGGCCGAACAAGCCGAAGGGCGACGGCAAGCCACGCAGCGTCATCAACCGTGAGCACCGGACGCCCAACATGCCTGGTTTCCACGACGTGGTACGCTGCGCTCGGTGTGGCCAGACCCTGAACCTGGCGATCGGTCCAGAGAGCCGCTGTTCGGCGTGCGGCAGCGATCTGTATGTTTGCGCGCTTTGCGCCTCGTTCGATTCAGGCAGCCGGTTCGAGTGCCAGCAACCGATCAAGGCCCGCGTGGCGCCCAAGGATGTTCGGAACGACTGCGATTACTTCGAGCCGCGGGTGACGGTTGAGCGCCAGACCCACTCGGCCCGCGTCGCCCCCACCGGTACCAGCAGCGCGCGCCAGGCATTCGACGATCTCTTCAAGTAGCGCGGTTCTCGTCCGAGAACCAGTGCGATAATCGGCGGATGGACATTCGTGGTCCCGTCGATCTTGAGGCGTCGCTCGAAGCGCTCGCCGCGCCGGTTACTCTCCAGTTCTTCACCCAGACCTTTGGCTGCGACACCTGCCTGCCCGCGCGACAGATCGTCGAGCGGGTGGCGGCCTTTTCTGACCAGATCACGGTCGAGGAGTACAACCTGTTGCTCGACACCGAGGTCACCGAACGGGCCGGCATCCGCCGGGCGCCAGCGATCGCGGTGGTCGGGGCGGAGGACACCGGGATCCGGTTCTACGGTGTTCCGGAGGGGCACGAGCTGATCTCGCTGGTCGAGGCCGTGCTGCTGGTGGCGGACGGAGACCCCGGTCTCTCGGAGGAGACGCGCGAACGGCTCTCTGGGTTGAATGACCCGGTCGACATTCAGGTCTTCGCCACCCCCACCTGACCCCATTGCCCCAAGGCGGTCAGCCTTGCCCAGCGTCTCGCGCTCGCGCACCCCCAGATCACCGCGTCCACTATCTCGGCGGTTGAGTATCCGGAGCTCGTTCAGCAGTACCGGGTCACCGGTGTGCCGAAGACCGTTATCAACGACCGCGTCGAGGTGCTCGGTGCGGTGCCCGAAGACGAGTTTATCCGACAGGTCTGGGACGCGCTCGAGACCGCTCCATGATCAGGTCCAGTGCCTGGCGCCGGGCGCGCGGTTGGCGACTCGGCGCCGCGGCTCTGGTGCTCGCGGTTATTGCGCTGAGACTCAGCGTCCCGACTGGTGGCCAGTCGACCGCCGGGAGCACCGACGCCAGGGTGCGCTACACGGTGAGTGTGCCTGAACCGGCTCATCGGTGGATGGCGGTCGAACTCGAGGTCGACGGTCTCGGCGCGGATCCTCTCAGTCTGCGGATGAGCAGTGCCTCACCCGGCCGGTACGCGCGCCACGACTTTGCTAAGAACATCTTCATGGTCGAGGCACGTACCGCCGCCGGCGAGCCGCTCGAGGCGATCCGGACCACACCGACCCGGTGGGACATCGCCGATCACGATGGTTCGGTGGTCTTCTACTACCGCATTTTCGGCGATCGGGTGGACGGGACTTATCTCGCCGTCGACCCGACGCATGCCCACCTCAACATGCCGGCGAGCCTGGTGTGGCCGGCCGGTCTCGAGACCGGCCCCATCGAGGTGCGTTTCGTGCCTCCGGCTGGGGAGCCGTGGCGAGTGGCGACGCAGCTGTTCCCGACCGATGACCAGCTCAGGTTTATCGCCCCCAACGTTGGCTACTTGCTGGACAGCCCGGCGGAGTTCAGCGCGTTTGTCGACCGGACCTTCGAGGTGACCGATCCGTCAGATTCGACCTACCGGCCCGATTTCCGGGTGGCGGTGCACCACGGAGGCAGCGACGCCGATGTCGACCGCTATGCGGCCGACGTCGAACGGATTGTCCGTGAGATGGTGGCGGTCTTCGGAGAGTTCCCACGTTTCGAGACCGGTCGCTACACCTTCATTGCCGATTACCTGCCGACCGCCGCCGGGGACGCGATGGAGCATCGCAACAGCACGGTGATCAGCGCGCCGGCATCGTTGCGTACCCAGGGCCGAGCGCTGCTCGGGTCGGTCTCACACGAGTTCTTTCACGTCTGGAACGTCGAGCGGATCCGGCCTCAGTCCCTCGAGCCATTCGACTTCGAGAACGTTAACGCTTCTGGCGAGCTCTGGTTGGCGGAGGGGTACACGAACTACTACGGCACGCTCACGCTGCAGCGGGCAGGTTTGGCGTCGCTGCCCGCCACTCTTGGCAGGTTCAGCCGCGCCATCGAGACCGTGCGATTGGGGCCGGGCCGGCGGTTCCGTTCCGCCGTCGAGATGAGCCGGCTCGCGCCGTTTACCGACGCCGCCAGTGCGATCGATCCCACGAACTGGGACAACCTCTTCATCTCCTACTACACTTGGGGCGAGACGCTCGGCTTGGGGCTCGACCTCTTGCTCCGGGTTCGGAGCGCCGACGCGGCCGGTGTGCCCAGCCTGACGCTGGACGACTACATGCGGCTGCTGTGGCGCCAGTTCGGACTGCCAGGAGGCTCGACGCCGGGTGCTGTGGACCGGCCTTACACGATGGCTGATGCGCGCGCGGCGCTGGAGGAGTTGACCGACGCGTCGTTCGCCGACGAGTACTTCGACCGCTACGTCGAGGGACGCGAGGTGATCGACTACGTGCCGCTGTTGGAGCGGGCCGGCGTGGCGGTGGTGCCGACCGCCCTCGACCAGGCCTGGCTCGGGGATCCCTCGCTCCGATTCGAGCGGGGCGGCGCGAGGGTGACTCGCCCGATGCCTTTTGGCTCGCCGCTCCATCTCGCCGGGCTCGACCGGGACGACGTGATCGTGTCGATCGACGGCCGGGAGGTCTCGTCGGCCGGTCGTTGGAGCGAGACGCGTGACCGGTTGCTACCTGGTCGCTCAGTGACGCTGACGTTCGCTCGCGCGGGGGAGCTCCTTACCGCGCGCGTCACGCCGGAGGAGCATCCCGGCCTCCGGTTGGTCGCGTTCGAGGAGATCGGTCGGACCCTAACCTCCAGCCATATGCGGTTCCGCGAGGCCTGGCTCGGGTCCCAGCTGGACTGAAGGGGACTAGAACGTGGCCACCAACGCGGCCGAGCTGATGGTGTCCGTGCTTTTGAAGCCTGGTACCGGAGCATTCAGGTAGCTGAGCTTGTGGGACACCTTGAGTGAGAACAGGCGGGTGAGCGTGGCGGTGGCCGCCACCTCGTTCGCGATGCGCCAGTTCTCGCCGGTGTTCAGATCGCCGACGAACGACGCCTCTTCGGTGATCTTGCTGGTGTTGGAGAGGGTTAAGACATAGCGGCCGGTGGCATTGGCTGTCCCGATCGTCAGGTCTTCTCCTACCAGGCGAATCTCGCGGGTCACGCCGCCGCCGACCAGTATCTGCAGCGAGTGCGGTGCTCCGGCTATGGCTTCCCAGGCCAGCCCTCCTTCGGTGGTTACGCGTCGTTCGATCCCGGCAAACAGATCTCGGAGGTATCCGCCTCGCCCATACACCTCAAGTTGGTCCTTCAGGTTTCGGGAGGCTTCGGCGAGGCCGTTGAACGAGCGAGCACGCAGCAGGTCGTCGGCAGAGGTCTCCACGTAGGCTGCCCGGGCCCGCCAGCTCCAGCCGCTGGGGTCGTAGGTGAGCTCTCCGCCCAGGCCGAAGGTCCGGGTGTCGGAGTTACCGGACGTTGCTACCGCCGAGACCTCGGCGCTGCCGGCCCAGAGGCTGTCTTCGGCCGGGTTCTGGGCCGCCGCTGGGGTTGAGGCGAACGAGATCAGAGCAAGCGAGAGGAGAAAGACGTGTCGTCTGTTCATGTGATCTGGATGGTGAATCGGTGCGGGTCGTCGGCGAGGGCGCATGCGATCGAACGACTATGATGAATGAACCCAGGGATTGTCGTAAAGCGAGCGGGCGTCGATCCTGATGGAACCCAACGAGCGTGCACTCGATGACCAAGGCAGCTGACACGCGTGATCCGGTCTGCGGTATGCGAGTAGACCCGGATACCGCCCGTCACCAGCATGAGCACGCCGGCGCGACCTACTACTTCTGCTGTGGCGGATGTTGCACAGCGTTTGTCGCAGACCCGGACCAGTTTCTCGAGCGGGAAGATTCGTCGGCGCCTACACCCTCGGCCGACAATCCACTGCTAGCGGTGGATCCCGTGTGCGGAATGAAGGTCGACCCGGCGCCGGATTCTTTCAATTGCGAGCATGAGGGCCAGACGTACTTCTTCTGCTGCGAAGGCTGTCTGACCAGGTTCCAGGCCGACCCAAACCGCTACCTCCATCCGGAAGATGCC
>DEAA01000024.1:0-4891 GCA_002346545.1 Acidobacteria bacterium UBA2994
GGGACGGTGACCTGCACGTGCCCACGGATCGCACCCAACCCGCCCTCGACCCCGGTCGGGTCGACGGAGGGGGAGGCGGTGAGCATCATGTCCAGGAGCAGGTCGGTGCGGATCTGATCCAGCGACCGCTCATCGAACCACACACCCGGACCTGACGACGCACCGTCACCCGTCCGCGTCTCGGTGGTGTCGCGGCGTGCGGCGCGGTCGGCGGCTTTGATCGTCTTCCCCTGCCGGGTGAGCCGGTCGTAGACCCCGTGGACCTCCACGGACGGTCCGATCACCCCGAGCATCGACATCCCATCCCGCAGGTCCTCCACCCAGATGCGTCGATCGAGCACGGCATCATCGTGACGTTCCTGCATGCTCTTCGGGTTGAGGTTCTCCGCGACCTGCTCCGCATACGACCGCACCCTCGCCGCAGACGTCGCCTCCGCATACCCGAGCACATCCCGCTCATACCTTCCCCGAGCCCCGGGGTCGGCAAGCTCCGCACCGGTGTCGACGATGACCTTCACGTGTGCCCGGGACACCCGGCCCGCCCGCCACGACTCCCACGCCGCGGGGAACTGGGTCACGGTGCGGTGCGCTTCGAACAGGCGGGTCTGCATCGTGCGGTCACTGACCCGCTTCGCCACAGCAAGCTCCGCCGCCATCGCCCGCAGCGGCATCTCCCGCTCCCGCGTCGAGGCATCCCGCAACCGTGCCGTCTGCTGCTGGGCGAGGTCATACGCCTCGGCATACAACCGCTCACGCTCCGCCTGAATCCGCGCCTCCGCCGCATCGAACGCCGCGATCTCCGCAACCAGCTCACGCGTGCGAACCCGGTCCGCCCCACCCTGCTGGTCGATCGCCATCACAACCCCCGCTCGATCTCCGACTACTTCGAGGGTAGAACATACCTACGACATTAACGTCCCGTAGATAGGCCCTTGTGCACAAGCTATTCATACACAGCTACGAGGTGCGGAAGAGCGCAGCGCGCCCGGCGCCGGGCTACGACTGGTGCTCGTAGGCCGGCGCAGGCGTCTCGACCCCGGGGCTGTCGTTCGCCGCGAGCGCGAGCCAGGTCTCGACGACCGTGTCGGGGTTGAGCGAGAGCGACTGGATGCCGCGGCCGACGAGCCACTGCGCGAAGTCCGGGTGATCGCTCGGCCCCTGTCCGCAGATGCCGACGTACTTGCCCTGTCGCCGACACGCGTCGATGGCCATGCCGAGCAGGTGCAGCACGGCGGGATCGCGCTCGTCGAAGGCTGATGCCATGAGAGACGAGTCGCGGTCCAGCCCCAGGGTCAGCTGCGTCATGTCGTTGGAGCCGATCGAGAACCCGTCGAAGTGCTCGAGGAATTGCTCTGCGAGCACGGCGTTGGCGGGCAGTTCGCACATCATGACGACGCGAAGCCCGTTCTCGCCGCGGCGCAGGTCGTTCTGCGCGAGCAGGTCGACGACGGCCTTCGCCTCGCCGACCGTTCGCACGAACGGCACCATGATCTGCACGTTGGTCAGTCCCATGTCATCGCGCACCCGGCGCAGGGCCTCGCACTCCAGGTCGAAGCACGCGCGGAAATCCGGAGAGACGTAGCGGGCGGCGCCGCGGTATCCGAGCATCGGATTCTCTTCGTCGGGCTCGTAGAGCGACCCCCCGATGAGGTTGGCGTACTCGTTCGACTTGAAGTCCGACAGGCGCACGATCACCGGCTCCGGCGCGAAGGCAGCGGCGATCATGGACACGCCCTCGGCCACGCGCTGGATGAAGTACTCCTTGGCCGACGGATACGCGGCGGTGCGCTCCCGGATGTCCTCGGCGAGCGCACCGTCGAGCCGGTCGAGTTCCAGCAGGGCCCGAGGGTGGATGCCGATCTGACGGTTGATGATGAACTCCAGCCGAGCCAGGCCCACACCCGCGTGCGGCAGACGCGAGAAGGCGAACGCCTGGTCGGGGGTGCCGACGTTCATCATCACCTTGACGGGGGCCGCCGGCATCCGATCGAGCTCGGTCTGCTCCTCGGCGAACTGCAGGAGCCCGTCGTACACGAGACCGTCATCACCCTCGGCGCACGAGACGGTCACCTCCTGGCCGTCTTTCAAGGCATGGGTGGCCACGCCGGTGCCGACGACGGCGGGGATGCCGAGCTCGCGGGCGATGATCGCGGCGTGGCAGGTGCGTCCGCCGCGGTCGGTGATGATCGCCGAGGCGCGCTTCATGATCGGCTCCCAGTCGGGATCGGTCATGTCGGCCACCAGCACGTCGCCGTGGGCGAAGTCGTGCATCTGATCGATCGAGGTGAGCACCCGCACGCGACCGGAGCCGATACGCTGCCCGATCGCGCGCCCCTCGACGAGCACCGCACTGCGCTCGGCGAGCACGAAGCGGCTCAGCACGTTCGCGGACTTCCGCGACACGACGGTCTCGGGGCGCGCCTGCAGCACGTAGATCTGGCCGTCGTTGCCGTCTTTGCCCCACTCGATGTCCATGGGGCGGCCGTAATGAGCCTCGATGACGAGGGCGATCCGGCCGAGCTCCTGCACCTCCGCATCGGTGATCGAGAAACGCGAGCGTTCGGCGGCATCCACCTCGACGAAAGCCGTGCTGCCGTCGACGTGCTGCCCGTTCGCGTAGCGCATGGCGATCGCCTTCTCACCGACGCTGCGCTTGAGGATCGCGGGGCGCCCGGCACGCAGACCCGGCTTGTAGACGTAGAACTCGTCGGGGTTGACGGCGCCCTGCACGACCGCCTCGCCGAGGCCGTAGGAGCTCGTGACGAACACCGCGTCATCGAAGCCCGACTCGGTGTCGAGGGTGAACATCACGCCCGAGGCCCCGATGTCGGAGCGCACCATGCGCTGCACTCCGGCCGAGAGGGCGACGTCGTGGTGGTCGAAGCCGTGGTGCACGCGGTAGGCGATCGCTTGTCCGATGACAACGCATCTGTGGTTTCTGCCATCGATTCTGTGGTCGTGACAACCGACCTGTAGTTTTTGCCAATCCATCTATAGTTTCCGCGGGCTCCTCGTCCGACCGCGGGCGTGTCTCGCCGGCTGGGTATCTGGCCGGTCGTACTCTGGCGGCGTCAGAGGACTCTCCAACTGAACATCTCGTCGAGATCGGAGAGTAGATGTCGTTGAAGCGGTGGGAACCCGCTGCCGCGGTGAATGCCCCGCACGCTCAGATCGAGTACGTCATCCGAGGCGTGGATCATCGCCGTGACTCCGCTGACGTTGTCGATGTGGCTTTCGAGGCCGTCGACAAGGTTCGAACTCCGAAGTCGTGGAAGCACAAGAAGAACTACATGGGCCAGTACTGGGCCGCCACGACCGGCCGGCATGTCTGGTTCGAGTCGTTGTACGAACGGGTCGCCCTCATGCAGATGGACCGTGACCCTGCTGTCGCGGCGATCTCGTCTCAGCCGCTGTGGATTGACTGGGCGGGAACGCCTCGACGCCACGCGCCCGACTTCTTCGTCCGCTTCCGCGATGGATCCGCCGCGGTGATCGATGTGAAGCCTCTGCCGCGCATCGAGGCGGATGACGTCGAAGCGTTCGACTGGACCTCGGCCCTGTGTGGCGAGCTGGGCTGGGACTACTTCGTCGTGCATGACATCAGCGAGAGCGAAGGCCGCAATCTTCGCTTCCTGTCCGGCTACCGGTATGACCGGTGGCGCGATCTGGCGAGTGTGGATGTGCTGCGTGCCCACTCCGGCGTGTCCGGGCGGTTGTCGGAGTGGGCGAGCTTGCTGGAGGGCGTATCGGCTCAGCCGTTGGGTGCTGTCTACTCAGCGCTGTGGTGGCGTGATCTGGTCTTCGATTCGTCGCGGCGTTTGTCGTTGACGACGGTCGCGAAGGCGGCGTGATCGTGCGGGTCGGCATCGGTGTGACGCTGACCTGGGATGAGGAGCGGTTCGTCGTCATCGCGGCTGACTACCGCCATGTCACTCTCCGCTCTCTGGAGGCTGGCTTCACGCGAATGGTCGACGCCGATGAGCTGGTCAGGTTGCCGAACGTGACCTGGCATGCGGATCGCGCCGACTCGGCGACAGGCTCGGCGGCCCGCGTCCTCGACGGACTGGACGAGGACGAGAGACGCATTGTCGATGCGTGGGCCGAGCAATTCGCCGTGGTCAAGGCTGCGGTCGACAGCGGGCAGCCGGCCAAGTTCCTCTTTGAGGGCGTGCGCACGGCAATGTCGAGTCTGACTACCGTGACCTCGTTGGAGACGGTCCGCCGCAAGTTCCACCGTTACTGCGGGGAAGGTGTGCTCGGGCTTGTGGACGCGCGGCACCTCAACCGCGGCAAACGTGACATTGACTCTCGTATCGGCGTGGCGCTGAGCGAGCTCGGCGAGAAGGGGACGACGCGATCTTCGGGCACGACGAGCCGGACACTCGATCGGCTGCGATGGATGCTCGAGGAGGACCACGGCGACGCGATCAAAGATGGCTTCGTGCAGTACTTGGAGGGCTTCACCGGTGGAAGTGTCGAGCGCCGCGGCAGAGACGAACCGACCGATAGGGCACTCGCCCTCAACCAGTTGCAGGAGCTGCTCGAAGACTGGATCGCGATCGAGTGGCAGAACCGACCGCACGCGGGTTTGTCCGATCCGATGCTCCCGGGGCGGGCACTCACACCGAACGAGATGTTCCGCGCCTACCGGCGGATCGCACCCGAGCTGCATGTCCCCTTCGGGCTCGACGAGTTCATCGGGTTTCTTCCCGCCAAGAGCTGCAGGCTGCAGGACTACGGGATCAATCACGCTCGGCGCGTCTATCGCTCGAACCGCCTCACCGAGCTTCGAGCTGTTGGAGCGGGCGGAGAGGGTGCCACCCGACCTTGCGTGATCCGCTTCGACCCGCACAATCCACTGTTCGTGTGGGTGGAGCATGGTGACGAGTTC
>DEAA01000024.1:5240-5507 GCA_002346545.1 Acidobacteria bacterium UBA2994
AAGCCGATGGGCGGCGAGATCTGGCAAGCGGCTCACGCTGTTAACACGGCCGCGGACACGGCGACCCGCGAAGAGGCCGCGTACCCAGCGGACCGGATGAAGCGCGCTCAATGGGTGAGGCCTGGCAAAGAGCGCAATCGCGCCGTCCGCGCGGCCGAGGTCGACCTCGATCCCATGCACATGACAGGTGTGTCGAAGACGATCGCGCGAGA
The DNA here is from genome assembly GCA_002346545.1 of Acidobacteria bacterium UBA2994. Taxonomy (GTDB): domain Bacteria; phylum Acidobacteriota; class Vicinamibacteria; order Vicinamibacterales; family UBA8438; genus UBA2994. The sequence goes on from DEAA01000024.1 coordinate 5,453, forward strand.
GACGCCAACGACCGAGCCTGACGCAGACGAGGGGGACTGCTGCACGGATAGGTGA
>DEAA01000073.1 GCA_002346545.1 Acidobacteria bacterium UBA2994
CTCGGCGACCATGCACCGCTGGTGCGAATCGCCGGTGGTGCGCAGGCGGTCCATCGCGTCCGTGGCGATGTTCACCGCGGTGTCGAAGCCGAAGGAGTAGTCGGTGGCACGCAGATCGTTGTCGATCGTCTTCGGCACGCCGAGCACGTTGATGCCGTCCTTGGACAGCCTGTCCGCGGCGGCGAGGGTTCCCTCGCCGCCGATGGCGATGATGCCGTCGAGGCGGTGGCCGTACATCGTCTTGGCGATGTTCTCAGCGCCTCCGCGCGGACCCTCGTAGGGGTTCGTGCGACTGGTGCCGAGGATCGTGCCCCCGACCTTGGACAGGCCCTTGACCTCGTGACGCGTGAGCGGGAAGAAGTCGGCGTCCACGACGCCCCGCCAGCCGTCACGGATGCCGACGAACTCAAGATCGTAAGTGGTGGTGCCCTTGAGCACGACGCCGCGGATGACGGCGTTCAGGCCCGGGCAGTCGCCGCCGCTGGTCAGGATTCCGATCTTCATGCTGTGGTCCTCAATCGTCGGGATGATGCTGGGCGACGCTGCCTCACCCGACATTAGTGGCCGCGGACTCCCGCTGCCACACGGTCGGTCGGATGCGGAGGACTCAGGCGGCGCCGAGCGCCTGCCGCAGCAGGTGCATCAGGGCCGACAGCTGCACGGAGTCGCTCGAACCGGGATCGACGGCCTGCCCGTCCAGGGCACGCTGCGCCAATCCCTCCTTGGAATCGATCAGTTCGGCGATCTTCGTGTCGATCGTGTGGGCGGCGATGATGCGCCACGCGGTCACCGGCTCGTCCTGTCCGATCCGATGCACGCGGTCGATCGCCTGCGTCTGCTCGGCAGCGGTCCACGACAGCTCGGCCAGCACCACGTTCGACGCGGCCTGCATGTTCACGCCGACGCCCGCGGCGGTCAGCGAACAGACCGCGACACCGACCTCGGGGTCGTTGTTGAACGCGTCGATGGCCTCCTGGCGCGCCGTGGAGGTCTGGTCGCCCCGGAGCGAAACGCTTCGCAGGCCGGATGCGGCGAAGTGCGCCTCGGCGGCATCCATCACGTCGATGTGCTTGGCGAAGAAGACCACCTTGCCCACCGAGCGCTGCAGCTGCAGCGCGTAGTCCGCCGCCAGCTGAGCCTTGGCCTGTCCGATGCGACGGACCATCGTGAAGACGTTCTCGCTCCCCGAACCCGCCGCCTTCGACTCGTCGAGCTCGTTCTGCGCGACCAGCCGCACGATGTCGTCGTCGACCTCGCCCGGAGCCAGGGCCGCCCCGGAGCGGGCGTTCTCACGGGCATCGACGATACGGCGGTAGCGATCGGCCAGGCGCGCGCCGAGCTCGCGCTCGGCCTCGCGGATGGAGCGACCGAACTCGTCGTCGAGCTCCACCGGCAGATCGGCGACGAGCTTGTCGGGCAGGTCCGCCGCGACGTCCTTCTTCTTGCGGCGAACGATGCCCATCGAGATCACCGCGTCGCGCGCCTCGGGGTAGAACGCCTTGTCGGCAGGGGTGAATCCGGTCGCGTCGAGCTTCGCCATCAGATCGGGGCCCGGCTTCTCGCCGTTGGTCCAGCCGAGGAAGCGCCAGATGGCATCGAAGTCCTCGACGTCGTTGATGAGCGGCGTTCCGGTGAGGGCCATCATGAGCGGGTCGCGCACCTGCTCGCGGATGCGCCCGGCGAGCGCGAGCACGTTGCGCGAGCGCTGCGAGGTGAGGTTCTTGATGAAGTGCGCCTCGTCGACGACCATGCCCTTCAGACCGATCGAGCCGAGCCATGACAGATGGCGGTCGAGGATCTCGTAGTTGACGATGAAGACGTCGGCGAACGCATCGATGTCTTCGCCGTCGCCCTGGATCACGGTCGCGCGACGGTGCGGCGTCCAGCGCTTGACCTCTCGGGCCCAGTTCATCTTCACGACATTGGGAACGACCGCCAGCAGCGGATAGGTGTCGGCCACGGAGGCCGCCAGCACCGACTCGGCGGTCTTGCCGAGACCCGGTTCGTCGGCCAGGAGGAAGCTGCGGTGTCCGTCGCGCACCGCCTCGAGGAAACGCGACTGGTGCGGCATCACCTCGAGGCCCCGCGGCGAGACGCGGTCGAACTCCGGCACGGGAGGCAGCTCCATGGATGCGCTCGCTCCGCCGGCACCGGTCTCGAACGCCTTGTACAGCGGTCCCATGAGCTCCCAGCCGTCGAGCCGACGACGCGGGCTCGGCACGGGCGCGCGCATGGTGAGGTCGGGTGCGAGGAACGGATTCGCCATCTGGCGCGACTCGATGCCGGCCGGCACGACCTGCCGGTCGGCGAGCGCGGGCGGCACCACCGTCGGGGCGACGGGAGCGACGTCGGTGATGATGAGCTCGTCCGGCGGAAGCTCGGCGCCCGATTCCAGCAGCCAGTCCCGTCGCATGCGCTTGGCGACCGGCGACGTGGCCTGGTCGGCCTCGAGCAGCTGGATGAGCGACGTGTCGCGCGCGGCGGTCTTCGCGAGGATCGTCGCGACGCCGTCGAGGCGCTTGAGCAGCTCCGCCCGCGCGGAGTCGGCAACGGCAGTGTCGGCCTTCACCCGCGCGCGCTCCTCGCGGACGAGAAAGGCGATCACCTGGAACTTGACACGGTTGGTGGGGCCGAGCTTTCCGCGCTGGGCCTTGGCTTCGACCTCGCGCACCTTGCGGGCGAGGATCGGGATCAGCGGCGCCTCATCGTCGCGTCGGGAAGACGACGACTTGCGACGACGCGCGGCGGAAGTCTGTGCGGCGGGTGCCGAGGTCGGCATGCTCCTCCTGAGCCTAGGGATCGGATACCGGTCGATCCGGTGATCCGGCGAGAGAACGTGATTCCCGTGGGCGGCGCCACGACGCCGTCACGAACACGGGGCGGAGATGCCGGCACCGTCGGTCGCGAGCACCCGCTTCAGCGAGCAGCGACAGGGCGGTCGGGATCCCCGCACAGCATTCTAGCGGCTACCCGGCCGAATCCGCAGAATCTGCTCCCCAGAGGGTGGCGATGATGTCTTCGCTGTAGCCCTCGGGAGCGAAGTTGATCCACCGGGTCGTCACGATCGCGCCGTCGCCGATGACGTGGGTCTCACCCAGCGTGTACGGCTCGTCGTCGAGCGTGATCCCCCGCTGCTCGATGCGATGGATGCTGCCGACGGCGACGTCCTCGGAGCTGAACCCGGCCGCGCTGAGCTCAGCGGCGATCTCCTCGCCCTGCGCGTCGTCGATGAGGGTGATGTTCGTGGCCAGGCCGTAGTCGGACGGAGTGCCCCACGTGCACCGCAGAGTCGGGGCACCCGAGTCGATCAGTTCGAGCACGACGGCGTTCTCGCTGGAATACATCGTCACACCGGGGTCGTTGAGCGGTGGGTTGTCCGCCTCGAGGGTCGCCCGCATATCCGCGGAGTAGATCTCCTCGCACGAGCTCGGAAGAACGAAGGCGTCGGTCTCGGTGGGCGTCGGGGTCGGAGCGCTCTCGACGGTTTCGGTCGGTACGGCCGTCGTACCGTCGGGCTCCGCGCTGCCGGACGGCACGGGCTCGGGCTGGCATGCGGCGAGAGAGAATGCCACAGCCGCGGCGGCCCCCGCGGCGAGCAGGCGGGGCGTCCGGTGGTGACGAGTCACGGTACCTCCTGGAGGGGCGCTGCACCGCGGAGGGGCGGCACGGGCACCGACTCTACCGACCCACGAGGCTGGCCCCGCGGCGGCGCGGCGGACGTACCCTGAGAACATGCCGGAACGGATGCCGCGGGATCAGCGGCTCGTCCTGACGATCGCGATCCTCGCATCGTTCGTGTCTTTCCTGGACGGCACGGTGGTGACCGTCGCCCTCCCGGCGATCCGCGATGACCTCGGCGGTGGCCTCGCGACGCAGCAGTGGGTGGTCGACGCCTACCTGATCACCCTGGGCGCCCTGATCCTCGTGGCGGGATCCCTCAGCGACGTCTATGGCCGCATCCGCGTGCTGCGCTGGGGACTCGTGCTGTTCGGCATCACCTCGATCGCGATCGCCGCGGCCCCCACGCCGGAGTTCCTGATCGTCGCGCGCGCCCTCCAGGGGGTGGCCGGAGCGCTCCTCGTGCCCAGTTCACTGGCCCTCATCACGGCGACCTTCCGCGATGCCGCGCAGGCGCGCGCCATCGGCATCTGGACGGCAGCCACGACCGGGGCGATGGTGGTGGGCCCCGTCATCGGCGGGCTGAGCGTCGACCTGCTCTCGTGGCGACTGGTGTTCCTCATCAACGTGGTGCCGATCGTCATCACCCTGTGGCTGCTGGCGGTGCTCAGACGCCCCGATGTGCGCGCGCCGGGCCGCACCGTCGACGTGTGGGGCGCCGTGCTGTGCACGCTGGGTCTCGGCGGCATGGTCTTCGCGCTCATCGAGCAGCCGAGCCTGGGGTGGGGATCCCCCACCATCTGGGGCAGCGCCGCCGTCGGCGTGGCGTCGTTCGCCGGTTTCCTCGTGCGGCAGGCGACGGCAGCGGATCCGATGATGCCCCTGGACCTGTTCCGTGCGCGCAACTTCTGGGCCGGCAACCTCGCGACGGCGTTCGTCTATGCCGCGCTCTCGCTCAACGGCTTCGTCGTCGGCGTCTACCTGCAGCAGGGAGCCGGGCTGTCGGCGACCCTGGCCGGACTCGCGACCCTCCCCATCACGATCCTCATGATCCTCTTCAGCTCGCGCGTCGGTGACCTCGCCGGCCGGTTCGGCCCGCGCCTGTTCATGACCGTCGGGCCGATCGTGATGGCCGCGGGCGCCCTGCTGCTGCTGTCCGTCGGCGAAGCGTTCGACTACTGGACCCAGGTGCTCCCCGGGGTGATCGCCTTCGGTCTGGGTCTCACCCTCACGGTGTCGCCGCTCACCTCGGCGATCCTCGGCGCGATCGACACGTCGAGATCGGGTATCGCATCGGCGGTGAACAACGCCATCTCACGGGTCGCGGGGCTCATCGTGATCGCGATGCTCGCCACCATCGTCGGCGGCGCCCTCGACCTCGACGGCTTCCACCGCGCTGCCGTCGTGACGGCCGCCCTGCTCGCGGTCGGCGGCGCGGTCTCGTTCGCCGGCATCCGCAACCGGCTCCCGGCCCGCTCCGACGTAGGCTGAG
>DEAA01000019.1:0-10392 GCA_002346545.1 Acidobacteria bacterium UBA2994
TGGGGCTACAGCCCGCTGGACCAGATCACGACCGAGAATATCGATGGGCTCGTGCCGGTGTGGACGCTGTCGACCGGAGTGACTTCGGGGCACCAGTCGCCGCCGATTGTCAATGATGGGGTGATGTTTGTGACCACTCCAGAAGACCAGGTCATCGCGATCGATGCGCGAGAGGGAGACGTCCTGTGGCGCTACCGTCGGTCGCTGCCCGACGACGCGATTCGGTCGCACTGGACCAATCGGGGCGTAGGCCTCCACGGCGACCTTGTGTACTACACCACCCACGACGCCTTCGTTGTTGCGCTCGAGGCCCGCACCGGCCAGGTGGCGTGGGAAACCTCGGTGGCGGATTACACCCGCGGCTACTACATGACGATGGCACCGCTCGTGGCCAATGGCAAAGTGCTGGTGGGTGCGTCTGGCGGCGAGCGCGGGATCAGAGGGTTTGTCGCCGCCTATGACGCGGCCACCGGCGACGAGGTTTGGCGCTCACACACCGTGCCGGGACCAGGCGAACCGGGCAACGACAGCTGGCCCGGAGATACCTGGGAGCGGGGTGGGGCTTCGATCTGGATCACCGGGTCGTTCGATCCCGAGCTCAATTTGACCTACTGGGGTACCGGGAACCCAGGGCCCTGGATCGGCGACCAGCGGCCGGGAGACAACCTCTACACGAACTCCGTGGTGGCCATGGACGCCGATACCGGCGAGATCAAGGCGCACCACCAGTACCACTGGAATGGGTCCTGGGACTGGGACGAGGTGTCGGCGCCACTGCTGATCGACGTGCCGCGTGCCGGTCGGACGATCAAATCGCTGGTCCATCCGGCGAGGAACGGCTATCTCTGGCTCTTGGAGCGAGAGGCGAATGCGATCAACTTCATCGACGCAGAGGCTTACGTTGACCAGAACGTCTTCACCTCGATAGACCCGCAGACCGGTCGGCCCGAGTACGACCAGGAGCGAAAGCCGGGAACCAACAAGCCCGCCACGTTCTGTCCGTCGTTGTGGGGCGGCAAGGACTGGCCGCCGGCAGCCTACAGCCCGCTGACTGGCTACCTGTATGTGCCCGCCAACGAGAACCTCTGTTCCACGATCGTCGGCCGGGAAGTGGAGTATCGGCCTGGCGCCGGCTACACGGGGGCCTCGTCGCAGGTCTTCGTGGTCGACGATGCCCCCCATCTGGGTGAGATCCAGGCCTGGGACCTCTCGACGGGCGAGGAAGTGTGGACCCACGAGTTCCCCGAATCGCAGAATTGGGGTCCGATCCTTGCCACCGGCGGCGGACTGATCTTCGCGGGGGGGACCCACGACCGCTATTTCCGTGCCTTCGATGCGGAGACCGGCGATGTGTTGTGGGAGCAGCGCACCAATTCGGGCGTGACCGGCGTGCCCTCGTCCTACGAGATCGACGGTGTGCAGTACATCGCGGTGCAGTCCGGCTGGGGTGTCGATGCTGCGGGAATGCAGCGGGCCGTCAACGTGCACCTCGAGCGGGACATCCTCGTTCCCCAGGGGGGCGTGATCTGGGTGTTCGCGCTCAAGCAGTAGTGGCGAGCGGGGCTGCGGGTGGCCCCGCCCCCGTCAGTCGTCCCAGTACACGAACTCCGGTTCGTGACACGACCCTTCCAGGTCGGCCACTCGGTTCGTGAAGTAGGCCTGGGCGTCCGAGATCGCCTGGTTGTAGACCACTGGACCGACCTCCTTCAGCAGATAGTCCAGGAGGAGCTTCGCCTTCAGGTCTCCGATGTCCTGATCCAGTTCCTCGCGGACGTAGCGCTTGAGCGAAGCCATTGTCTGGGCCTCGGCCTCGGTCGTTAGCGTAATGGCCATCGTCTACTTCGCCAGGGGATGGGGCCGGATCTGGAACTTCACATTCTTTTGGAGCGTGCCTTGTCCTCCCTCCAGATGCCAGGCCGCGTAGTTGGAGTAGCTCGACCAGAGCCCCTTGCCCTTCCAGCCGGCCTCGGGGTCGTCGATCCGACCGTTCGATGACCTGGAGAAGAAGCCCATCGGGTAGGGCACGCGAAGGGTGACGAACTGTTCCGTTCCTGGAATGAACACCTCGAGCGAATCCGTGTTCACGACACCGTAGAGCGGCACGTCGTGTCCCAGCCCGAGGACGTCATGATGATCCACCTGGGTCAGGTAGCTCTCGTCGGAGTTGATCGGGAACGGGGTGTTGTCGAACGTGGGTTTGGGCATCCGATGGAAGGTCCATCCCTCTGGACAAGCCTGTCCAGAGGGATTGGGGGCGGTCGACGCACAAAGGTTCCGGTCGAACGACGCGAAGTGTCCACTGCCTCGCCAGTCCTGCCAGGCCACTCCTTCACCGTCGAAATGGAGTCCGCCGCTGCCATAGGCGGGCGGACCGGTGATTGACGGCGGAGGCAGGTAGACCTCGGCCGTGCAGGAGCGGGGTGAGTCGTCGCCCAGTTCGATGCGCACCAACTGGTTGTCGGTCGGCCGATTCCCAGAGCACCAGATCGACCCGTCGGTTGGGTCGACCGCCGGCGAATAGCAGTTGAAGGCGATCCGGTGATCTCGGCCGGTGGTCGGCGTCTCGTCGGGCTCGGTCCAGCCTGGAGTGGCCGCGCCGTCGCCGTCGAGATCGAGCACGCCTGGGCACCAGGCCTGCGACGACTCGGCATCGGCGGTGTCGTCCCACACCTCCATATCGATCCAGCCGATCCCACTGTTGAACCCGTAGAAGATGTCGTCGTCCTCACTGATCATGTTGTGGTCGGCCGAGAAGCAGGTGTCGACCTCGGAGAACGCCTCGCTATCGGGGTCGTACATGAACACCTGTCGGCTCCCCTGTCGCAGCGGGTAGTTGGCGGCGTAGGGGTTCGCCTCGTCGGTACAGAAGTCTGGCTGGGCGTCTGGCGCGCGGATACGGCCGGTCAGCCAGACCCGACCTTTGCCATCCATGGCCACGCTCCGCGGGTCGGCCTGCCGCGCCCAGACCGGGTCGTCGCCCCAGTAGGGAGAGGTCGGCGTGTCTCCCTGGATCTCGGGACTGGAGGACGGGATGGGAATGTTGAACGCCCGGTGTTCCACCGGGTCGAGCACCGCGAGGATGTCGCTGGGTTGCACGACCCCGTAGACGAGCCCGTTCGCATTGACCGTGGCGTCTCGCACATCCGAAGCGGCGCTGTCGGTGCGGCCGTCGGTCTCGGTGCCCCAGTCCCACAAGGTGACCACCACGTTCCGCTCGATGCCCTGGGGCCGCGGTGGGATCTGGGCAGGGGTCTCGCCGGCTGCGATCCTGTCGGTCCAATCTGCCCACATCGCTCGCTGGTCTCCAAGGCGGCCATACATGCCAGCCATGGCTGGGCCCATGGGGCCCATCGCCACTCGACGATCCCAGGCCTCGAGATGCGAGTCCGATCCGGCCAGGATGTCGCCCGGAATTATGCGGGTGGCCCTGTTGCCGACCTGATGGCAGTTCAAGCAGCCGGTCACCTGGCTGCCAAGGGCCTGCTTGGAATGTTCGCCTTCAGGCAGGTCCATCATCGAAAGCCACCAGGCCGCCGGATAGACCTCAGCCGCGGCGGCGGCGTCTGGCGCGACGACGCCTTCGAGGTCGAGATGCTCGCCTGGGGCGGCCGACGCCCGGGGAGAGTCGACCAGGCCGTAGCCGCGGACCCACACGTTGTAGGTCGCGGCCGGGAGGTCCGGGAGCACGTAGCGGCCATCATCGTCGGTCGCTACGATCCGAATGAACCCGGTCGGGAGGTCGGTGGTCTCGGCGATAACCCAGACGCCGGCTTCTGGTCCCTCGGCGCTGGTTACTACGCCGCCGATGTCGTCGCTGTCGAGCTCGACGCTCGCATCTGGGTCACTGTCGGCTCCCGTGGGTGCTCCACCAGCGCCCCCACAACTCGACATTACCCCTAGCAATGCCGCGAGACTGGCGGCGACGCCGATTCCGCGCAATTGATTGCTCATGGTGTCTCCGTCCTCGGGAGCCTGCTGATCTTTCGTGTCGGCACAGGATACGCGATCGCACCGAACGCCCGTACATGAGAAGGGCCCGAGGCCGAAGCGCCGGCAGCGTTATACGCTCAACAGCTCGAGCTTGCCGGTGCTGTCGCTGAACTTCTCCACCGGAACCCCCATCTTGTCGAGGAGGGTGAGGTGCAGGTTTGTGACCGGTGTTCCCTGCTCATAAGTCCGGTGACCGACGGGGCTGAGCTGACCAGATCCGCCGCCGACGAGCACCAACGGGAGGCCGCGGTTGTCGTGCCGGTTGCTGTCTGACATGCCCGCGCCGTAGAGCATGATCATGTTGTCGAGGAGCGTGCCGTCGCCGTCTGGTGTCGTTCGCGCCTTTCGCAAGAAGTCGGCGAAGAGCGAGAGGTGGAACTCGTTGATCTTCGCTACCTTTTCGTAGAGCACGGGGTCGTTCCGGTGGTGCGAGGTCGGGTGGTGCGAGTCCGGCACGCCGATCTCGGGATAGGTCCGCCCGCTGATCTCGCGTGCCATCATGCAGGTGGTCACGCGGGTGAGATCGGTCTGATACGCCAGCAGCAGCAGGTCGAACATGATCGCGGCGTGCTCGGCGTAGGTGGGGGGAATGCCGGGCGGCTGGTCGACCTCAGGCAGCTCACGACCGCTCTGCTTTTCCGCCTTCTGGATCCGGCGCTCGATGTCCCGCACGGCGTCGAGGTACTCGTTGACCCGCAGCCGGTCGTTCGGTCCTAAGCCGCGCTCGATCGCCGTGATCTTCTCGCTGACCGAGTCGAGGATGCTCTGGTCCTTCTGCATTCGCGCCAGGCGAGCGTCGGTATCGGTCGAGCCGCTGTCGCCGAAGAGTTGCTCGAACACCGTCCGCGGGTTGTTCTCGCCCAGCAGCGGCGTTGTATCGTTTCGCCACGAAATGGTGTTGGTGTAGGTACAGCTGAAGCCCACGTCACAGGAGCCAGAGACGTCCCGGCTGTCGAGCGCCACCTCCAGCGAGCCGAGCTGGGTGTGCTGCGAGAACTCGCGCGCCAGCAGCTGGTCGACCGACACAGCGGCTCGCAGGTTCGACTCGGTCCGGGCCGGGGTCACACCTGTCAGGAAACGGGTGGCCGCGCTGGCGTGGACGCCAGCGTTGCTGGAAACGGCGTTGAGTCCGGTCAGTACCGATATCTGGTCCTTGAACTCACCGAGACCACTGAGGAGCCGCGTCAGCTCGAAGTCCCGACCGTCTGTCGCTGGAGTCCAGTGCCGCATTGCCATGCCGTTGGGTACGTAGACCACCCCGAAGCGTCGCACCGGTTGCGCCGCGCTGTTTCGGATCGCGGCGAAAGCCGGCACCATGCCGTCGAGTAACGGGAGCGCGAGACTGGCGCCAAGGCCGCGGAGCACGGTACGTCTGGGAAGAGCTTTTTTGGTGATAATCATGAGTCTGATCTCCGCATCCGAAACGCGTCACTGTTCACGATGCCGAGCACGATGGATGACCAGCGATAGTCGTCACTGGTCGCGTCTCGCACGATCCGTCTGACCGCCGGGGCGTCGTAGTACTCGAGCGCTCGCCCGAGGGCATAGCCCATGAGCTTCTCGGTCAAGGTGCCGACGAAGTCATCTGGGCGGTCCAGCAGCAGATCCCGCAGTCCGGTTGGTCCGTCGAACGCTGCCCCGTCTGGCAGTGTGCCGGAGGAGTCGATCGGGGTCCCGGCTTCGCTGAGGTCCCGCCATGTTCCCACCGCGTCGAAGTTCTCGAGTGAGAAGCCGATGGGGTCCATGGCCGAGTGGCAGACCGCGCAGGCCGGGTTCTCGCGATGCATTACCATCGCCTCGCGCATCGAGAGCTTCGCCCCATCCTCGTCTTCTTCTTCGAGGGTGGGAACGTCTGGGGGCGGTTCCGGCGGCGGTGCGCCCAGTAGGTTCTCGAGGACCCACTTGCCCCGCAGGACCGGAGACGTGCGGTTTGGGTACGAGGTCACGGTCATGATGCTGCCGTGACTGAGTAATCCGGCTCGTTCGCCTGGACCGAAGTTGACCCGGCGGAACCGGCTGCCGTAGATGTCCGGGATGCCGTATTGCGCCGCGAGACGTTCGTTCACGAAGGTGTAGTCAGCGCGGAGCAGATCTAGCAGGCTGGCGTCGGTCTGTACCTGGCTCTCGAGGAAGAGCTTGGTTTCGGTGCGGTACGCCTCGCGCAAATTCTCATCGAAATGGGGGAAGGCCAGCGGGTCGGGATAGACACCGTCCAGGTTCCGGAAGTGGAGCCACTGGCCTGCGAAGTTCTCGACGAGTGCCGTCGCGCGCGAGTCCGCCAGCATCCGACGCACCTGCCGTGTGAGCACCTCAGGTGTGCTGAGGGTGCCGGCCTCCACAGCGTCGAGCAGCTCGTCATCTGGCGCGCTGCTCCAGAGGAAGAACGACAGCCGCGAGGCAAGCTCTACGTCGCGTAGGGTGTAGACCTCGCCCGGTTGCGCATCGATTGGGTCGTGCTCGATCCGGTAGAGGAATTCCGGGTCCGTCAACAGGCGCTCCAGCGCGAACCCGATGCCTTCGTCGAAGCTGCCGCCCGCGCTCCCTGCTTCGAAGAAGGAGAGGAGCGTCGCCACGTCAGACTCGGTGACCGGACGACGATAGGCGCGGCGCGTCAGGGTAGTCAGAATCTCTCGGGCGCATGGTACGAACTCGGCCGCGTCCGAAGGGGTGCAGGTGAACACCCGGCGGCGAGTCGGCGTGTCGCCACGGCCCTCAACCGTGAACGGGCCGCTGATGCGCACGTTGTCGAGCGCAGGGTTGGCGTCCGGCATGTCGTCGACAGCTAGCGCGAACCCGGTCTGACGCGGCTGGAGTACCCCTTCCTCTTCCCAGGTTTCCCGCGGGAAGGTCACACCGAGGGTGTGCGGTCCAGCGTCCACCACAATCCGAAACTCGAGGTGGTCGTCGGCAGTCTGGCTGTAGGTTTCCCACGCTTCATCGCCACGGATGTTGCCGGCGTAGCTGGTTGGCGCGGGCAGCCCCGGCGCCTCTCCGCCCACCGTGAAGGTGCGAATCCGGCGTCCGTCCAGACGAACGTCCACCTTGTGGGCCTGGTCGATGCCTCGCACGTATCCGACGTAGTTCGTGCGGAGACCGATCTTGACTAGATACTCGCCGTCCACGGGAAAGTGCTGGCGGATAGCCATCCCGCCGCGCGACCCGAACGGTAGTTCCTCGCTTTGCTGGTTGTGTTGGACAAGGTTGAGCGGGACCTCATAGGTGTCGGTCACGGTGCCGCCGGCTGGCGGGCTGCCAATGGCCAACCTCGCGATCTTGCGTGATGCGGAGACGTAGCGCTCGAATAGAGCCGGAGAGAGCGAGAGTGCTCCAGCGTTGTTGTCGAAGCCGAATCGATCCGGAGCATCGGCGGGTATCCAGGCGCTCACATCGACGTCGAGGTCGAGCAGGTCCCGAATGACGTTGCGATACTCGGTCTGGTTGAGCCGGTGGAACGCTTGGGTACGTCCCGGGTCAGGCCGTGTGGCCGCGTGGCGGTCGAGTTCCCCTTCGAGCCACCGGCGGAACCCATTGTAGGTGTCCTTGTCCGGCCGCGGTCTCGGCTGGGGCGGCATTGCTCCCACTTTAAGTTTTCGTACCACATGTTCCCAGAGTTCGGGATCCTCGCCGACCTGATCGACGTTCGCCTTGTCAAGCGCAAGACCGATGGTGCGGAGCTGGGCTACGAGAAGTGAGCGGGGTTCGTCAGTGCCGTCGACGAACTCGCTGTTGTGGCAGGTGACGCAGTAGCGGTCCACCAGGGTCCGTTGCGGCGACACGCCGAGCGAAGTGTTGCCGACCGTCTGGGCAACGGCAGGGTCGCCAGACAACGCCAGGACCGCTACGCTGACCGCCGCGACGCTGGACGCCGTTCTGGGCACGGTTTCTCCTACGTGCTATCGCGTAGGTACGCTCGGAAACACCGTAGTGTGGCCTTCCGGAACGCGCGTTGTCAATCGCCTGGCGGGGCGGTAGGATGAGGCCGAACAGGTGAAGAGGGGTACTGTCATGGATAACCTTGCTCGGACCCCGGCGATGACCTCGCGACTAGCTCTCTCCGCGTGGGTGGGGGCGGTGTTAATGACGGTCTCGCCGATTGCTCCCGTGGCCGTGGCTGCGCCCGGCGACGAGCTGCCGCTCATCGCAGCTGTGCGGGCGGAAGACGTCGCGGAGGTGCGGGCGCTGATCGACACCGGCATCGACGTAGACGTTTCGCAGCCCGACGGTGCGACTGCGCTGCACTGGGCCGTTTTTCGCCAGCAGGGCGAGATTGTGCACCTACTGCTCGTGGCCGGGGCCGACGTCAATGTGGCCAATGAACTGGGGGCGACGCCGCTCTGGCTGGCCGCCAACAATGGCGACTCGGAGTTGGTTCATGAGCTTTTGGCCGCTGGGGCAGACCCGAACCTGGCCCTCGAAGGTGGTGAGACGCCGGTGATGACGGCGTCACGGACGGGCGATGTCGACGCGGTGCGCTTGTTACTCGACGCAGGCGCGGACCCGAACGCACGAGAGCAGACGCGGCTCCAGACCGCGCTGATGTGGGCGGTAGCGCAGGGGCATCCGGATATCGTGGCGCTGCTGGTCGATCGTGGGGCGGCGCTTGGCGCCAGGTCGAGAAGCCGCCCTCGGTTGATGCACGCAGAGGACGTCAATGCCGGCCAGTACGACCAGGGCATGATGTGGAATCACGGCGGTTTCACGCCTCTGCTCTTCGCCTCCAGGCAGGGACGGATCGCGGCGGCCCGTCACCTGATTGCCGCGGGCGCCGATGTCGAGCAGGCCTCGCTCGTGGGAGCGACTCCTCTGGTGCTGGCCGCCCACAGCGGTCAGGGCGCGTTCGCGGCATTTCTCCTGGAGTCTGGCGCGGATCCGAATCAAAGCGATGCCGGCTACACGGCTCTGCATGCCGCCATCCTGCGAGGCGACGAGCGGCTGGTAGAGGCGCTGCTCCGGGGTGGGGCGGATCCGAATGCGCGGTTGCGCACGGGAACCCCGCAGCGGCGGACGAGCATGGACTGGGCCTTTGATCCGGCGCTGGTGAGCGCGACACCGTACTGGCTGGCGGCGTACTACCGTGAGCCGGACATCATGCGTGACCTCGTCGCGGCCGGCGCGGACCCACGGCTCACGACTTTCGAGCGATGGGACGCGGTCTTCGAGCGAGCGGGTGGCGTTGGCCCTCCCCACGTGTCCGGCGGGTTCATGCCCCCTTTGCTGGCGGTGGTCGGTGGCGACAGCGGCCGGCGTCGCTACTTTCTGGACGAGGTTCGTCGAGACCCGAATCTTGAAGAGATCGAAGCGCTGGCCACGGCTCGGGTCGCCTTGGAACTGGGCGCCGATGTGAACGAGACGGACCTGAATGGCGTGGCCCCGATCCACACGGCCGCCCAGCGCAATCTATCTAAGCTGGTCAGACTGCTGGCAGAGCACGGCGCGGATCTCAACCTCGAGAACGGTGCAGGACGGACACCGCTGCAGCTGGCCGACGGGGCCGCGGCCGGCCGGGCGCGGAGCCAGATCGCAGCCAACCGCGTGCCGAATGGCAACAGCGCCGACGTGCTGCGCGAGTTGGGCGCCAGCGACGCGGCGAGCGATGCAGCCGGTGGCCGGTAGCCGGTCGCACCGCTACCGTCCCCATGGCGGCCTTCTGGCCCCCGCCCTTTGTGCAAGTCGCCCGTGATGACAGACGAGCCGGTGCATCTCAGCGTGGTGATTCCCGCCTTCAAGGAGGAGGCCCGGATCGTACCCACGTTGGATCGGGTGCGTGAATACTTGGATCTCCAGCCCTACCGGAGCGAGGTGCTCGTCGTCGTGGACGGCGGTGTGGATGCGACGTTGAGCCAGGCACAGCGCCTTGGTGAAGACTGGTCGGCCTTGAGGGTGCTCGATAATGGGCGCAACCGTGGGAAGGGCTACTCCGTCCGACGCGGGATGCTCGAAGCCGACGGTGACTATCGTCTGTTTTCGGATGCCGATCTGTCGACGCCGATCGAGGAGGTTGAGCGTCTGTTCGGCGCGATGGCTGAGGGTGCGCAGGTGGCGCTCGGGTCGCGGGCGCTCGCCGCTTCCGACGTGCGGGTGCGGCAGGCCTGGTGGCGGCAGTCGATGGGGCGCGTCTTTAATCGGGTGGTTCGGGCGACGACGGTGGCCGAAATCGGAGACACGCAGTGCGGGTTCAAGTGCTTTCGCCGTGAGGCTGCCGAGCAGGTGTTCTCGCGCCAGCGTCTTGATGGATTCGCGTTCGATGTCGAGTTGCTGTGGATCGCCACCAAGCTGGGATACGAGATCGCTGAGGTGCCGGTGGTGTGGGTGAACGATCCGGCCAGTCGAGTCCATCCGGTGAGCGACTCGGTCCGGATGTTGCTCGATCTGGTTCGGGTGCGGCTCGCCGATCGTCGGGGT
>DEAA01000019.1:10698-10880 GCA_002346545.1 Acidobacteria bacterium UBA2994
TCGTCGGGGTCTGTATGACCGTGGCGAGCAGAGACGAGCCGATCGAGCCGGTGGCCTAGGCGGCTGAAGACCTCACGAGCTACGCGGTCGAGATTGGCCTGGCCAGGCGTCAGCGTGCCTCGCCGACGCGCGCGACGTGGAGGATGTTCTCAAGCCCATAGTTACCTTCGTGGCACGCGTAC
>DEAA01000019.1:11178-34170 GCA_002346545.1 Acidobacteria bacterium UBA2994
CCTTCGTGGCACGCGTACTCATACATCGGACCGTCGACTCGCTCGATCGGGAACGTAATCGTCCAGGGGAGCGTCCAGGTTGCGGAGTCGGTCACCGTGACGCTGTAGTCGAGCGTGTCAGGTCCGCTCAGCCGGAACCGCTCCACCAGGGACAGGCCGTCGGCAGCGCCACGGAAGTCGCTCGACGCAGAGAAGCCGGTCGTTTCCACCACCAGGGTGTCTCCAGCCCATCGGCCCCACGACCGCCCTCGCCACTGCGGGACGGGCGAGGCTGATGTCGGTGCGGCAAGTGGCACGATGCGAGCGTCGTGAATCATCTCATTGACGATCACGACGTGGTGTTCAGTCTGCAGGACCTGGATATTGTTGTTGTAGCCGGCCGGTAGCATGCCGTTGGGCAACCCTCGGGTGATGCAGCGCTCCCAGAGGTTACGGTCGTGGTAGGAGTCCGCCCCGCCACGTGCGGCACGAGTCTCCCGTCGTGCCTTGCCCCGATGTCGGCCGGTGTCGGAGAGTGCCGGGATTCGTCCGTCGGGAGGGTCGACGATGAGCGAGCTCCGCCCGCTCCCGACAACCTCGGTGCCGTAGTCCAGCCAGTAGGGCGCGTGCACCGAGGGCGACGTGCGCGGATCGCCGGGCGGCCGACCATCCGCTCGCTCTCGCCGCTGTTCTTCGAGATCGGCGATCTCTTCCTCGCTGAGAAACTCGCGACCTTTGAAGCGCTCGGGGCGCTCGAGCGGCGTCAACGTGCGGTAGTCCCAGATGCCTTGCAGGTCGGGGTCACCCCAGGCGGTGAGTGGAGTCGTCCAGCCGGTGGGCGTATCGGCCGCGGCCGACTGCGCATCCGCAGTCGCAGTACAGGTCAGGCAGAGAAGAACGGTTGCTACGAAGCTCATTCGACCCATCGCCGGGTACGATAGCATCGCTGCGAGTCCCCGTCACCGGTGATGAGATATACACAAATGCCAAGGGCGCCTCGCTGGCGCGAGAGGGTCGAGATGCGGAGTGGTGTGCTGGCGTTGATCGTCGGAGTTGTCCTTCTGTCGGCCGACGTCCGGGCGCAGGGGCAGTGGCCGCGATTTCGGGGGCCGTCGGACGGGGCTGTCGCCGATGATCCGAGATTGCCCGATCATTGGAGCGAGACCGAGAACGTGGTGTGGCGGGCTCCGATCCCGGGGCTCGGTTGGAGTTCGCCGGTGGTCTGGAACGAGCACGTGTTCCTGACCTCGGCCATCAGCGCCGGCGAAGAGCGCGCGCCAGTGACCGGTCTCTACGACCCGGGGGTGGACAGCGGGGCTACTTCGGCCGCGCACACGCATCGCTGGGTCGTGTATGACATCGATTTCGAGACCGGCACCGTGCGATGGGAGCGCGAGCTGGCCTCGGCGGTGCCGGCCATCGAGCGGCACCTCAAGAATAGCTTCGCGTCCGAGACACCAGTAACCGACGGTGAGCGGGTGTATGTCTATTTCGGCACCATCGGTTTGGCCGCGGCGCTCGACTTCGACGGGCAAGTGGTGTGGCGACGGGAGCTCGGGGTCTACAACGGCCGGCAGCGCTTCGGGACGGCCGCCTCGCCCGCCCTCCATGACGGTCGGTTGTATGTCGTGAGCGACAACACAACCAGCTCCTTCCTCGTCTCGTTGGATGCGGCGACTGGCGAGGAGATCTGGCGCGCGGAGCGGGACGAGGTCGAGAACTGGGCGACTCCGTTCGTCTGGGAGAACGATCTGCGCACCGAGATCGTGACCGCCGGTCTGCGTCGCGTCCGGTCTTACGGTCTTGACGGCGAGCTGCTTTGGGAACTGTCTGGGATGACGGTCAATGTGGTGCCGACCCCATTCGCCCGGGAGGGCCTGGTTTATATCAGCTCCGGGTATCCCGGCGGGATGCCGAGACCCGTCTACGCGATCCGACCAGGCGCCTCTGGAGACATTTCTCTCAACGAAGGGGAGAACGGTAACGACTTCGTCGTTTGGTATCAGCCGATGCTCGGCACCTACAACACGTCGGCACTGGTGTACCAGGGTCACTATTACACGCTGCTTGACCGTGGTTTCCTGCTGAACCATGACGCCAGGACGGGGCGTGAGATCTACGGACGGACGCGGATCCGACCGGGCACCGGATTCACCGCGTCACCCTGGGCCTACAACGGTCGCGTCTTCTTGCTGGGTGAGGACGGGGACACGTTTGTCGTGCGGGCGGGACCGAAGTTCGAGCTACTGGGAACGAACGCGCTGAATGAGATGGCGCTGGCCACGCCAGCGATCGTCCGGGGCAGCCTACTCCTGCGGACCCAGTCGGCCCTGTACCGTATTACCAGACTCGACGCACAGTGAGGCGGTCGGCCGATATGGGTGGAGAGAGGAGCATGGGATGGCAACGTCACGACGACGGTTCTTGACCGCAGTAGGAGCGGCCGCTGGTGGCGCGGCGGTGGGCGCGGCCGGAGGAGCACGACGTTCGGCTGCGGCGCAGCCGCCAGGGTCGTTCGATCCGGAGGCGCTGCTCGACGTGCATCTGCACGGGGAACCGTCGGTGTCCGCCGTCGCCGCTGCCGTGCAGAACGACCCGAGGATGCCCAGCGCGGCCGAGGTGGCCTCCTGGTATACGGACCGGAGCAACTGGGGGCGGTGGGGGCCCGAGGACGAGAAGGGCGCCATCAACTTGATCACGCCCGAGAAGAGCGCGGCCGCGGCGGCGTTGGTGCGCTCCGGTCGCAAGGTCTCGGCCAGTCGGGTCTTCGAACCCGAGCAGCACTTCATGCGCAAGAGTGACAGCGGCGTGGTCGACTACTACGGCTTCATCTACCACGGACAGACCATCACCCATATCGATGCGTTGTGTCATGTCTGGGATGGCGACGGCATGTGGCAGGGGAGGAGCCACGACGAGGAGATCACGAGTCAAGGCGCCAGGTTCGGGACTATCGACGCCTGGAACGAGGGGATCGTGACCCGAGGCGTGCTGTTGGACGTGCCGCGTCATCGCGGGGTTGATCACGTCACCCTCGAACAGCCCGTGCAGGGCTGGGAGCTCGAGGAGATTGCTGAGGCGCAAGGGGTGTCGGTGGAGCCTGGCGACGCGCTCCTGGTGTACAGCGGACGCGACGCGTTTCTGCGCGCGGGTGGCCAGTACGGTGGGGGTGAACGACCGGGGCTGGGTGTCAGCTGCGTGAAGTTCATCCGGGACCATGACGTTGCGCTCCTAGGCTGGGACATGATGGATGCCCGTCCCGACCAGTACGGTCTCCGGTGGCCGGTCCATGGCGTGCTCTTCAAGTTCGGCGTGGCGCTGCTGGATAACGCCCTGCTCGAGCCGTTGGCCGATGCCTGTGTCGAGGAGGAGCGCTACGAGTTCATGTTCATGGGGTTGCCGCTGAACGTGGCTCGGGGAACGGGCAGCCCGGTGAATCCGATAGCGATGTTCTAGCACTACCAGGGGGCTTGCTCCAGACGCAAGGGAAACAGGAGAACGGATGGTGAATCTGCGGAGAATGGCGGCCTGTCTGGGGGTCGGGCTAGCGATGGCCACCGCCGGGGAGGCGCAGGTGCGGGTCGAGCGGTTGGGTGACGGACCGCTCATCGGACCGGACCTTCATTCGAGCATCGGCCAGAACATCCAGGGGCCGTCTCTCATCCGCGTGCCCGAGTGGGTCGAGGGCCGACTGGGTGAGTACTACCTGTATTTTGCTGACCACAAGGGCCTCTACATCCGTCTCGCGTATGCCGATGCGCCGGAGGGGCCTTGGACGGTCCACCCGCCCGGAAGTCTGCAGATAGCCGATTCACATTTTTTGACCGAGCCTCCGGAAGTGACGCCAGATGAACTGGAGCGCCTGCGAGAGAGTCGAGGCGTGCTTGGTGGTGCGGCGATTTCCCACGACCTCTTGACCGAGGTAACGACCCCGCACATTGCCTCACCGGACGTCCATGTGGATGAAGCCAACCGGCGTATCATTATGTATTTCCATGGTCTCGATGGGGTGAGCCGGCAGGTGACGCGGGCGGCCACCTCGTCGGACGGTATCGCGTTCGAGGCGCTTCCCGAGTCCCTCGGGCGTACCTACATGCGGGTGTTTCCCTACGACGGCTACACCTACGCCATGTCGATGCCAGGCCAGTTCTACCGCTCACGCCAGCCCTTGACCGGTTTCGAGGGAGGCCCGCGGCTCTTTAACTCGAACATGCGTCATGCTGCGCTGTTGCGTCGTGGTGACCTGCTCTACGTCTTCTGGACCGAGGTGGGCGAGGTGCCGGAGCACGTGAAGCTCAGCACTATCGACCTTCGCGGTGACTGGATGGGCTGGTCGGAGAGCGATGCGGTCGAGCTGCTGCGTCCCGAGTACCCCTGGGAGGGTTCGGACGCGCCGCTCGAGCCGTCGGTGCGGAGCACGGCCTACGGGCACGTGAATCAGCTGCGGGATCCGGCCATCTTCGAAGAGAGTGGGCGAGTATATCTGCTCTACGCGGTGGCCGGTGAGAGCGGCATCGCGTTGGCCGAAGTGTTCATCGACTAGGTGGGATTACCTCCTACTGACCCCCTTCGCGCTGGACGTTGTAGCGGCGTGCACGTTCGACGGTCTCCGCATTGCCGATCAGCTCCAGACGACGAGCACCAGCGAGGTTGCTGCCTCCGGCCGAGCCGACGGCGCCGGTTTCGATAAACTCCGCCATGGCCCGGTCCATTGCGCCGGTCGCGATGCCTCCCATGGCACCCACGAAGAGGATACCCACTCCGTTGTTACGTGCCGCTTGCACCGATGGCGCGCCGGTGAGAATTGGACGCCCGGCCGCTTCCACGGCCCGCCGGCACTGGTCGAGTGGGATACCCGGTATGAAGATGACATCACCGCCCGCCTCGGCGTAGGCTGCCACGCGCTCGATCGCTTCGTCCAGCGGGCCTCCATCAGCCACCAGGTCGCTTCGGACGAGAAGGACGGTGTCGTCGTCCTGACGAGCATCGACTGCCGCGCGCACCTTGTCGACCATCGCCTCGCTGCTGATGATCTTGCCCTCGTCGAAACCGCTCAGGTGCTTGGCGCTGTACAGGTCCTCGATCATGACGCACGCCGCGCCAGCTTTCTCCATGCGCTGGAATGTGCGATAGACGTTGAGCGGGTTCCCACCCCCGTCGTCGGCATCGGCGATGATCGGCAGCCCGACCCGGTCGGCGGTGCGTCGGCAGAAATCCACCAGGTCGTCCGTGGTGATCATGCCGTAGTCGCCGATGCCGTACTTGCTCAGCGACAGGGCGCTCCCGCCGGTCATCACCATCTCGAAGCCGTGCATTTCGGCCAGCCGGGCAGTGGCCACATCGCCACAGTTGACGCAGCGCGCCGGCACCGAGCCGGCCAGTATGGTGCGGAGACGCGCCGAGGGAGTCGCCTGACCCGCCTGTGTGGCCACCGGTGCGGTGGTGCCCAGTGCGCCGCCAAGAGCCGCTCCGGTAGCCAATCCGCCGGTTCGGATGAAGCCTCTGCGTGTGGTCATAACGTGTTCTCCTCTACTGCTTGGTCGGCGGGGAGTCGGGGAGCCACTGGTCGAGCCAGCCGAGTACGGTCTCGTGCCACTGGATGCTGTTATTCGGCTTGAGCACCCAGTGGTTCTCGTCCGGGAAGTAGAGGAAACGGCTCGGGACGCCGCGGCGTTGCAGGGCCGTGAAGGTCGCCAGTCCCTGCTCGAGTGGCACCCGGTGGTCCTCCTGGCCGTGGATTACCAGCATCGGGGTTTGCCACTGGTCCACGAACCGCACTGGGTTGTGTTTCTCGTGCTCGTCAGACGCCTCGTGGTACGGGCCCCCGTGCTCCCACTCGGGGAACCAGAGCTCCTCGGTGGAGTAGTACATCGACCGCATGTCGAATACGCCGTCGTGGTTGACGAGACACTGGAAGCGGTCGGGCCAGTTGCCGGCGATCCAGTTGACCATGTAGCCGCCGTAGGACGCGCCCAGCGCGCAGACGTTGTCGTCGTCCATCCACTTGTAGCGCTTGAGGGCCGCATCCAGTCCCAGGCGCAGGTCCTCGAGTGGCTTGCCGCCCCAGTCGCCACTGATGGAATCGGTGAAAGCCTGGCCGTACCCGACCGAACCGTGAAAGTCGATCATGACGACCGCGTAGCCGGCCGCGGCGTAGCTCTGGGGGTTCCACCGGTAGTGGAAGTGGTTGCCGAACGAGCCTTGGGGGCCGCCGTGAATGAGGAAGGCGACGGGGTAGTTCCGTGTCGCATCGAAGCCGGTGGGCCGCACCATCATGCCGTAGACGGTGTCGCCGTCGGCGCCCTGGAAGGTGAACTGCTCATGGGCCCCGAGCGCCAGCCCCGCTATCCGAGTCGTATTGACCTGCGTGACCTGACGAAGCCCCGACCCGTCGGGCAGCACGGTGTAGAGCTCGACTGGAAGGCGAAGGTGATCGAGCCCGAAGAGCAGGCGGTCAGCCGCCAGGGCCGGTGCCGAGACGTAGCCGAGGTCGTCGACGATGGTCTCCACCTCACCGGTCGCGATGTCAATGGCGAAGAGCGAGACGTGTCCAAGGTTCGCGGCGGTGGCGTAGAGCGTGGCGCTGTCAGCGGACCAGAGGAGGCTTCCAGGCGACCGGTCCCAGTCGGGCGCCAACTCTCGCGGTTCGCCCTCCGGCCAGGCGCGGAGCATGATGCGGTAGCGATCCGACTCGAAGCCCGGGCGCTCCATCGCCCGATACGCGAGGGTCATGCCATCCGGGGAGAACAGAGGACCGGCGTCCCTGGCATCGTTGGCGTCGGTTAGGTTCCGTGGCGGTGTGCTGCCGTCGGCCGGCGCCAGCCAGAGGTCGTAGTTAGTTGACCAGGGTTCTTTCTCGCTTCCGCTGAGGACCTTGCTGCTGAGCACGATCGACCGGCTGTCGGGCGTGAACGCGAAGTCCGAGGCGCCGCCAAACGGAACCGAAGGGCTGTCGGCGTCGAGGTCCCGCATGACGTCTACAGCCGGGCCGTCGGTGATCGGCAGCACGAAGACGTGAGAGCGGCGGCCGTCCTCCCAGGTGTCCCAGTGGCGGACGAAGACCGAGTCAAAGAGTTGCCCGGTCCGGGGTCCCTCGTCACGACCACGGAGCCGGTCGGCGGTGCAGGCGAGGCTGTCGCAGTCGGTGAAGACCTCGATGGACACCGCGAGCGACCGTCCGTCTGGCGACACCGTCAGGTTCGCGACACTGAGCGGAAGATCCGTAACTGCTTCGGGCGCGCCACCGTTCGGGTTCAGGCGCCAGACCTGTGACGATCCCGAGCGGGTGGAAAGGAAATAGAGCGTGTCTCCGTCCGGTGACCAGCGTGGGGCGAAGTCGCCGGCGGGGTCGGTCGTCAGTCGCCGTGGTGTCCCGCCGGCGACATTGGTGATCCACAGGTCGGTCAAGCGACCGTCGGCTTCGAGGTCGAGCTCGCTCAGCACGAAAGTGACACGACTGCCGTCGGGTGACACCTGCGGGTCAGACACCCGGTCGATGGAGATCAGGTCGAGCGTGGTCATGGGGCGGGGCTGCGCCGAGGTTGTTGTAGCGGCGGCCAGAAGGCCGAGGGCGCTGACGATGATGAGCGTGCGCATGTTGTCTCTCCAGGTCGCGAGGCGGCTAGCTAGGCCTCGCCCTCCCACGAGAAGTTCGAATAGAGGCCGTGGGTCTCTGTCAACTCGAAGCCGAGCACCGGATCGGTCGACTGCGTTCGACCGCGTCCGAGCACGTGGGTCGCGCCGTGAATCACGTTGTGTAGGTTGTCGATGGTGACCAGGCCTTTGCGATCACCGCCGCGAATGGCGTTGACCGTGGTGTCGAGCTGGTCGGGAATCCGCAGTCGTTTTTCGCGACCGAGATCCTCGAAACGCATGGGGACGTACCGGGTGGTGAGCCGGCGCTTCACGAAGCGCTCCAGGATTGCCCAAGGGCCACCGGCGCGGCCACAGAGGATGGTGTCGAGCGCGGCGCGCTGGGGCGGGGTGGCCAGCTCATCGATGTAGCAGACCTGGGTCCAGCCGCCTTGATACATCCGTTGCGGGGCGTCGTAGACCTGGGCCGCGTTGAGGCCAGCTAGATCGACGCCGCCGAAGTTTCCACCCTCGATCCGAAGGGCCCAGTGTCCCTGGCAGCGTTCATGGCTGCAGTCCTGACGGAATGAGACATGACCAGGGCACAGCAGCTGACAGCTGCAGTTCTCGAAAATGAGCCCCCGAGCTTGCCAGGTGACGTCGATCATCGCTTCAGTGTAGCGCGGGCTAGCGTGGAGAGATGCGGCGTTGGGGCGCGCTATTCCCAGCGGAAGACGCGGGACGCAATGGCGGTGCAGACCGCAAAGACCACGACCAGGGCCGCGAGGTCGCCGAGATGGCTGGACCACGGGTTGCCTTTCCAGATACCCGAAAGCAGGGACACGGCGTAGGTGAGCGGTAGCACCGATGACACGGTCTGCAGCGGCGCCGGCAGCGCCTCGACCGGGGTGAACAGCCCGCAAAACGGCAACATCGAATAGAGCGCCAGGCTTCCGAGTGGCGGCGCAAATCTGGCGGTACGCACGAGGCTGGCGATGATGAATCCGATCGACAGGATGCTCCAGGTGCTAACAAGGAGCGCCAGACTGAACGAGAAGACTGGCACGTCCACGCCGCTGGGGTAGTAGCGGCGACCGACCAGCACCATCAGGCCGATCGTGATCGCCGTCAGGATCAGTTTTACTAGCACATGGGTGACCAGGATGGTGACCGGTTCGAGTGGAGTGGCCTTGAGCCGTTTAAGGATGCCCCCTTCGCGGTAGATCGAGATGATGGCGACCAGCGAGAGCACCGTGCTGATGGCCACGAACACCGCACCGAATACCGGAAGGCCGTTTCTGAGCGTTTCAGCGCCCTGCCAGCTGGACGTCGTCAATCGAGAGGCGACGGACCGGCCAAGGACGACGAACATCAACACCGGGATGGCTACGGTGCCGATCAGGCCCATCGGTTCCCTGGTAAAGATCTTGATCTCGAGCCAGGTCAGGGTCCAGAGGCCGCGCAACATGATCGTCAATCTTTGATCGAGTGGCCGGTCAGGGTCAGAAACACGTCTTCGAGGGTGGGACGTTCGGTACGGAACGCTGTGACCTGCATCTGATGCTCGGAGATGGCGTGAATCACCGCGGTAACCAGGTCGTCGCCCCGCCCGCTCACGGTCAGTTCCTCGCCATCGCTCGACACGTCATCGACCGGCGTCAGCCGGCCGAACGCCTCCGTCGCGTTGGGGTAGGCAGTGGCCACCACGGTCCGGCGCTGGGGACAGTGACGTGCGATCAAGCCGGCCGGGCTGTCATGATCCACGATACGCCCGTGCTCGATGATGGCGACCCGGTCGCAGAGCCGCTCCGCTTCCTCCATGAGATGGGTCGTGAGGAAGACTGTCTTGCCACGGTCCTTGATGTCCCGGACCAGATCCCAGATGGTCCGACGCGCCTGGGGGTCGAGGCCGGTGGTGAGCTCGTCCAGAAACACCAGCTCGGGGTTGTTGATCAGCGCCAGGGCGATGAACAGCCGCTGCTTCTGGCCGCCCGACAGCGTCATAAACCAAGCGTCGCGTTTTTCGCTCAGGCCGAGCTGTTCGAGTAGCCGCGTCGCATCGACCGGTGCGTCGTAGAGCGAGGCCCAGAGTTCGACCGCTTCGCGAACCTTGATCCGTTTCTGGAGTTCCGCCTGCTGGAACTGGACGCCGATCCGGTTCTGCAGGGCGCGGGCGTCCTTGATGGGGTCGAGGCCGAACACGCCGATCCGACCGGCATCGGGCTGCCGCAGTCCCTCGACGCATTCCATCGTGGTGGTCTTGCCTGCACCGTTGGGACCGATCAGGCCGAAGATCTCACCTTCTTGGACCGCGAACGAGACATTGTCCACAGCCACCGTCGACCCGTAGGCCTTGTGAATTCCGGACACCTCGACGACCGGCGACGATGACATGGCCCGCCAGTGTACCTCGGGGCGTCAGCCGGTGCCTTGACATGGGAGAGGGAAGCGTTTGCAATGCGCTCAGACACGTTCATTACGGAGATGTATCGATGATGAAGTGGAAAGTACTGGCGGCCGCTGGCGCGATCTTCGGGCTCGTTGGAACCGGATGGGGCATTTCCGCCCAGCAGTCGCAGTCGCGGGTGTTCGAGCTGCGGATGTACAAGACCGTCGACGGGAAGCGGGCCGAGCTGTCGAACCGGTTTCGGGACCACACGTCGGCAATGTTCGCCGAGGTCGGAATGGAGAATATCGGCTACTTCAACGCCGAGACCGGGCCGGACACCGAGAACGCGTTCGTTTACATCCTCGGCTACCCCTCACTTGAGGCACGTGACGAGATGTGGCGTGAGCTCGGTCAGAACCAGGAGTTTCAGCGGTTGATCGTGGCCGTCGAGCAGTCGGATGCGCCGCTCGTCGACACTATCGATGCGCGGATGCTGGTGCCTACAGAGTACTCGGTCCTCCGGTAGTTTGGAGTTGGCCAGGATGGGGAGCGCACGTGCGGTTGCCGGATCGTGTCCGCTGGTGAGTGCGGTGGTCTGTGTCGTGCTCGGACTGGAGGCGCCGGCCGCCGCCCAGCACGGGACCGCCGGCGAGTGGCACGTGCACGGCGGTGAGAATGGCTACACTCGATATGCGCCGCTCGACCAGATCAATGCCGAGACGGTCGCTGATCTGGAGGTCGCCTGGCGCCGTCAGGCGGTCGATGCCAGCCTGCACGCCAGATGGCCCGACCTGCGCTATTCGAACCAGCTACGGTCCACGCCGATAATGGTCGACGGTGTGCTGTATGCCTCGAATGGCATTGGCATGGTTGAGGCGTTCGACCCCGCTACGGGCGAGACAATCTGGGTGCAGGACATCCCGTTTCTGACCAACGACGAGACACCGCGCGGTGCGGCGAACCGCGGGGTGGGCTACTGGGCTGGCGCGGGCGAGGATCGCCCGCGCATTCTCTCCGTGCGGAGCTCGTATCTGTTCGCCACCGACGCCGAGACCGGTCGCCCCGTTCTGGGGTTCGGGGACGACGGCAAGGTCGACCTCCGGATCTTTGCCGATACGCCCGAACCACAGCCGTTCAACTACATCTCACCACCGCTCGTCGTTCGGGACGTGGTCGTGGTGGGACAGCTGATGGAAGATCACCCCCGGACCAAGGAGAATCGACCGGGGTATGTCCGGGCCTATGACGTCCGCACCGGTGAGCTGCGCTGGACGTGGAACCCGATTCCCCAGGCTGGCGAGCCCGGGGTGGAGACCTGGCTCGACGATTCCTGGCAGTACTCCGGGATGGCCAACGTCTGGACCAATATGAGTGCGGACGACGAGCTCGGGCTGATCTACCTGCCCACTGGAGCGCCGAGCAACGACATGTATGGCGGGCACCGTCCCGGTGACAACCTCTACGCCAACAGCATCGTCTGCCTACGTGCTGAGACTGGCGAGATGGTCTGGTACTTCCAGACGGTACATCACGATCTTTGGGACTACGACAACAATGTAGCCCCCATCCTAATGGACGTCACGGTCGACGGTCGTGAGATCAAGGCGGTAGTTCAGCTCACGAAGCAGGCGATGGCCTACACCTTCGATCGGGTCACCGGCGAGCCGGTTTGGCCGATCGTGGAGCGCCCGGTCCCGGGTTCCGAGACCCCGGGCGAATGGATTGCGCCGACTCAGCCGTTTCCCACGAAGCCAGCACCGTTCGACGTGCATGGCATCTCCCACGACACGCTAATCGATTTCACGCCGGGGCTGCGTGAAGAGGCGATTGCGATCGCCGAGGAGTACGTGCTTGGCGAGATCTACACGCCTCCTTCTGTACGGAACGAGAACGAAGGCGAGACCCGAGGCACGCTGCAGCTTCCGGGGTCGGTCGGCGGCGCCGAGTGGGGTGGGGCAGGCTTTGACCCGGAAACCGGCATGCTCTACGTGCCGTCGGTGACCGGGACCTTTGCCGCCGATCTGACACCTGGTAACCCTGACCGTATGAATGTGCGTTACACGCGTGGCGACCGGGCGTTTCCAGAGGGACCGCGGGGATTGCCGCTTCTCAAGCCTCCGTATGGACGGATCACGGCCATCAACATGAATACCGGTGACCATGTCTGGATGGTGCCCAATGGCGACGGACCCCGAGATCATCCAGACATCGCCCATCTGAACTTGCCGCCGCTGGGGCAACCCGGGCGAGCGATGACCCTGCTGACCAAGAGCCTTCTTTTCGTGAGCGAGGGGGACCCGATCATGGTTCGGACACCGCCCGGGGCCGGACCAGAGGCGGGCAAGGGGTTCCGTGCCTTCGAGAAGGAGACCGGGGCGGTGGTGTGGGAAACAACGCTGCCGGCCGGCACCGTCGGGTCGCCGATTACCTATTTGCACGAGGACCGGCAATACATTGTCCTGCCGATCGGGTCGCTCGAGTTGCCGGGCGAGTGGATGGCGCTGGCCCTACCGTGATCGATCCGGCGCGCACCTACCCACTGGCTGAGGCGCGTCGGCTGGCCCGTCTGCCCGGTACGGCCGGGGCTAGCCTCGACCTGTCCTCCCTTCCCGCTCCCGGGGCATTGGTCCAGTTCCGGGCGCCGGTCGACTCGCTGCTCCAGCCCGAGCCACTCTGCTTCGACAACCGCTGGCACCCTGAGGCAGACATTGCACTCTGCGCCGCTCCGCTGTCAGTGGGCACCCTCAATCTCCCGATCGTGTCTCGGGCGCGGGTGATAGGGCCGGGGTTGGTGTTGACCGAGGACGACCGTTTGCTGGACAAGTCTGTAGGACGGCACGCGGCGCGATACGGGCTCGAGGTGGTCGACGGGCAGTGTCGATTGACGGGGGCACTACGCACGTTGGTCCAGGAGGCGCGTGGCCGGGGACGGGCGGCGAGTGTGGATGGTCCGGCACTGTACATCAGCGATCCCGCCATCCATCATTTCGGAGTCTGGATGATCAAGTGTCTCCCGAGACTGGGAGTTCTGGAGCTCTTGGGGGCTATTGATCTGCCGATACTTCTATCTGCCGAGGTGCCCGACAAGTTCCTGCGGCTGTTGTCTGTGCTTGGCGTGAGCGAGGAGCGGATCCGTTTTCACGATCCGCGAGGGATGACGACCATCGACCGGCTGATTCTCGCCCCGAAGGTTTACACCCCTGGCAGCTGTCGGTATCGGCAACCGTTCGAGCTGTTTCGCGCCGGTTCGGCCATGCGCGCGAGCAGCAGCCGGACCGCCCGACCGGGAGCGGGGCCGGCTCGCATTTGGGTCAGCCGCCGCGGCAATACCCGTCGGCGCCTGACGAACGAGAAGGCGGTTGAGGCGATGTGTGCACGGTTTGGTTTTGAAGTCGTCGAGCCAAGCCGGTTGACCGCGCTCGAGACCATGATGACGTTCCGAGACTGCGAGATCGTTGCGGGCGCGTTCGGGTCTGGGCTGTACAACCTACTGTTGTCCGAACGGGCTCCCCGAGCGCTCGCACTTGTGCCGCCGGTGCTCAAGTTCGATCGATTGCCGGCGACCCTGGTGCACGTGTGCGCCGGGATGGGCGGGCGAGCCGGTTTCGTGCACGGCCGCTTAGCGGGCGGGTCGCGGGGCACGGATGAGTTCGACTATGCGTGGGAAGTTGATCTGGCGGCCGTGGAGGACGCGCTCTGGCGGGTGTCCGCCGACCGCGATTAAGGCGATCTAGGTCGAAGTTGTGGTCGGAGGCTCCTCCGGGAAGAACCGGGCCACGAACCTTTTCCTCGAGGTCAGTCCCAGCGCCTTCTTGCGGTGGGTGTCCAGCCAGCTCCAGGTCAGTGTCTTTGGTATCGTGAGTCGAAAGTCGCTGTCGATGTCCTCCCGGATGATGCCGAGTCCCTCATCGGCGTCGACCACGAGACAACCGTAGTTCCGGTTCCAGGCTCGGAACCTCACAGCGCTTTTCCAGACATCGCCGTTCCAGGCGGTCTGAATCCGCGGCACCATCTGGCGCGCTTCGTCCCGTGGGTTGCAGTCATGCAGCATGAGGGTGCCGCCCGGAGCGAGGCACCGGAGTGCTCCTGCGATGTCTCGGTCAACCTGATCGCTTTCGTGCAGTCCGTCGATGAAAATGATGTCGTAGGTTTTCTTGCCGGCGTCCGCCACCGTGGCAAAGAACTCGTCTGAGGTCATCCGGTAGGTCGGATTGGCGTGCTCGTAGCGGTCGATCGCCGGATCCACGGATTCCTTCTCGGCACAGTCGACGCGCGTGAAATTCTTTCCTGTGCTCAGACCGATCTCCAGGTAGCGTGTGTAGCCGTGCTTCTTGGCGAACCGGTTGATCACGTCCCAGCGTTTCATGGCGACTATCGGGAACTAACTGCGTGTTATAAGCCCGATTGCGTAGGTTAACGTTACGTCCAGCGGAATCAGGTTAGAGGCGGAGCCCCTATACGCTAGTTCGGACGAGACGACAGCCCGTCGCTGAGTGCCGACGCGCATGCCGAGCATCCCTCGCTCGAAGGTTTCAATGCGCTGACCGATGGCGAGGAGAAATGCCAGACCATCGCCGGCGGCCTGTTATTCACCCGTCCTCAGGTCCAATCGAGGAAGAGCGAGTTCGTCCTCGATGAGCGGGGCGGTAGGGGCTCGGTGTAGGCCTAGCAGGCGCGTCAGTCGCAGGGCGGGGAGCATCGGGAGTCCTTGCGCCTGTTGCTCCGTCGGCGCTCAATCCGCCAGCGCCCACACGTACATCGAGTGGCCAGCAGCGAGGGCCACATACTGCTTGCCGTCGACCATGTAGCTCATCGGGCCGTTGGCGATCATACCGCCGAGCGGTTTCTTCCACAGGACCTCGCCGTCTTCGGCGTCGAGAATGTGGAAGTAGCCCTCGCGGTTTCCGGTGAACAGCAGATTCGAGGCGCTAGTCAGGATGCCGCTACTGGTGACGTCCGTCATCGGCAGCTTCCAGACCTGCTCGCCGTTGCGTGGGTTGATGGCGATGACCGCGCCGCCTCCCGCTGCGTCGGTCCAGTTATTGATGTGGCCGCGTCGGAGGCCGGGCACGTTGGCTCCCGCCCCGAACGGGTTCGCCGGTCGGCCACCCAGGAAGACGCGACCGGGAACATATTCCTGCTCCTCTGGTGTGAAGTTCGATCCATACGACTCCCATGCCGAGACGTAGAAGAGCCCGGTTTCCGGACTGAACGACGGTGAGTACCAGTTCGTGCCGCCCTGCACTCCCGGGAAGGTCGTCGTGCCAGGCGGCTGCGGCGTCTGTACCGGTCGTCCGAAGTCGTCGAGGCCGCTGGCCCAGTTCACCGGCACGAAGTCGGTTCCGTTGAGGAATTGCCCGTTCTCACGGTCGAGGATGTAGAAGAAGCCGTTCCGGTTGGCCCAGAGCATCAGTTTGATGGTTCCGCCGTTACCATCGGGGGCATCCATGAGCACCGGAATTTGGACCGCGTCGTAGTCGTAGGGGTCGTTGGGCGTGAACTGGAAGTACCACTCAAGTTCCCCGGTGTCCGGATCGAGGGCGACGACCGAGTCCGAGTACAGGTTGTCGCCCGGCCGCTGGGCCGGGTTCCAGTCAGGGCCTGGGTTGCCGATGCCCCAGTAGGTCAGGTCCAGGTCCGGGTCGTAGGAGCCGGTCAGCCACGCCGAGGCGCCGCCGGTCATCCAGGCGTCGTTCTCCCAGGTCTCATGGCCCGGTTCGCCCGGTCCTGGGATGGTGTAGAAGCGCCAGGCCTGCTCTCCAGTCGACGCGTCATAGGCGTCGATGTAGCCCCGGATGCCGTACTCGCCGCCGGCCACGCCCACGATGACCTTGTCCTTAATCACCAGCGGAGCAAGCGTCAGCGCGTAGCCTTGCGTCGGATCGGCTACGGTCGTGCTCCACAGCGGCTCTCCGGCGATCGCGTCGATTGCCATGAGGTTCCCATCAAGCGTGGCCAGGAAGAGCATGTCATCTAGGATGGCCAGACCGCGGTTGACGGCGCCGCAACAGGGACGGGCCTCGGGTGACGGCGTGTATTCGTACTTCCAGAACACCGCACCGGTTTTAGCATCGAGGGCTACGACGTTGTTGACCGGTTCGGTCAGGTACATGATGCCGTCGACGACGAGAGGAGTCGCCTGAAACGCTTCGAGCGAGCCGGCCTGGAAGACCCACGACAACTCGAGGTCGTCGACGTTGTCTGCTGTGATCTGGTCCAGCCTCGTGTGACGAGTGCTCGAGTAGGTGCCGGAGTAGGTCAACCAGTTGTGCGGTTCCTCGTCCGCGTTGAGCAGGCGCTCGAAGGTGACTTGGGCCGAGGCGGTGCCCGCGGTCAGGACGCCGACGAGTAGAGCGATGAAGGTCTGTTGTTTCATGAGTCTGTGTCCTGCCTATTCGAGGCCCTGGAGGGTCAGTAGATAGGCCAGCACGTCGGCCACTTCCTGTTCGTCCAGCGCGTCACTGGCAGGTGGCATCGGCGACGTGGTCAGGGCGGTCAGCTCGCGGAGCGATGCCTTCTCGAGCGAACGTAGCCGCTCGTCTTGGTCGATCAGCTGAATCGAGTAGGTGTCCTCATTGAGCCGGCGCCCACTGACCAGTGTGCCATCCCCTAGCACGGCTCGGACCGGACGATTGACCGAGATCATTGTGCCGGTCGGGTCGAGCAGGGCGGCCTGGAGAGTGGCCGCGGTCCGGATGGACCCGATGTCGGTCAGGTCTGGGGCGGTGCGGGGCCCTTGGCCGCGTACGCGGTGACAGGTGGCACAGGCGCCCTTGCCGTTGAACAGCCGTTCGCCTCGGGTCTGGTCGCCCAGGCGCACCTCGCCTAGATCGAAGTCCCGCATTGAGCGCAAATAGGACACGATGCCTGTCAGCTCAGACTGGTTGAAGTCGTTAGGCGGCATTGCCGTGCCCTGTATGCCGGTCCGGATGAGACGCATTAGTTCCTGGTCGGACTCGGCGCGTGCGTACTGCCCAGAGGCTAGGTCGGTGCCGGCGATCTCGGTGCCCGCTTCGCCGTGGCAGCGGGTGCAGTTGGCGTTGTAGAGGCTCGCGCCGAACTCGATGTCCGCCTGTTCGTACTGGCCGACATGGTCTTGGGCGGCCGCCGAGGTGATGGCCACAAGCAGGCCGAGCAGTGCGGTGGACGTGGCCAGGAGCACCGGCCGAAACGGGAGCGATTTGAACATCATGACAATCCACAGTCTGTCGGGAACCCTGGACCCTGTCAATCTGACCAAAGGCCTACTTCAACTGGAGGCGGTTGTCCGGATCCGGCCGGAAGATGAGGTACTCGATGTCAGATTCTAGCTCGCTCCACCAGTGTGGGGTATGGCCAGGAATGATGACCACATCGCCGGCGGAGATCCGACGCGAGACGCCGTCCTCGATTCCTGGGCTGCGGGCACTGGTGCCCGGGATCGCCCCCCCCTCAGGCAACAGCGTTCCTCCGGTCACGAGGGTGCCGGCGCCGCTGAGCATGTAGTAGATCTCGGTGGCGTTGACCTCGTGTTTGTTGGCGCCGCCTGGCACGCTCTGCGGGCGATAGACCCCATAGACCCCGACCCGGTAGTCTCCCGTAACGTCCACGACCCGGATCGGCCGGTCGCTAACCCGATCGCGCGGCAGTGCGTCGATGAACGTCTGGATGGCGTCGGTGGTGACGTCGGTAGCCTCCGGCTCCTGGGCCGAGACCTGGGAGGCACAGAGCATGGCGAGCACGGCGAGACCAAGCAGGCGCATGGGGTACTCCTTCAAAGATGAATGGTCGACAGAGGGATTATCGGCCCGAGGGCGGCTCCGGTCCAAGCGCCGAGCCATACCGAACTCTGCTTCGTGTTATCGTCGGGCAGTCCTCAACCCGCAAGGAGATCTCGATGGTGAGCATGGGACGACGCATGGTGGGCGTGAGTGCCGTGGTGGCCGTGGCGTGGCTAGTGGTAGCGCCTCTGTCGGCGCAGTCGAACGGTCCGGCGGCCGCCTTCGTGGATGGAGCCTGGAGCCCGCCGCGCACCGCTTGGGGTGTGCCCGACCTCCAGGGGATTTGGGACTACCGCACTATGACCCCGTTGCAGCGGCCGCGGGAGTTCTCAGACCAGGCGCTCTTCACCGAAGAGGAGGCGGCCACGTTTCTCGAGCGGAGTCTGGCCGAGCGTGCCGACTACGACCGTTCACCCAGCGTACACGCCAAGTGGTGGCTGGACTACGGGAGCGATTTGACCGGCGACGGTCGGACCTCGCTCATCATCGACCCCCCAGACGGGCGGATTCCACCACTGACTGAGCAGGCACGCGTCCGGAATCAAGCACGGGCCCAGAATCGTCGCGCGCATCCCTCGGACGCGGCTGACCACCGCGGGCTCAGCGAGCGCTGTCTAACGTTTGGGACCCCACGCTTGCCCGGTGGTTACAACAATAACTATCAGATCCTTCAGACCCCTGGCCATGTGGTCATCGTGTCTGAGATGGTGCACGATACCCGGATCATTCTGATCGATCGGCCGCTGCCAGACGCCCCGATCCCGCAGTGGCACGGCGAATCCCGTGGCCGCTATGAGGGAGACACGTTGGTGGTGGAATCGATGGGCTATGTGGCCCAGGGCGCCTTTCGGGGGGCCACCGGCGGGCTGCGGCTGATCGAGCGGTTTACCCGGGTCGCGCCGGGTGTGATTCAGTACGAGATCACGGCTGATGATCCCGACACCTGGACTCGTCCGTGGACGCTGATGTTTCCGATGCAGAAGACCGACCAGCCGCTGTACGAGTACGCCTGTCATGAGGGTAATCTCGGACTGGAGAACATCCTGCGGAACGCCCGTCTCGAAGAGGCGGGGTTAATCCCCTGAGGGATTCTCCTGGCTGCCCCCTGCCGCCCGGGGCCCTGAAACAGGGCCCCCGTCCCCCCCACCGGCTGTAGTCGGTGTTATGCTATGCGGGATATTTTCTAGTTTTCTCGCGTCGTGGAGGGGTCGATGCGGAAAGTCCTCAATGCAGCGTGGTCGGTGCGCAAGTGGCGACTCGCGCCTGCGGTGGTGGTTCTGTGGGCCTCGCCGGCGATCGCGCAATCCGAACGGGTCAGTTTCACCGATCAGATCCGTCCGATCTTCGAGCGTAGCTGCTGGAATTGCCACGGCGAGGCGTCCCAGCTGTCCGGGCTCGACCTGCGCACTCGTGACGATGCGATTACGGGTGGTACCCGTGGCAGCGCCCTGGTTCCAGGCCGCGCCAACGAGAGCCGCCTGTATCAGGTACTGACGGGGCTGGCCGATCCGCCGATGCCGATGGGCGGTGACTCGCTCAGTGACGGCGAGGTGGCCGCCGTCCGGCAGTGGATCGACGATGGCGCCCACTGGGACGAAGGGGGCGCGACGAGTGCGGCCGACGCGTTGTCGGCGCTTGAGAACTCGACGCTGCCTCCAGACGCTCGCGACTACTGGGCGTTCCGGCTTCCGACACAGGCGACTGTGCCCGCCTCGGCAACCTATTCGCACCCGATCGACCGCTTTCTCGACGCCGCGCGGGGTGAAGCGGGCGTCGAGGCCGCGC
Organism: Acidobacteria bacterium UBA2994; assembly: GCA_002346545.1. GTDB lineage: Bacteria > Acidobacteriota > Vicinamibacteria > Vicinamibacterales > UBA8438 > UBA2994. The sequence continues at coordinate 30,664 of DEAA01000019.1, forward strand.
CGAAGGCGGACCCGCTCACTCGCCTCCGTCGGGCGTATCTCGATCTCACCGGGCTGCCGCCGACACCCGAGCAGGCCGCGGTCTTTCTCGCCGACACCGAGCGCGGCGCTTGGGAGCGGGTCATCGACCAGTTGCTCGAGTCGCCGCACTATGGCGAGCGCTGGGGTCGTCACTGGATGGACGTTGCCCGCTACGCCGACTCCACCGGGTTCGAGCAGGACTACGTTCGACCCAACGCCTGGCGATACCGGGACTACGTCATCAACGCTTACAACAAGGACAAGCCTTACAACCAGTTCCTCCGGGAGCAGATCGCTGGCGACGAGCTGGACCATGTGACCGACGAGACCCTGATTGCTACGGGGTTTCTGCGAGCGGGTCCGCGGGTGCAGTTCCGGGAGAAGGACAACCCGGAGCGGCGGCACGACTATCTCGATGACGTGCTGGCGACGCTGGGCCGCGGAGTGCTTGGCATGACGGTGCATTGTGCGCGCTGCCACGATCACAAGTTCGACCCGATCCTGCAGAAGGACTACTACAGCATGCAGGCGTCGATCTTCGGCTACGTAGAGATTGACCATCCGCTACTGGATCACAAGGACGTTCTGAGCTATCGCGCGGCCAATGCCGAGATCGATGCGCAGGTCGAGCCGCTGCGCGGCGAGATAGCAACCCTTGAGGAGCCTCATCGCAATCGCCTCAGGCTCGAGCTGATTCGAGAACGTTTCCCGGAGAACGTACAGAGAGCAGCCGAGAAGCTGGCCGAAGAGCGAACCGCCGGCGAGCAGTTACTGGCGGCCCAGGTCCTGTCCCTCAATCCACCGCGCCAACGTGTGATCGATGCGCTCACTGACGAGGAAGCCGAACGGCATCTCGCATTGACACGCCAGGTGGAGGATCTTGATCGGCAGCGACCTCCCGAGCCGGCGATGGCCGAGATCGTGACCGACGGTGACTATCGCTTCGCCCCCGATGGTCCGGGCGACGAGGTCATCGGCTGCCCCGAATGCCGCACGCCGCCCGATGTGCCAGGGACCTTCCTCTACGAGGATGGGGGACCGGCCTACGAGGCGCCCCCCAGTTATTTTCTGATTCGTGGTGATCCGTTCAGCTCCGGCTCAGAGATGCAGCCCGGTTTCCTGTCGGTGGCCACCTACGGCGATCCGCCCACAGCCATCTCGCGGCCGGGTGGTCGTACGTCGGGACGACGACTAGCGCTTGCCGAGTGGATCACGTCTCGTGACAATCCACTGACGGCGAGGGTCGCCGTGAATCGGATCTGGCATCACCACTTCGGGCGGGGGATCGTGCGCACGCTCGACAACCTCGGCAAGATGGGTGAGTTGCCGACCCATCCCAAACTCTTGGATTGGCTCGCGGTCGAGTTCATGGATCGGGGCTGGAGCATTAAGGAGATGCACCGGCTGATGATGACCTCCGAAGCCTACCAGATGGCTTCGGCCCATGACGACGGGGCAGCCCTGGCCACCGACCCGGAGAACCAGTATCTGTGGCGGTATCGCCCGCAGCGGCTCGAGGCCGAGGCGCTGCGCGACGCCATTATGACGGTAGCGGGCAGTATCGACCTCACAGTGGGCGGGAAGCCGATCTTCCCGTTCGTGCCGCCCGAGATCCTTAAGACATCAGAGGGTAAGGGGCACTGGGACAATCAGGAGGATGGTCCCGAAGTGTGGCGTCGTAGCGTGTATGTGTTCCGCCGTCGCTCGCTCGGTTTCCCATTCTTCGATACGTTCGATCTACCGGACCAGAATCAGACCGCCGCGGCTCGGAACGTCTCGACGGTGCCGACCCAGGCGTTGACGTTGCTTAACAACGGCTTTGTTCTGAATCAGGCCCAACTGCTCGCCGACCGGATCCAGGGAGAGGCGCCTGGCGACATCGAGCGCCAGGTGGAGCTAGCCTACAAGTTGGCCCTCACGCGGCCGCCGACGGCGGACGAAGCGGCCGTAGCCCAGTCGCTCGTGCGGGAGCAAAGCCTCGTCGACCTTACGCACGTGATGTTCAATCTGAACGAGTTCCTGTATCTGCGGTAGGAGCACCCATGTCCGATCACGATCATCACCATCCCTGCAAGAAACGGACGTTCTGGGACCGGCGGGACTTCCTGTTCCAATCAGGCGGCGGGATCGCCGGGCTGGCGCTGGCGCACCTGATGGACAAACAGGGGCTGCTGGCGGCTGCGCAGTCGGACACCTGCGAGATGCCTGTTCCGGGGAATCCGTTCACGCCGCGCGACCCGCACTTCGAGCCGAGGGCGAAGTCGGTCATCTCGCTCTTCATGAGCGGTGGCGTCAGCCAGGTCGACACGTTCGATCCGAAGCAGGCGCTGATCGACCACGCCGGCGAGCCACTGGCCGAGTCGGTGGTCGTCCGCCAGGGCCATCCAGGACCGCTTATGCCGAGCCCCTTCGGGTTCAAGAAGCACGGGCAGAGCGGAATCGACGTGTCGGATATCTTCCCGCACATCGCCAGCAAGGTGGACGAGATCGCGTTCATCCGGTCGCTGTATGGGCGTTCTAACGACCACATTCAGGCGACCTATGAGATGCAGACGGGACAGATCCGCGTCGGCTTCCCGAGTGTCGGGTCGTGGGTCACCTATGGGCTGGGGTCGGAAAGCTCCAGTCTGCCGGCCTACGTGGTGATGAACGACTACCGCGGTGGGCCGCTCGGTGGTCCTACTGACTGGAGCGCCGGGTTCATGCCGGCTGCCTATCAAGGCACCTTGTTCCGGGCCGTGGGCGACCCGATCGTCGATCTGCAGCCCCCCGAAGGCGTGAGTGCCGAGCAGCAGCGTGCGCGTCTTGACACCTTGGCCAAGCTGAACGAGATAGATATGGCCAAGAACCCAGGCAACTCTGAGCTGTCGGCCAGGATCTCGTCCTACGAGCTTGCCTACCGGATGCAGGGGTGTGCCCCGGAGGCTGTCGACACGTCGGCCGAGTCAGACGTGACCAAGAAGCTCTACGGGCTCGACGACCCAATGACCGAGCCGTTTGGCCGGCAGTGCCTGATGGCGCGCCGGCTGGTCGAGCGGGGCGTCCGCTTCGTCCAGCTGTTCCATGGTGGCCTTGGCAATCAGAACACCGACACCTGGGACGCGCACAGCAATCTGAAGGAGAACCACACGCTGCACGCGAAGGAGACTGACCTTCCGATTGCGGGTCTTCTCACAGACTTGAAGGGCCGCGGGCTGTTGGATTCCACTTTAGTGGTCTGGCATGCCGAGTTCGGTCGGATGCCAATCTCTCAGCGGGGTGTGGGCCGCGACCACAATCCAGGTGCGATGACTGGCTGGATGGCCGGGGCCGGTATCCAGGGGGGACAGGTGATCGGCTCGAGCGACGACTTCGGTTACAAGGCGGCCGAGCAGCGGATTTCGCCACACGACTTCCACGCGACGATGCTGCACATGCTGGGGATGGATCACACCAAGCTGACGTATCGCTATAACGGCCGGGACATGCGGCTGACCGACGTTCACGG
>DEAA01000037.1:0-3689 GCA_002346545.1 Acidobacteria bacterium UBA2994
CGCCTGTCGCCCGTTGCGACGGTGATCGCCAATCTGCGGTTCATCAACATCTATGACGAGGGACAGGCCTACACCGAAAGCGAGCATATTGACTGGTTACAGGCGACTGAGTTCGTGGATATACGGATCATGCCCTTTGTGGGGCGAGCGTCCATTGTGCTCAGGCGCAAGGGACGCACTTGATCTCTGGTCACCGCAGGCAATTCTCGTTGCCGAAAGCAATCGCCTGGATCGGAGCAGGGGCAGCCTCGAAAGACTGAGAGCCCGCTACCTGTCAGGGTTCGGCCTCGACGAACTCCGGCCAGCGCGGTTTCACATACTCCACAAACGTCTGTGACAGACCTTCGTTCCTCAGGTAGGCCTCGGTCACAGGCGGCTCCACCGCTTCGAATCGCCTGTTCGCCGCATACCGGTTCGGGAAATCGTGCATCAGCATCGCTGCCCGACCGAGCAGCACGAAATCTACGCCAGAGGTAAGCGCCTTCTCCGACTGTTCCGGCGTCCGAATCTTCCCTGCAACCCCAAGCATCGTGCCGTGCCGATCGAGCTCGGTGAAGTAGCTCATCAGCGATCTGCCCTGGTGTTCTTTCTCCTCCGGCTCCTTGAACACGTCCCACAGGGACATGTCCAGGAAGTCCACCCCGTCGTGAGCCATCACCCGCTCCGCCATCCGGACCGCTTCCGTCAGTTTCACCCCGAACCGCTCCGACGAGAGACGTACGCCGACAAGGAACTCCTCGCGGCAACGGTTACGGATGCCCTCGATGATTTCGAGCAGGATCCGGTAGCGGTTCTCGAGTGAGCCTCCGTACTGGTCATCCCGGTGGTTGATCTCCGAGCTGAAGAACTGGCACAGGATGTAGCTGTGTGCGCCGTGAATCTCCACGCCGTCGAAACCCGCTTTCTCGGCCCGAGCCGCGGCCGCAACGAAGTCCTCGACGAGTTGATGCACCTCGTCCAGCGTCAGCCCTCGCGCGCCCGCGTCTTCGTTGTCTGAGGGACACACCGGCTTCGTCCCGATCAGCTCCGCCGGCGACCGCATCCCGGCGTGGTGCAGCTGTACGACCGCGAGCGAGTCGTGGTCCCGAATCCCCTTGGCCAGCCTCATGAGCCCCGCCAGGTGGTCGTCCGACCAGATTCCCAGCTGGCCGCTAAAGCCTTTCCCGATCTCCTGAACGTGGGAGGCGCACGTCATGGTCAGACCGAACCCGCCCTGCGCACACATGGTCAACCACTGGAACTCATCCTCCGAGAGCTTTCCGTCCTCATAGCTCTGCTGGTTGGTCAGCGGCGCCAACATGAACCGATTCTTCATCTGACTTCCGCTCTTGAACTGCAACCTGTCCAGAAGACTCCCCATCACATCCCTGCCCATGTAGCGCCCCGCGTGGGCAGCGCCCAGAGCCGTCGTCTCGACGGAAGGCAATTACTCAGGGAATCGAAGTCCATCCCGTCGCAAATCGAGCCATTCGATCTCTTCCTCGGTCAGTGACACGTCGGTTGCGACCCCGTTCTCCAGAAACTGTTCTCCCGTGAAGGTGCCGACCAGGGCGTAGACGTCGAGGCCAGGGTACTGCAGCACATATGCGAGGGCCACCTGAGCGACCGTCAGGCCGCGGTCGCTCGCCAGCGCCTGGGCCCGCTCCAGTCGGCGAAAGTTGGGCTCATGAGCGTACGCCGGGCCTACACGATCCGGATAGCTGTCTCGCACCGACTTCCAGTTGTCGCGGGTAATACGCCCCGAGAGGAACCCCTGTGCAAGGCTCGACCAGGAGAAGATCGGCATGCCGTGCTGCGTGTACCAGGCACGTTTGTCGGCGTTCTGGGCGCCGCTCACGGTGGTGCAGCCCGCCCACGGCTCCTCGAACGGTTCGACGAGGCTGAAGTTCGGGCTACTGATCGTGAACGGCACCAGACCGTGTGAATCGGCGTACTCGTTGGCGGCCGCGATCCGGTCGGGATGTCAGTTCGACCCACCGAACGCGCGAATGCGCCCGGCGTCGTGATATTCGTTCAGCTTCTCCACGAGCGGCCCCACCTCGACTGCAGGATCGTCGCGGTGCAGCAGGTAGATGTCGATGTAGTCGGTCCGCAACCGGGCGAGCGAGTCGTGGATATCCGCCTCCAGGTCGAAGGGCCTCACCCGTCTACGATCCTCGGAGTGGTGGCAGCCCTTGGTGAGGATGACTAACCCATCGCGATTGGCGCGCGATTCGACCCACCCTCCGAGGACGCGCTCGCTCTGGCCGCCGGCGTACGTGTGGGCGATGTCCCAGGCGCGACAGCCAGCGGCATACGTGGCGTCGAGTAGCTCGTAGCCCTCCTGCTGCTGGTCCTGTCGCAGCATCATCGTCCCATGGACCAGGCGGCTCACCGGCTTGTCGACCCCGGGGATCCTTCCGTAGCGCATCTTCAGACTAACCGACCTCGTCAATCCACGACCATGCGGGGTGGACCGGGCGTGATCTTCATCTTCGCCTCCTTGGTCCTCGACAGAACGCCAATCGTAGCAGCGCGATCCGAGAGCGGGCCCGGTGCACGCTCAGTGCAGTCGCTTGCGGACGCGGCTCGGAGTGAAGTCCAGGTGGTCGACACCCAGGTGGTGGAGGACCGACAGCTTGTCAACGCCGGCCACGCTTCAGGGGATGATCGAAGGGTTGCTGGCACAGCGGCTCACCGCAAGCAATGCGCGACGCCGCTGCCGCAAGTGGCACCTTCATTTCCCAAGGTCATAGACACTGCCAGCGCTCTGCAGCGCCTCGTTCCAGTCGAGGAAGTCCGTCGAATCGGCAAACTGGTCCCCCGAGCCAACCATCCTCTTGATTGATGTGAGAAACGCCGAGTCGACTTTCTTCAACAGCGCCATGGCAAATCGTTCCGCATGGATCACCTGGTACGGGCGGGTGTAGAACTGGGAGACGGTCGTTTCCATGGGTTCGGTAATTCCAAGCTCGTTTTGCAGTTGCGCCACGTGAACGTAGGCCTGGTCAGCTGACGCTCGCGTTCTCCCCAGGTCGATGAGTCCAGCACGGCGCCGAGAATCGGCGAAAGCGAAGCCGAGCACTCCAACTGCGCGAAACCGGATCCAAACCACTTATTGTATGGCCAGTAACGCTTCTCCATCGTGAAGCAGAGCCTCATCATCTCGACAACCTGTCGACTGGCAACAATCCGGGAGCCAAGGTCTGGGCCTGCCCCGGTTCTGTGGACAGTAATGGGCTTTCATACATGAGTAGAGTCAAGGTGAGCAGTTGGGCTCACTATGGTCGATCCGGAGTCCGCTGACCGCTCCTCCTCGGCGCCGGCGTAGTGCTTCCTCTCGAGGTTGACCGGGGAGAGGTAATCGAGAGCGGAGTGGCGACGATGGGGGTTGTACCAGCCTTCGATGAAATCGAAGATCGCCCTCCGGGCTTGGTCGTGCGTACGCAGCGTCGTCCGGTCGAGGAGCTCGCACTCGAGCGTGGCGAAGAAGCTCTCGGCCATCGCGTTGTCGTAGCAGTCACCGACGGACCCCATCGAGGGTCGGATGCCGCGGTCACGGCAGCGTTGGCCGAAAGCAATCGAGGTGTACTGCGAGCCCTGGTCCGAGTGATGGACCACCGCATGTGGGCGCCGATTGGCAACGGCCTGCTCGAGCGCGTCGTGGACCAGCACTTCACGTAGCGACGTATGTAGGGCCCAACCGACGA
>DEAA01000037.1:4093-4298 GCA_002346545.1 Acidobacteria bacterium UBA2994
GTTGGGCCTGCTTGCGGTGAAGTCGCGTTCCACCAGATCTGGTGCAGAACGGCGACCGGAAGCTCGTTTCGTGGTGACGATCCAGCGTCGACGACTCACGCCGGTGATGCCCGCAGCACGCATCAGGCGCGCCACACGCTTGCGGCTCACCACCACCCCGCGTTCATGTAGCTCGGCGTGGATGCGGGGCGCGCCGTAGGTCCCT
>DEAA01000080.1:0-34343 GCA_002346545.1 Acidobacteria bacterium UBA2994
TACGGCAACCTGTTCGACATGTACGAGCGGATCACGGGCGAGAGTCCGTTCGATATGCCGATGCGCATCTATCCGGCCCCGCACTACGCCATGGGCGGGGTCTGGGTCGACTACGACCTCATGAGCACCATTCCGGGGCTGTTCGTGATCGGCGAGGCGAACTTTTCCGACCACGGCGCCAACCGTCTCGGGGCGTCGGCGCTTATGCAGGGGCTGGCCGATGGTTACTTCGTGCTCCCCTACACGATCGGCAACTACCTTGCCCGCACCGGACCGAGCGACGTGGGTTCCGACCACGCGGCCAGTAAGTCGGTGTGCGACGAGGTAACCAACCGGACCAATCAACTGCTGAACATCGGTGGCAGCCGGTCGGCCGACTCGTTCCACCGCGAGCTTGGGGGGCTGGTCTGGGAGTACTGCGGTATGGCTCGCAACAAGGCAGGTCTCGAGAAGGGCCTCGGCCTGATCGCCGATCTGAAGGAGCAGTTCTGGAGGGACCTGAGGGTGCCGGGTAGCGGTGCCGATATCAACCAACAGCTCGAGTTGGCCGGTCGTGTGGCCGATTTCTTCGAGTTGGCCGAGGTGATGTGTCTTGACGCGTCGCAGCGTGAAGAGTCGTGCGGGGCCCACTTCCGCGAAGAGCACCAGACCGAGGAAGGCGAGGCCAAACGTGACGACGACGCATTCTCGCACGCTGCGGTCTGGGAGTTCACTGGAGATGCACCCAGGCGGCACGTCGAGCCGCTGGTGTTCGAAAATGTGACGTTGTCGCAGCGGAGCTACAAGTAATGCGGTTGATTGTGCACGTCTGGCGTCAAAGCGGTCCCACCGAGAGCGGTGCGTTCGAGCGGCACGAGTTGCCGGATGTGTCCGAGCATGCGTCGTTCCTCGAGATGCTCGACATTCTGAACGAGCAGCTGGTAAATACCGGCGGCGAGGCGGTGGCCTTCGAGCACGATTGTCGCGAGGGCATCTGTGGCTCCTGCGGCATGGTCATCAACGGCATTCCGCACGGACCGCACGGTGGTGTTACCACCTGCCAGCTTCACATGCGGTCTTTCAAGGATGGTGATGAGATCTGGATCGAGCCGTGGCGCGCCGACGCCTTCCCGGTCATGAAGGACCTCGTGGTCGACCGTAGTGCGTTCGACCGGATTATCCAGGCAGGCGGATTCATTTCTGTCAACACCGGGAGCGCCCCAGATGGCAACGCCATCGCAGTACCGAAGGACAGCTCGGAGAAGGCACTGGACGCCGCTGAGTGCATTGGTTGCGGCGCCTGTGTGGCGGCGTGTCCTAACGCCTCGGCCATGCTCTTCACTGCGGCCAAGGCCGGTCACCTCGGGTTGCTTCCTCAGGGGCAAGCTGAGCGGATGTCGCGTACCAAGAACATGGTGATCACGATGGACGAGGAAGGCTTCGGCAGCTGCACGAACCATGGCGCGTGTGAAACGGTCTGCCCGAAGGAGATCGGGATCGACTTCATCGCGCGGCTGAATCGCGACGTGATCAAAGCGAGTTTTTCGAGAGACTAGCTCCTGCTGGTTACTTCATCGAGCGGTTTGCGTTCGATGTCTGGCACGGTGGCTTCGGCCGCCGGGTGCCCCACCACGAGGATCAGGTAGGGCCGTTCATTCGCTGGGCGGTCCAGGATCTCGTTTAGGAAGCGCATCGGGCTCGGGGTATGGGTTAGTGTGGCTAAGCCCACTTGGTGGAGCGTTGAGATCAGCATGCCGGTCGCGATCCCGACCGATTCCTGCACGTAGTAGTGCTTCCGCCTTTGCCCGTCGTCCCTGAGGCCGTAGGTCTCGGCGAAGATGACCACCAGGCACGGCGCCTTTTCGAGGAACGGCTTGTTCGCGTCGGTGGCCAGCGGGGCCAGGGCATCGAGCCATTCGTCCGGCGCCCGGCCCTTATAGAAGGCGTGCTCCTCAGCCTCGGCTTCGAGCCGGATCCGCTGCTTGACCACCGGGTCCTTTACGACGACGAAGTGCCAGGGTTGCTGATTGGCACCGCTTGGCGCCGATGCCGCCACGGCCAGACAGGCGTCGAGCACTCGGTCCGGGACTGGCCGGGTCGAGAAGTCGCGCACGGTGCGACGGCGGGTCACGACGTCTCGTAGCTCGACGGCTCGAGCTTCGAGATCCTCGTCGGTACGAGAGGGAAGTCCCTCGAGCGGGATGCGCTTGTTCATGCGTCCTTCAACCGGGCGATGGTGGCGCCCAGGTGCGACGCCGAATCGTCCCAGTACTCTTCGACCAGGGAGTGGTCGGCGAGTACCTCGTGAACCGTTCGTCGCTGGATACCGCGGCCTCGCCCGTGCACGATCCGTACTTCAGCCAGCCCTTTCGCATGAGCAGCGTGCACGTATTCGCCCACCAGCGGCGAGATGTCGCGCGGGGCGAAGGTATGCAGGTCGAGCTCTCGCTCGATCGGCACCCGATGAGTCATCGGCGTGTGGCGCGTCGTTTGGACGCCGTGGTCTTTTGCGCGCGCGCCGGTTTCTCGTAGCGGGTCACCACCTGAGTGGTGAGTCCGCCCCGTACCGAGAAGTCGCCCACCACTTCCATCTTTCTGGGGCGGCAGGCCGTGACAAGGTCATCGAGAATTTGATTCGTCACAGCTTCATAGAAGATGCCTCGATCGCGGAAGCCCATGAAGTAGTACTTCAACGCCTTTAGCTCGAGACATGTGCGATCGGGTACGTACATGATCCGGATCTCGCCAAAGTCGGGGAGTCCCGTCTTGGGACAGAGCGACGTGAACTCCGGGCACTGAATCCGGATTTCGAAGTCCCGGGCGGGTTGGGGATTGGGGAAGGTCTCCAGGGGCTCAGACGACATTTGGGCATCTTACATCGGCCTATAAGCGAAGGTCGGTCGCGGCCCCAACGTCGTTGACACCAGAAAACTCGGCGCGCTAGCATTGCTGCGTCTTCCGAGGGAAGCAAGAAGAGACCGCGAGCCGGCGTGCATGGCGGTCCTAATCGGTTGGTTGCACGCCTAGTCAGGGGGTCCCGATGACCGACGGCAAGAGGATGAGCAAGACTGAGTTGTTCAAGCACTTCACCGAAAAATTCGGAATGAAGCGAACTGAAGTCAGTGCCTTGTTCGACGAGCTGCAGAGCCTGTCTGAGGCGGAGTTGAGGCGGGCCGGGGAGTTCGTGTTGCCTGGTATGGTCAAGCTGGTTCGGCAGGAGCGACAGGCCCGTATGGGTCGGAACCCAGCCACCGGCGCCCAGATTCATATTCCGGCGAAGACCGTGGTTAAGGCGCGCATCGCGAAGCAGCTCAAGGACGCCGTCCTCCCCTCGTAGGCGGCGCCACGCAGTAGCTCACCCGTCCCGCTTTGTGGGGCGGGTTTTGCGCGCTCTCTTCGTTCGTCTTCGAGACGCCGGCTAGCTGGGGGTCAGCACGCTAGTCGTGTTTCGTTGGCGACCTAGAAGGTGCTGCGGACGCGCCGACAAGTACTCGACCGTACGCCGACGCTCGAACCAAGCTCGAGAGCTTGGTCTCCCACCTGCCGACTGAGTCTCCGCACAGGATCATGTGGTTCTCCCTGTCGGATTCGACGTCGGCGCGGACCGCGTCGTCCCTCACCGCGCACGGTTCGTAGCAGCATACGTTGACGGCGGTCGACTATCTGCAGCTGTTTCTTCTTGCTCAGGGTTTGAAACATCGCAGTGCCTCCTCCGGAGATGGTCAGCTCACCGCTCGCACTGCGGCGGCGTCCTGCTTCTCGAACTGCGCGAACTCGAGCGAGACGGTGGTTCTGTTGCCCACGGTGCTGGTGATCGAGATAACGTCGCCAAACTGGTCGACAATCTTGCGCGAGATAGCGAGGCCGAGACCGAGTTCCCGGCGTTCGGTGGTGTTGAAGCCCCCGAAGATACTCTCCAAACGTTCCTGCGGAATTCCGGTGCCATCGTCGACGACGAGCACGGTTTTGAGCTTTGTACTCATGGGCTTACAGACCAAGCCGGCATTATGGGTTGGCGTTCGGCGCGAACGTAGGATGGCCGGAAGGAGGGCGCTTGACACCCTCTGAAGTGCGGGCTTAAGGTAACGGCCCCATGTCTACCGACGTGCTGATGCCTCAAATGGGCGAGTCGATTGCCGAGGGGACGGTTGTGCGGTGGATCAAGAAGGTGGGCGAAACTGTCGACCGCGACGAGCCCTTATTCGAGATCTCCACCGACAAGGTTGACGCCGAGGTTCCATCGCCTCAGGGCGGGGTGCTGCTGCAGATCCGCACCGAGGTTGGCGAGACCGTGCCGATCGACACCGTAGTAGCCGTCATAGGTGAGGCCGGCGAGCAGGTGCCGTCCGCCGAGCGCGCGCCGCCCACCCCTGCGGCCGTATCTGCAACCCAGGGCGGCTCGGCGGCCGGCCCGCGGAGCTCCGGCGGCGCGCGGCGCTTGTCTCCCGTTGTGCGCCGGCTGGCGGCCGAGTACGGGGTTGACCTGGATTCGCTCCGAGGTACGGGGGACGGCGGTCGCATCACCAAGACCGACGTGCTGGCCTCGGTCCAGAGCGGCGCGCCGCCCGCCACCGTGCAGGTGGCACGCGCCGAGCCGATGAGCGTCATGCGCCGGCAGATTGCGCAGCACATGGTGCTAAGCCGCCGTACCGCGGCGCATGTCCACACCATTTTCGAGGTGGACTTCACGGAGGTGTCGGTCCGACGACAGGCCGCCGAGCCACGTCCCACCTATCTGGCCTACATCGCCGACGCTGTCGCTCGGACGCTGTCCGAGATGCCGGTGATCAATGCCTCGGTGGAGGGCGATTCGGTCGTTTCCCACGACCACGTCAACTTGGGCATCGCGGTGGCGCTCGACTGGGGACTCATCGTGCCGGTGGTCAAGGATGCCGACCGGATGACCGTGAGCCAGCTCGACTTGGCGATTTCGGATCTGGCCACTCGCGCCCGGAGCAAGCAACTCTCGCCGGATGACGTGGCGGAGGGAACCTTCACCATCACGAACCCGGGCGGCTTCGGTTCGATCGCCGGGCTCCCGATTATCAATCATCCCCAGTCGGCTATTCTCTGTGTAGGCGCGATCGAGAAGCGTCCCGCTGTGGTGGACAACGCGGTGTTATCACGGCTTCGCTCCTATCTGACTCTCGGCTTCGATCACCGTCTGATCGACGGGTCGGTCGCGGATCAGTTCCTGGCCGCGATCAAGCAGAAGCTGGAGGCCGGCGCCGAGTGACCTCGGAACCAGGCCGGCTAGAGGTGCGCAAGCTCGGTCAAGTGCCCTACTTGAAAGCGATCGACGGGCAGCGGCGGCTTGTTGAGGCACGGAAGCGGGACGAAATACCCGATCAGCTCCTTCTGTTAGAGCATCCCTCGGTCATCACCGTCGGAGTCAGTGGCCGACGGCATCGAGAAAATCTGCTGGCTTCTCCCGCCGAGCTTGCTCGGCGGAACATCGACCTGCTCGAGGTCTCCCGTGGAGGCGATGTCACCTATCACGGCCCGGGCCAGCTCGTCGGCTATCCCATCCTGGACCTGAAGCCGGATCGCTGCGACGTCCATCGCTACGTTCGTGACCTCGAAGAGGCGTTGATGCGAACCGTTGCGCGTTTTGGTGTGACGGCCGGTCGGGTGCACGGGCTGACCGGCATCTGGGTGGGAAACGAGAAGCTGGCTGCTATCGGGGTCCGGTTGTCCAGGTGGGTGACGAGTCATGGCTTCGCGCTCAACGTCACGACCCAGCTTGATGCGTTCGAGTTGATCGTGCCATGCGGAATTCGGGGCCGTGGGGTGACTTCACTCGAGCGTCTCCTCGGCGCTCCGCCTGCGTGGTCCGACCTCGAAGCTGCTGCGGCTGAGGAACTGGCCGTCTGTTTCGAGCGCTCCATTGTTTCCTCCGCCGTGTCGGAGAACAGCACCGCTGCCCGTCTATGGGCCACCCGGGAATAACCGGCTCCCCTCCTCCGGTGTTTTACGGAGGAAGACGATGCAGGAGAGCAGAGGCGACTAGGCACGGGTGCAGAGGCTCCACGATGGAGAGGCCTCCGCGGTCGCCGAGCTGTAATCGGTCTAGGGCGTTCGCATCTACCAGCTGGCCTTTCGCTCCATCAAGAATCGGGAAGACGCCGAGGAAGTTACTCAGGACTGCTGCTGCGAGTCTTCAGCCAGGTCGACGCGTTTTTCGGGGATGTCGCATTGTCATCCTGGATTAACGGATCACGTTCGATACGGCGATGTCGAGGTCCCGCAGTTTGACGCGCTGGTGGCCGGTCGAGCTGCTGGGTGAGCCGCCAGAGATCTACCGCGCCGCGGTGCTTTCTTGGGATGTACAGGGGCTGTCGACGATGAGGCCAGCGCAGTGCTCCGCAGACCCTCAAGTGTGGTTCCACCGTGGCCGCCCGGTGCTGCGCGAGCGGATGTCGAATCTTGCCGCCGATCTCGCAATGTAGTCGTCAGCTTGAAGGTCACCACGTGCCGCTAGGTGGAGAGCGAGCGTTCGAGTTCCACCTGTTCGCGCTGACTGAGAGAAGGTTCCACCTCGCTTTCGATGCCGTAGGGACCGACGCGAACCGGCACTGCGGTTGCCTCCATGGCCGGTACCCCGCCGGTCGGTCTCGCAACGAAACAACTGAAAGTTCGTTCTGATCCGGAGAGTATCGCGCTGATGAGCGATACCGCGGCCGCGGCCAGTGTGTACGGGCCCGGCGGCCAGAGCCGGGCAGCGCGTTGACGCAACTGTTGGAGCCGTGGGGGCGACAGCGCCTGCTCCAGCGCTTTGCCGCCCGCGGTGGCATGACTCCAGCCGATGACTGGATGTGCCGGTGGAGCACCGACGACGCTTACGGCGACCTGGGAGGGTGATGTCCCGGTCTCAAGGGCGGTAATCGCCTGCAGCGCTGAGCTGAAGCCGACCGGCGCTGAGCCGATCACCCGGCGTGGCGCGATGCCGACCGTCTCCACCGCGTGAGCCACGAGCGACCTATGGCCGGCTCCTGCCAGCACGAGTGGCGCCCGTCGCACGAGGCCGGCCGCCTGCTCGAGCCAGTGGGTCGCTTCGTCTCTCGTCCAGTCTCCATCGGGGCGCTCGGCCGGGTCGGCTAGTACCACTGTCGATGCGCCGATCACCTCGTCGAACTGAGCGCCGGAGACCCGTGTGTCGAATCGTTCCACTGGTCCCGCTTGGTTGATATCGAGTGCCTTGCCCGCGGCGATACCGGCCGCCGGGTCGATGAGGAGCACACGCGTCGCCTGGTCGGTGGCCGCGAACCGGTAAGCCAATGCGCCTCCGAGGGTGCCGGCTCCGACGATGGCAATGGTGGTCGGCATCTGCTTCTTCCATGGGGCTTCGCCCCAAATGGCAGTCCCTGCGCTTTCTCTCGGGACTGCGTTCACTCGCAGGCTCATTGTGCAGTAGCCTGCCAGCTGTGGGCCCACCGGGGTGGGCCGGTTCTCAGACTAAGATATCAGGCTACCGCTATGGGGCAGATGCCGCTATCAGAACGCGTCGCCATTGTCACCGGTGGGTCCAGGGGCATCGGGCTCGCTACCGCTGCGGCGCTCCACGAGGCTGGCGCCGCCGTCATGATCTGTGGTCGCTCCGTCGAGGCTCTGACGGAAGCGGCCTCCGGCTTGGTCGGTGGAGCACCAGTGGCGACGGCGCAGGCTGATCTCCAGCAGCAGGACGAGGCGGAACGGGTCGTGCGGGCCACGCTCGACGAGCTTGGCGGACTCGACATCTTGATTAACAACGCGGGCGTCGGGCGGTTCGGGCCGCTCAGCCAGCTGTCGCTCGACGACTGGCAGCAGACCATTGGCACCAACCTGTCGGGCGTGTTCTATTGCTGCCGCGCCGCCGTTCCTATCATGAGAGAGCGCGGCGGAGGGTGGATCATCAACGTGAGCAGCCTGGCCGGTAAGCATCCGTTCGCGGGCGGAGCCGCCTATTGCGCTTCCAAAGCGGGACTTAACGCTCTGACCGAGTCGCTGATGCAGGATGTCCGGCGTGACGGCATCCGGGTGAGTGCGGTGCTGCCCGGCTCGGTCAATACGCGATTCGGCGGACATGGTCCGGATCCGGCTGCGGACTGGAAGCTTGCGCCGGAGGACGTGGCGCAGGTTATCGTTGATTTACTGGCGCATGAGCCTCGCAGCCTGCCAAGCCGGGTAGAGCTCCGTCCGTCCAGTCCACCCAGGTAAGCGCATTAGCGGGTCGGTTCAACGGTATATCGGAATGGCTCGGGAGCTACCATCTGCTGACGCGTTCGGCCAGGGGGCCCTGGGACCTATCTATCTGGCTGCTGCCAACTGAGACCAACGCCGCGGTACCGGACGAGCTCGACCGAATCGTGACGCCGGTCACCGTCGAGGCGCCAGATAACCGGCATCAGAACTCGTTGTCTGCGGAACTTTGGAGCGTCGCGGTGGTCCTGGACGTCAGGAGCGGTGACAAGGAGCCACCAGCCAGGGCAACTTCGGTGGCGGTCGGAGGTGAGGCGCTGTAGGGCTGGATAGCCGGAGTCGCCGGGCTGGTCCTCGTCCTGCTGCTCTGGTGGTTATTCAGTTAGCCACCCGCGGGGAAGTCAGTCTACCGAGACGATCAGCTCGACCCGGCCGGTTCGAAGCAGGTCTCCAGGACGAAGTGTGGCACGCTCGATCTTGCGTCCATTGACGAACGTGCCGTTCGTGCTTCCCAGGTTCTCCACCACTAGCTCGCCATCAGCGACGAGCAGCCGGCAGTGCAGGCGGGACACCAGCGTGGCGTCGAGGATGAAGTCTGCCCGTGGTCCACGTCCTAAGGTGCGGACCAGACCGGGCGTCATCCGGAAGGTGTAGGGGCCTCCCTCGGCATCCTCACTCGAGTTCAGTAACCACATCTACTAACGTTCCCGAGGACGGTCAAGCCATTCGAGCAGCCGGTCGATGAACTGCTGACTGATCGACTGTCGTTCGAGGCTCAGGTATTCGGCATCGCCGACGTCGCCACGCTCGATCATCAAGTGGTCGAGTCCTTCGAGGACCACGAGATCGGAAGAGACGTTTCTCCCGCGCGCGTTGGCGATCTCGAGGAGATGGTCGGTGTGGTGCTCCCCGAACCGTCGATCGAGCGAACCACGCATGAGTAGGGTCGGCTGTCGCACCCGATCAAGGGCTTCGGCCACGTCGAACTCAAGGAAACTCCGGAACGCTGCGTTGTCGGCCTGGCGGCGCATGTCCCGAGGCACTCCTTCCCAGTCGCCCTCGTCCAGCACGGCTTGATGAATGCGTCGTTGCAGCGCGATTTTCTCCAGGCTTTCGCTGGCTGAGGAGCCGATCCGTTCCAGTTCGGTTTGCTGTTGTTCGAGGACAAGCTCCGCACCGGAGGTGCCTGGCGAGCCGACTAGCACCAGAGCATCGGTCCGGCGTTCGCGATCCGCGATCACCATTGCCGCCCATCCGCCCTCGGCGTAGCCCAGCACGGCGATCCGGTCCTCGTCGACGTCGTCGCGGCGATCGAGAAAACGCACCATCGTACGCCCATCATCGCCATAGGCCTCGAACCCGGCGGATTCGGACCGCCCCCCACTCTGTCCGACGCCTCGCCGGTCGTAGCGCGCCACGAGGAATCCGGCGTCGGCCAGCGCGCCGGCCAGCTGGCCCAGTACCGGAATACCAGAGACTGTGCCGTCGCGGTCGGCGCCGCCGGCGCCAGGCACGAGCAATACCGCCGGCCACCCTTTTTCTGGCGGTGTCTGGTTCACCGGGGTGGTGATGGTGGCCGCCAGCGCGAATCCTTCCGAGCGTACCCGGATCTCCTCGTCACCGGGGTGACTGGTCCGGCGGATGCGGGTGTCGACGGTCGAGATGTCCTCGCGAGCGACGTCAATGCCTGCGTCGGGAATCGTCACTCTGAGCAGACGGTGGTTCGGGTCGGTCCAGACCTCAAGCAGCAACGGGCGGTTGTCGTAGAGGAACGACACGCGATGTACCAGAGCTTCTATCAACGTCGTGCCGCTCTGAATCTGTTGCGGCAGGATTTGTTCAACTCTGGCTTGGATACTGCCCTGTGGCGCGACATAGACAGGGATCAGATCGCCGCGGTTGGCACCCGCCAGTCGGATGGAGAGCGCTTCGAACCCGCCGAAGAAGTAGTTCGGCAAAACCACCGAGCCAGGTGTCAGCGCGTCGGTGTGGTTACGCGTCTCACCCGATTCCTCGACCTCGTTGACCGCTCCCTCCGCTTCGAACTGGGTGATTAGCGAGAACGGGGCGCTCGAACGATACCCCATGATCCGTAGACTGTGGGGACGCCACTGTTCGTCGTAGTGCACCTCGAAAAGCTGGTTCTGGAGGTCGATCGGCTGGCTGAGGTCGCCGCGCGACCTAATCACCCAGCCCTGGGGGCCGCGAGCCACCTCGATCTGTTCGAATCCGATCGGATCGGAGCGGAAAAAGACGTTGAATGTGGCGGCGCTGGGAGTGACTTCGATCGCCGGCTGAGCCAGGGCCGCCTGCACCGTCAAGAGTTGGAGGCCGAGAGTACAATACCCAGCGAAGCGCAACACCGGACGAGCATATCACTCCGTTTCGGTCGTTCGCAGCGTGCTCCGTCGGACAAGAGAATGGCGACCGATTCCCCGTACCTGGCAGCCCGAGGCGCTGCCGCGCTCCTTGACCTTACCGATCGCGGACGGCTCCTGGTCACGGGTGCCGACAGCGCGTCGTACTTGCAGGGGCTTCTGACAAACGACATCGAGGCCCTGAAGACAGGTCAAGGCTGCTATGCGGCCCATCTGACCCCGCAAGGACGGATGATCACCGACATGGGCGTGATGCGGCTCGGTGACGGGATTTTGCTCGACGTGGATGATTCGGTGACCGACATGTTGCGCGATCGTCTCGAGGAGTTCATCTTCGCTGAAGAGGTCACGGTAGACGACCTGTCCCGCGTCTGGACCGCGCTGGCGTGCTGTGGCCCTGAGGCTGCCGGCCTCCTGGCCGATCTACTCGACAGCGAGGGCGGGCTCGACGCGGAGCAACTCCAGGCCTTGGTAGAGTACGCGCACGTTGCCGCCAAGGCAGACGGTGTCGACGTGGTCGTAGCCGCAACGAGCGCCTTCGGGGTCCCTGGTTTCATCCTTTACCTGGAGACCGAGGCGGGCCGTGTGCTCGTCCGGCGCCTCGCCGAGCGGGGAGCGGCTCGGCTCTCGGCGGACGATGCCGATCTGTTGAGGATAGAGGCGGGGCGGCCGAAATTTCCGGCCGAACTCGGTCCGGACGTGATACCGCTCGAAGCCGGGATCGAAGACCGGGCCATCAGTATGACCAAGGGCTGCTACGTGGGCCAGGAGGTCATCGTTCGCATCTTGCATCGTGGCGGCGGACGGGTGGCCAGGCGCCTGGTCGGTCTGCGGTTCGACGATGAGGCCGAGGCTGGCGTCTTGCTGGTCGCCGATGGTGGTAAGGCTGGCCCAGATACGGTTGGGTCGGTGACGTCGGTGGCCCGAACGGCCGGCGACGGCCCCCGCATCGGACTCGGTTATGTCAAGCGGGAGCTGGCCGAGGTTGGCACCCGTCTGCGCACTGTCGAGGCTGGCCATGGGGTGACGGTAGCGGCCCTGCCGTTCACTTAGCCTGATTTGCCAGCTTCCTGATCAGCTCTTTGTCGGCGGGCGGGAAGGAAAGCGTGGTCAGCTCGTCCCGCTTCACCCACCGCAGCTCCTGGCCCTGTTGCGGAGTCGGCACCCCTTTGGGCCGGCTAGCGTAAAAACTGAGTTCCACTCGCCGATCGGGATAGCTGAAGTTGCTCCGATGGAGCAGCGGTCCGACTTCGATCTCGACCGCCAGCTCCTCTCTCAGCTCCCTGATAAGGGCTTCGGTTGGGTCTTCTCCCGGTTCGATCTTCCCGCCAGGGAATTCCCAGTAGCCTGCCAGGTGGGTGCCCTCGGGACGCGTTGTGATGCAGATTCGGCCGTGTTCTTCGAGTACGGCGGCTACCACCGTCACTATCTTCGGCTCGGCGCTTTGGTTCACGACGTTGGGCCTTCGAGGTCCGGGTTGAAGGGGTAGGCGCGGCAGATGGCGCGCATCGGGCAGACGAGACAGCGCGGACTGCGCGCTACGCAGACGAGTGCACCGAGGTCCATAAGAGCTTGATTGAAGTCGAACACGTCACGTCGAGGGAGCAGTGCCTCGGACATTGCCCAGATACGTTTCTCCATAACGGTAGTTTTCCGGTCGCCTCGTCCTACGAATACCCGGAAGAGGACCCGCGCAACGTTCGTGTCGACGATAGCGGCCCTGCGCCCGAACGCGAAGCTTTGCACCGCGCCGACCGTGTAGGCACCGATGCCCTTGAAGGAGCGGAGTGTGGTCTCGTCCGACGGGAGTTCGCCCCCGTAGCGGGCGACCACCTCGCATGCGATTTCGTGCAGTCGTTGAGGACGAGCGTTGTAGCCGAGAGGACGCCAGGTGTCGGCCACTTCTTCGGGGGAGGCCGCGGCCAGCGCCTCGAGTGTCGGGTACTTCGAGAGCCACTCCTCGTACTTGGGAAGCACCCGGTCGACTTGGGTCTGCTGCAGCATTATCTCCGAGACGAGGACGCGGTACGGATCCCGTGTGCGGCGCCACGGGAGGTCACGTCCGTTGCGTCGATACCAGCCCAGTAGACGCCGTCGGAACCGGCGTCGAAGGGGCGGTGCCGGTAGTTCCGGGAGGGCGGACAAGTTACCAGACTGACCGGAAGAAGGCCCCATGAGCACGGCACTATAATCGACATGTGAAGATCTATACCCGTACTGGAGATACCGGAGAGACCGGATTGCTCGATGGTCGCCGCGTTTCGAAGGCGGCTCCGAGGGTCGACGCCTACGGCGAGGTCGACGAACTCAACGCGTGTCTCGGACTCCTTCTGAGCACCGGACTTCAGCCGGACCTGGTGGAAGTGCTGACGCGGGCGCAGCACCAGCTGTTCTCTTTGGGGGCCGAGCTAGCGGATCCGGGAGGCAACCTAGGTCAGAAGAAGGCGTCTGTCGCCCCGGAGGAGATCGCGGCGCTCGAGGAGGCAATAGACAAGTTGGAGAACGAGCTGCAGCCGCTACGTCGCTTCATCCTGCCGGGTGGGCATCCGTCCGCCGCTGCAGCACATCTTGCCCGCGCTGTCTGTCGCCGGGCGGAGCGGCGCATGACGGGCCTCGGTAATGGAGAGGTGTCGGCCGCGTCGCTTGCCTACGTCAATCGGCTGTCGGATCTGCTGTTCGTGATGGCCCGGACTCTCAACGTGCGTCAGGGAGTCACCGAACAGGAGTGGTAGCCAGGTCATCTTGCTGCTGAGCGGGGAGCGCGGCGTCGCGGCGTTCCATGTCGGTGCGGACGGCATCGAACACGGCGCGGGCCAGCTCCTGCGAGATCCGTTCGCGGACACTGCCGCACTCCACCATCACGTCACCCGCACTGCTGCGCAGCAACACGTCCCATCGGTCGTGGGCGATTCCTTCGGGCCGGTCAGCGAACGAGCCAGAGTCGCCTCCATCTTCGTCGTCGTGCCGCCGTGTCGTGTAGGAGACCAGCGGCGACCCGTTGATGAGCACGCGGACCAGACGCACGTCATCCCGAGGCACGGCCCGTTCGCCCCAGTAGTAGTAGGCTTTGTCGCACACGAATAACTCAAGACCTTCCTTCGTTGGAATCTCTGCGACCACCGTGCGACCCGATTCTTTCAGTGAACGACGCTCGCGGTCCCGACTTCGCTGGTGATAGCGGAGGGTCGAGATCAACCCGAGCGCGAAGAGAAAGAGGCCGAGTGCCACCATGGCCGCGACGACATCGCGCATCCTAGCCATGCTACCAGCATTAGAATCGGTTAGACCGATGTCGTCTTCCGCCTTGCCGACAGATCCAGCGCTCGTCTCGGCCTACGCCGCCTGTGCCAGACTCGCTCGCACCCACTACGAGAATTTCCCTGTGGCGTCGTGGGCGCTGCCGGCGCCGATGCGGCCACACATTGCCGCGATCTATGCCTTTGCTAGGACCGCCGACGACTTTGCCGACGAGGGAACGCTACCGTCCGAGGAGCGGCTGCGGCGGCTCGACGACTGGGGCGTCCGTTTGCACGAGTGCCTCGAGGGGCCACCTGGCGCGGTTGACGATCCACATGCCGCCACCTTCCTCGCTCTCTCACACACGATTCGGATGTGTCGTCTTCCGGTGACGCTGTTCGAGGATCTGCTGAGCGCGTTCCGGCAGGACGTGAGCACCCACCGCTATGAGACATGGCATCAGCTCCTCGATTATTGCCGCCGGTCGGCTAATCCGGTTGGCCGGTTGGTGCTTCGGGTGGCAGGGCATGATGACGAGCGGCTCGATCTGGCGTCAGACGCGCTCTGCACGGCGCTCCAGCTGACCAACTTCTGGCAGGATCTGGCACGCGATTATGCTGCGGGCCGGATCTACGTGCCGGCCGAAGATCGAGACGCCTGCGGCGCGCTGGAGTCGGACCTCGAGTCGAAATGCTTCACGCCTGCCTGGCTTGAGGCCCTGGAGCGCGTGGGCAACAGGACCCGGGAGCTGTTTGAGGAAGGGCGGTCGGTGTGTGACGGCGTCAGGGGCCGCCTCGCATTGGAGCTGCGGTTGACGTGGCTGGGCGGTCTGCGGATTCTCGACCGGTTGGAGCGAGCAGGCTGGGACGTCTATGCCCGGCGACCGACCCTGGGCGCGTCAGATGCCCCGCTGCTGCTGTGGCGTACGTTGGTCTGGAGGCGCGGTTAGGGACGGAGCTCTTCGAGTGGCCCGAGACACGAACTTCTACTACTCGTTTCTGGTGCTGCCGGCTGACCAGCGCCGCGCCATCGTCGCGGTGTGGGATTTCTGTCGTGCCGTTGACGATGCCGTGGACGAGCCTTCGCATGGCCGAGAGGGCGAGTCGCCGGAAACGGCTCTGGCCAGTTGGCGAGCCGAGCTCGACGCCTGTTACGGGTTGGCGGTGCCGACCACGCCCCAGGGACAGGGTCTGAAGCCGTTCATTGCACGGTTCGATCTTCCTCGACAGCCGTTCGATGACCTGATTGACGGCGTGGCGATGGACACCGAGATCAGGCGCTACCAGACGTTCGACGATCTCTACGAGTACTGCATCCGGGTGGCATCGGCGGTCGGGCTGTTGTGCATCCAGATCTTCGGCTACCGGGATCCTGGCGCTCGCGACTACGCGGTGGCGCTCGGCGTGGCTTTGCAACTCACCAACATCATCCGAGACCTGCCGGGCGACCTTCGGGTAGGACGGCTGTACCTACCCCTGGAGGATCTGGAGCGATTCGGCTGTACCGAGGACGACCTGCGAGAGGGTTTATCCGATCCAGTACGGGCTCTCCTCGCGCACGAGTGTCAGCGTGCTAGGAGCTTCTATGAGCGGGCCCGTCTGGTCCTGCCAGCCTCCGAGCGCCGGCGTCTGGTCGCGGCCGAGATCATGGGGGCAATTTACTTCGACATCTTCACCCGAATCGAGGGCCGCGGGCACGACGTGTTCTCGGAAGTGGTCCGCGTGCCCCGACTACGCCGGGCCTGGATTGCGGGCTCGGTCTGGGCGAGGACCGTGGTCGGACTGTGACGTCCGAGCGATTCGACGCCGTTGTGCTCGGAGCCGGTTTTGCCGGTCTCAGTGCGGCAGCGGTTCTGGCCGACAGGGGATGCCGAGTGCTGGTGCTCGAGGCCTCTTCCCGCCTTGGGGGGCGGGCGGCCTCGTTCCGTGACGGCGCCACCGGAGAGCAGGTCGACAATGGCCAGCACGTCCTGTTCGGGTGCTATCACGAGACCCGGCGATTCCTTGATCGTATTGGCGCGGCGGGTGGTCTTCGCGTGGCAGCCGACCTCGATGTAGTCTCGGTGACTCCAGAGGGGGAGTCCACGCGTTTCATCTGCCCATCGCTGCCGCCACCCTTCAACCTTCTAGCTGGCGTCCTCGAGTGGCGGGCCCTTGCGTGGCGCGATCGCCTTGCTGTGCTACGTCTGGCCGGCCCGCTCAGATTGGCCCGTCGGGAACTGCTCGGTGGCGACGTCTGCGCCACGTCGGCCGGTGAAACCGTGACCGGTTGGCTGACTCGGCACGGCCAGACGGCTCGGATCAGGGAACTGCTCTGGGACCCGCTGGCCTTGGCCGCTCTCAACCAAAGTCCGGACGTCGCAGCTGCCCCGACCTTCGTGCGGGCCCTGGCGATGATGACCGGATCCTCTTGTTCGGACGCCGCGGTGGCGCTGCCGCTCCTGCCGCTGAGAGATTTGTACGCGGAGCCGGCGCGGCGCTTCATCGAGGCCCGCGGTGGCGAAGTTCGTCTGACGACTGCCGGTCGTCTTCGGCTGGACCAGGGCCGGGTCGTTGGCGTCGACGCCGGTGCGGTTCGGGTGGAGACCGCGGTCGCTATTTCGGCCGTGCCGTGGTTCGCGCTGGCCGGTTTGTTCGGCGACAGGCCTCCAGAGGAGATGGGGATGACGTGCCAGAATGCTGGGCAGATGGAGTCGTCTCCGATCGTCACCGTGAACCTCTGGCTGGATCGACCGGTACTCGACCGTTCGTTCGTCGGTCTGCCTGGACGGTCGATGCAGTGGGTGTTCGACAAGGGGCAGATCTTCGGCGGGACAGCCTCGTACCTCTCACTCGTGTCGAGTGGTGCATCGGATTTGACGAGCGCGTCGACCGATACGCTCATTGCGCTGGCGACCGACGAGATTAGGTCGGCGTTTCCGGCGGGGGTGGAAGCCGTGATCACCCGCGCCACGGTCGTGCGGGAGCCGCGCGCCACCTTCTCGTTGGCGCCGGGTCAGCCCTCGCGCCCCGGAACCGAGACGCCTCTCGACGGGCTCTTCCTGGCGGGTGATTGGACCGACACCGGCCTCCCGGCTACGATCGAGGGAGCGGTTCAGAGTGGCCACCTGGCAGCAGTTGCCACCCTGGCATATCTGCACGTTGCCGGTTGACAGACGACCCGACACTCGACCATGGCATCGGTACTGGTCCACTATCAGGAGATCGCGCTCAAGGGGAAGAATCGCCCCTGGTTTGTCGAGCGGCTCGTCAGCAATATCAGGGCTGCCACTGCAGACCTAGCGCAGGTCAAGGTGCGTGCCCTCATGGGTCGGATCGAGCTGCGGCACCCCGATGACGACGCGATCTGGGACGAGCTGAAGCGTCGCCTTGCACGAGTGCCTGGCATTGCCAACTACTCCCGAGCGATCCGGACGCCTCGGGATCTGGACGCCATTGCCGAGACCGCGTTGGCGGAGCTGGCCGATGTAGAGGCAAGCAGCTTCCGCGTTAAGGCCCAGCGTGCCGACAAACGCTTTCCGTTGACGTCGCCAGAGATCGAACGCCAGCTGGGCGGGCGTCTCAAGGCGGCGCGCAACTGGACCGTCAGTTTGACGGCGCCCGGGTTGACCGTGTGGGTCGAGATTCTGAACGACGAGGCCTTCTGCTATCTCCGGAAGGAGCCGGGCGCCGGCGGCCTACCCAGTGGGGTGAGCGGTCGGGTGGCCTGTCTCCTGTCGGGCGGGATCGATTCACCTGTGGCGGCATATCGGTTGATCAAGCGAGGCTGCCGGGTCCGCCTCGTACATTTCCACAGTTACCCGATTCTCTCGAATACGTCACAGGAGAAGGCGGTCGAACTCGCCGAGTTGCTGACTCGCTATCAGCTCGACAGCCGGCTATATCTGGTCGCCTTCGGCGAGATCCAGCGACGAGTGGTGCTGGCGATCGCGCCACCGCTCCGGGTGGTCGTTTACCGCCGGCTGATGCTCAGAATTGCGGAGCGGATCGCGCGTCTGAGCGGGGCCGGGGCGCTGGTCACGGGCGAGGCGGTCGGACAGGTCGCCTCGCAAACGCTCGACAATATGGCAGTCATAGATGCGGTGGCCTCAATGCCCGTGTTTCGTCCGCTCGTCGGGATGGACAAGGAAGAGATTGTGAACGAAGCGAAGCACCTCGGGAGCTATGACGTCTCGATCATTCCAGACGAGGACTGCTGCACCCTGTTTGCGCCGAAACACCCGGCCACCCGCACTACTGAGAGGCAGCTGGAGGAGGCCGAGTCGGCCCTCGACATGGACGCGCTCGTCGACGAGGCCGTCGCCACTGCTGAAAGGCGGGATTTCAAGTTTCCTACCCCTGCGCTCACCGACACGCCGGTGCAAGCGGACTGAGCATCCAGGGTGCCTGTTACTTGCAGTGGGGGTGGAGCACCCCGGCGTAATAGTCCCGGAGCGCTTCGTGGGTGCTCTGGAACGCCAGGTCCTGCCAGGGCACTTGGTCGGCGCTGAAGGTACCAATCTCGATGCTCTCTTCGTCGTGATCGAGCTCGCCGCCCACTGCCGTCGCAGCGTAGACGATGATAACCGGCGGCCGCCGCGGGTAGGAGTAGATACTGATCAGGCCGTCGAGACGGATTTCGAGTCCGGCTTCCTCGCGGGCTTCTCGAAGCGCGGCGTCGGTGACGACCTCGCCTCGGTCGACATAGCCACCCGGAAATACCCACAAGCCGTACCCGGGCTCGATCGCGCGTCGCACAAGCACGATCTTGTTGTTTGGCATTGAGATGATCGTGCCGACCGCAACCTTTGGATCGAAGTACACGACATAGCCGCAGGCGGTGCAGACCAATCGCGCCGGGTCGCCCTTTTTGAGCAGGCGCGACTCGAGCATTTCGCTACAGAGCGGGCAAAAGCGGTATGGGCCTTGCCGTTCCACATGCATACGGTTGTCTTGGCCGTCGCGCGCGGCTAGATCCAGCCCTTGGCCCAGTAGTAGCCGAGCCCGATGTAGTCGTAGATCGCTTGTTGGCTGATCCGGAGGTGTCGGAGTTGAGGCCCCCACTCCCGCGTGTCCCGACTCGACCGCATCGTGCCGGGGGACGGGATAGGATCGAGCCCCTGCGTCCTGAAGGTCATGGTTGCGCGGCGGATATGCGTGGGGGAGGTCACCAGCAGGAACCGCCGGACCCCGTGCTTGCGGAGCAGGGGAGCGAGTCTGACCGCGTGCTGATAGGTGTTCCCGGAACGGGCTTCGACGATGATCTGATCGCGAGGGACACCCAGTGCGGCAAGCTCTTGGCTGAGCAGCGCCGCAAGCGACTGGGCCTTGGACCCGTAATTGCTCGGTCCGCCAGAGGTGAACACGAGCGCCTGTGGGATGAGCGCGTGCAATCGAGCCGCCTCGAACACGCGGAGCGCGCCGACCCCGCTGATCTGCTCGATTTCGTGGCCGTGAGCCGCCACCGTGTTACTGTCGGCCGCGAGTACGACGATGGCGGTGGCGCCGTCGGTGTCTTGCAGGCTTTCGATTGGGGCGAACTCGCGCGAGAGGCCCCACACCAGCAGGTCAGCGCCCTGGGGGGTGCTGATGCCCAGGTAGGTTACAACGAGCGCCGTCAGCCAGACCTTGCCCAACCTGGTCAGGCGCTCCCTCCCCCATAGCATGGCCACGCCGACAGCGAGACCAACGAACAGGAACTCGATCGAGCCAGGAAAGAACCAGCGTCTGAAGAAATCACTCAGAGCGGACAATGACATCCTGCCGTCGCCATTCTCCCCCGAGGCGAAGCTGTGAGTCGAGCCGGGCTCGTAAGCCGGACGGTATAATTCGTGGCCATGTCGATCCTCAAGGTGGCCCGGATGGGTCACCCAGTGCTCCGTGAGCAAGCTCGGCCTCTCGAGTTATCCGAGATCTCCACACCCCGAATCCAGCGATTGATCGACGACATGTTCGAGACGATGCACGACAGTCAGGGCATAGGGCTGGCAGGGCCGCAGGTGCACGAGAGCATCCGAGTGTTCGTGGCCGGAGTGGACGACGAGGATGCGGGCATGCCTCCGGTGGTGATGATCAACCCCGAGATCACACCGATCGGCTCTGAGGTCGTAGAGGACTGGGAGGGATGCCTTAGTATCCCAGACATTCGAGGTAGAGTGCCTCGGGCCCTGGAAATCCGCATCGGGGCACTGGACCGTCACGGTAATCCGATCGCGATGACTGTATCCGGCTATCCGGCCCGGGTCGTCCAGCACGAGACTGACCATCTCGACGGAGTCCTGTTTTTCGATCGGATGACGTCGTTCGACAGCCTCACCTTCCTTGAGGAGTACTCCCGCTACTGGACCGGCAAGGAGACGTAGGCGGCGCGGGGTTCTCGGATCGTGGCGACGTATCGAAGACGCCTGGATCTATTTCGATGAGGAGGGAGCTCTCATTCGAGCTAGGTATTCCACCGGTCGCGATGGCGTGATCGATCGGATCGAACGTTTCCGCGACGGACAGGTCGTCGAGGTCGAGACGCCAGGGGCTGCTTCCATCCGGTAGCTCAGTCGGGGGCCGCAGCCTGGCGGCGCCGCTCGTTTGCTCGCTCCGCTCCCAATCGTTCCAGCTCGACCGAGGTGTGGTCGGCGTATGACATCGCCTCGGCGAGGGCTCGGTGGCCCGCCTGCTCGGCGATCAGGGTGTGCATCCGCTGGCACACCCGCCGGTAGGCGGGATGGCCCTGCGGCGCCGTTCGCAGTTCGATCACGTGCATCGCCTCACGGGCGTTCATCTGCATCCGGTAACGCAGTCGATACGCCATCGGCACGCAGTACTGGGCGGTCGTCGGCATCTCGGCGCTCCACTTGTCGTAGAGCGCGCGGGTCCGATCCATGACCCGCTGCCAGTCGTCGGCCGCGCCGATCTCCTCGATGGCCGCCGGCTCGGTGTACCCGTGGTCGGTCGAGAGACGCTGCCACTCGATGGTGAGCAGGCGGTGACGCTGCAGGTCACGGAATGCGCCGTAGTCGGACAGTAGGTCGAAGCAATAGTCGGTGCGTTCGAACGCTCGGCCCGGTCGGTGGCGCCGGTTGGCGCGGTTGCCGACATAGGCCTTGAGCAGGGCGACCCGGTCATCGACGTTCATTCCCCGGGCCACCGATATCAGCTGTTCCTCGGGGAGCCGAGACGACTGGTAGAGGATGGCCGCCACGACCTTCACTTCGCCTTCGGGGTCGAAGTCGGCCAGCGTGACTTCCTCGCGGGGCTCGGGTTCGAGCCCCGCCAAAATACGGCTGGTCTCGGCCTCACTGTTGCGGCGGGTCGCTGCCAGATACTCGCTCCAGCGCACTCCACGATCCCGCCGGTCGACGCGGGTCAGGAAAGCGGGGATCAGCTTTCGGAGCTCGGTCAGGATCTGACCGGCGCACTCACGGCTTTCGGCGAGCGGGTGTGCACGCAACCTAAGCAGAAGCGCTTCGAACGCCTGCCCCGACCCGAAGATGCCGACGTTCGAACGGGTAGCTGCCGGAAGCAATCCGCGCAGTGTATCCAGCGCCTTGGCCCGGATGGCGGCGCGATAGACTGCCTCGGAGTCCCCATCCGTGCGGGGGTGTTTCCTGCGGTAGTGTTCCTGAGCCTGTTCGAACCACTGAGCATAGGTGGCGAAAGCGTCGTCCAGCGTCTCTCGATAGCGCACCTGCAGCGGGTGGCCTTCGAGTTCCGTAGGCACGATGTATTTCCACCGTCCGCCCGGGCGGTCGGTGTAGGGGACGTATCGCGTGGACTGCTCGAGGTAGGCCATGAGACGGCCACGCTCGAGCACCTTCGTCAAGATGTTTGATACTCCTTCACAGGCGATGTGCGCGCCTCCCAGCTGAGCGACCGAGTCGTCGCCGTAGTCACCGAAGACCCGTTCATACAGTCGTTCGGCACGTTCGACGCCTACCGTCTCACTGGCGCCGGACGCTACCGCCTCGTGAAATTCGTCCAGAAACAGACGCCGGACCGACTTAGCAGAACGGGAATAGCGCGCGAACAGCGCGCCCTTCACGACCTCGGGCAGATTGCGCAACGCGAAGACCGGTCGGTCGACGTTGGTGAAGTACGGAGCGAGGGCGCGACGTTCGTTCGCGGTAAAGTCTTCGACGGGAGAAAGAGAATCTAGCACGCGTATAATTGTCGTCCGTTTTCCGCGTTCCCGTAACCGCGTTTTACCCAACCCGTGGATGTTACGCTGTTGCCCGGTTTCAACCCCGGGCCCTTCACCGGCGCCGGCAACAACACCTACCTGCTGACCGGAAGTCACCCGACGCTCATCGACGCTGGGACGGGTGAGTCCCGTCATCTCGTGGCGCTTGATGAAGCACTAGCCGGGGCTCGACTGGAGCAAGTGCTGGTCACACACGCTCATTCCGATCACGCCAAAGGTAGCTTAGCAGTGGCGGCGCAGTCGCCCGGTGTCGTCTTCAGGAAGGTCCCGTGGCCGGAGTTGGACGGACGCTACGGGGTGAGCTGGCAACCGATCGCCGACGGCGACGAGATAGAGGCTGGGGACGGGCGGCTGCGCGTCCTCCACACTCCTGGGCACGCACCAGACCACGTGTGTCTCTATGATGAGCCCACGGGTACATTGTTCGTGGCTGATCTGGTGGTGCTCGGCAGTTCGGTCGTGATCCCGGCCAGTCGTGGAGGCAGCCTGACCGATTATCTGCGTTCGCTCCGTCGCATCCTGGAGCTGGCGCCGGCTAGGATGCTGCCCGCCCACGGTGAGCCGATCGACGATCCGCGAGCCGTCCTGCTCGAGTATCTGGAGCATCGGCAGCGCCGCGAAGAGCAGGTGCTCACCGCTCTCGAGGCGGGGGCCAGGACCGCGGACACGATCGTGACCCGGATCTACCCCCAACTGGCCACTTCGCTGTTGGATGCGGCGCGGGAGAATGTGCTGGCTCACCTGTGCAAGCTCCGGGACGATGGGCGCGTTACCTCGGACAAGGAGGCATGGGAGCTGGTGCGGTGATGGTGGCCTTCCTGGAGCAGCGGTTCCAGCTCGAGGCTAATGGCACCAGCGTCAGCACCGAAGTTCTCGCCGGTTGCACGACCTTTCTCACACTCGCCTACATCCTCTTCGTGCAGCCGGCGCTGCTCAGTTCGCTCGGTCTCGATTTCGGGGCCGTTTTCGTCGCCACGTGCCTGGCCTCCGCCTTGGCCACCCTGCTGATGGCCGGACTGGCCAACTACCCGATCGCGGTGGCGCCCGCGATGGGGCACAACTTCTACTTCGCCTTCACCGTTGTTGGCGCTATGGCGGTGCCTTGGGAGGTGGCCCTCGGTGGGGTCGCGATCGCGGGCGCGTTATTTGTGGTCACGGCCGGGTTCGGGCTGCGCGAGCTCCTCATCACGGCGATCCCCATGTCCTTGAAGTACGCCATCGCCACAGGCATCGGTCTACTGATCGCCATGATCGGGTTTCAGTGGGCCGGCATCATCGTGGCCTCACCCGGGACCCTGGTCGCGCTCGGCAACCTCCGGACGTTGCCGGTGTTGGTGTCACTGGCGGGACTGGTGGTGATGGCCGGGCTCTGGGTACGTGGGGTGCGGGGGGCGATCCTCATCGGTATCCTCGCCGCCACCGGTGTCGCCTGGTTTGGTGGGCTCATCGAGCCGCAGGGTGTCGCCAGCTTGCCGCCGTCGTTGCTGCCGACTTTGGGACAGCTCGACGTGCTCGGCGCTCTCCGTCCGGAGATGGCGGGCGTCATCTTCGTGTTCTTTTTCCTTGCCCTGTTCGATTCGGTCGGCACGCTGGTTGCCGTGGGGGAGCAGGCGGGGCTGATGCGTGACGGCAAGCTGCCTCGGGCTCGTGGTGCGCTCCTCGCCGACGCGATCGGCACGGTGGTAGGGGCGGGGTTGGGTACGTCGACCGTAACTGCCTATGTCGAGAGCGCGACCGGCGTGGCCGCGGGTGGGCGCACCGGTCTGACGGCGGTGGTCATCGCCGCGCTGTTTCTGCTCTCTCTTTTCTTCTCGCCGCTCGTGAGCATGATCGGCGGCGGTTACGACGCCGGCGGCGGGGTGACTCTCTACCCGGTGGTGGCGCCTGCCCTGATCCTGGTGGGGACGATGATGGTACGCGGTGTGCGTCGGATCGACTGGGACGATCCGACCGAGGCGCTGCCGGCGTTCCTGACTATCATGGTGATGCCGCTGACCATCAGCATCACCGACGGGGTCGCATTCGGTTTCGTGGCTTGGGTGAGCCTGAAGCTGGCGTGCGGACGGGCCAGTGAGGTGCACTGGCTCCTCTATCTCTTCGCCGTCCTGTTTCTCTTCAGATACGCCGCTCTTGCCTAGCCAGGCGGTTCAGTTGAGCCACTTGAGTACCGCATCTACAACCCGATCCTGCTCCTCGACCGTCATCTCGGGGAACAGAGGCAGGCTCACGATCTCGTCCTGATAGCGGGTCGAGACGGGGAAGTCCTCGGCCCGTAGGTCCAGATGCCGATGCGCCGCCAGGTTGGGCAGGCTGATGGGATAGTGCACGCCGCTGGCGATCTCACGATCCGCGAGGAACTGTCGGAGTCCGTCCCGGTCGGCACAGCGCGTGACATAGAGGTGAAAGACGTGCTCGTTGCCTTCCGGCAGCGTGGGCGGGACCAGCCGGTCAGCCACCTCGGTCAGCCGCTCCACATATCGGTGAGCAAGTTTTCGTCGGCTCTCTGACCATGCTGGCAGGTGTCTGAGCTTTACGCTCAGGATGGCCGCCTGCAGTGTGTCGAGACGACTGTTGTGTCCGGAGAGCACGTGGTCAGACTTGCCGACGCGCCCGTGGTTTGCCAGTTTTCTGACCTGCTCGGCCAGCTCGGCATCGCGGGTCACCACGGCGCCGCCATCGCCGAACGCCCCCAGGTTCTTGCCAGGGTAGAAGCTGAAGGCCGCCATATCGCCGAAGCTGCCAGCGGCGCCTTCCTCAGATCTGGCATCGTGGGCCTGGGCGGCGTCTTCGAGCACCTTGACTCCGGCCTTCCGGGCGAGGTCCATCAGCCGAGGCATGTCCACCAGCAGGCCGTAGAGGTGAACTGGCACGATGGCCTTGACCCGTGGCGCTCGCGATGTGAGCGCGTTCTCGACCTGGTTGAGGTCGAGCGTGTAGCGGTTGGGGTCACAGTCGATGAACACCGGCGTGGCGCCGGTCATCGTGATCGCCTCGGCAGTGGCTACGAAGCTGTTGGCGGCCGTGATCACCTCGTCGCCGGGCCCGACGCCAAGGGCTAGAAGCGCCAGGAACAAGGCGTCGGTGCCGTTGCCGACGCCGACGCAGTGATCCACGCCGCACAGGCTGGCGAACGCCTCCTCGAATTGGCCGACCTCAGGGCCACCGACGAAATGACAGTGATCGAGAACCGCGTCAATTACCGGCTGTAGTTCGTCGGCGATCGAATGGCGCTGGCGCTGGAGATCGACCAGGGGCAGATTCACGAGATGTTCTCCTGGCTCTTCTCCGGTCGGCTCAGCCGGCTTCGCTTGGGGACGAAACGCTCTTTGAGCGCGTGGAGGTAGATGTAGCGACTGGCGAGAAACGCGCGAGAGGACACGGGAATCTTGGCCCGACTATTTCCGCGGGCCGATGGTTTCAAGCAGTTCAGGTGTGAAACGGGCAACGACAACGCCATGGTACACTCCCTTGGCTTACCTATAAAGCACGCGCGGGCGGAGATGACTGTGGACGATTCTGAGAGGTTTCTAGCCCGTTCGGACGAGCTTGATTCGATTCCAGACGAGCAACGGATGCTGCCACCGTTCCTGCTTGGGCTGGAGTGGGTCGACCGGGTCGCGACGTCCGTCCCTCTGATCAGACGGCTTGCGTGGTTATTCACGTTCGAGCAGCGGTCCCGGAAGACCGAGCATGCTCTCGAGGCCCTCGGATGAGTGAGACGCCGTCAAGCTACGCCCACCCGGGGCTGCTGGTCGATGCCACCGAGCTCGTGGAACTTCTGGCGGGAGGGGAACCTCCGGTGCTCCTTGACTTACGTCCGGCCGAGGCGTACGCCGCTGGCCATATCCCCGGGGCCGCGCACCTGGATCTCTTTGGGTTAAGTCTGATTGATACCGATCCGGCGCCGCTGGCCGCCTTTGCCTGGATGATCGGCCACCTGCTGGCATCGCGAGGGGTGGAGTCGGACCGGACGGTCGTAGTCTATGACGAGCAGTCCGGGATCCGGGCGGCGAGAGCCTTCTGGTTCCTCGAGTTCTTCGCGCATTCCGGGCCGAGATTGCTCGACGGGGGCTTCGGCGCCTGGGGCGAGGCGGGCGGAGAGATCACGACCGTCGCGAATGCACCCCGGGCGACCAAGTGGGTACCAGGTCGAGATGATGGGACCCTCGCTACTTGGCAAGATCTGCGCGATTGCCTGGGCTCCAGCGAGGTCGCCGTGCTCGACACCCGTTCCGACGGCGAGTACTGCGGAACCACGGTCCGTGCAGCCCGGGGCGGCGCTGTGCCAGGTGCGGTACACATCGAGTGGAAGCAGAATCTCGACGACCGTGGACGCTTCAAATCTGGTGAGGCGCTTCGGGCGATGTACGAGTCGGCGGGGATCACGGCCGAGCGAGAGATCGTGACGTACTGTCAGGGTGGTTATCGCGCCGCGCACAGCTATCTCGCCCTCCGCCTTCTCGGTTTCCCACGCGTCCGGAACTATATAGGCTCCTGGAAGGAGTGGGGCGACCGGATGGACCTGCCGATCGAGCAGCCGACCCCGCGTGAGTAGGCCCGAT
Source organism: Acidobacteria bacterium UBA2994 (assembly GCA_002346545.1). Taxonomy (GTDB): domain Bacteria; phylum Acidobacteriota; class Vicinamibacteria; order Vicinamibacterales; family UBA8438; genus UBA2994. The sequence goes on from DEAA01000080.1 coordinate 26,507, forward strand.
AAGGATGGAGCCACGGGTGGCCAGGGTCCTGGCTCTGACCCTCGGGGTGGGGAATCGGTGGCGTGCGGGCCTGGTCCCGAGCGGATGCCGACAACGGACCGTGAACGCCGAGTACGATCGCTAAACGAGTCGTCTTCAGCTGCTCACCCTGGATTCGGACGACAACCCTACTCCAGACACCTGGAGCTACATGGACGGAAATACTGTGCTCCGGAGCGAACTGGATCGGGGCGAGAACCGAGTGATTGAACGCTGGAAGTACTACCTGCCGGGTCGGTTGATCAAAAAGATCTGGTTCTCGCGCGGGGGAGATGAGGTGGTCGACGCCTGGGCCTACGAAGATGGCGACGGCGCCGTGGCCCGCATCGAAATTTCGATACTGCACAACGGTCAGGTCGACCGATGGGAGCACTACGAGGCGGACATCCTGGCCAGAGCCGAGGATGACATGGCCCCTGATGGCCAGCCCGACGAGTGGGAGACGCACTCCGGGAGCCTTGTCGAGTCGGCGGCGTTCGACGAAAATGGCGATGGAGTGCCGGACCGCCGCCTGCTCTGCGCCGGGGGAGCGCTACTGGCGATCGAGAGCACCGGGCCGAAGACGGAACCCACCGCACCCGGATCGACGTCGACCGCTGATCTCCATCACCTACTGCAGTCTGTTTTGTGCAATTTCTTACCCGATAGGGGCTGCAGGTCGATGACTTGCGTGCGGCTGGAATCGTGTTCTTCGACCCAACAGAGGCGCGGGGCGAATGTCTTAACCGGGATGAAGGGCCATGCCGAACTTTACCTTCGAAACTAAGGCTCGGACTCTGGATCGGCTGACAGGCCGACTGGCCAAGTTCAAGATTCCAGACCTGCTGTACTTCACGGTCGCGGAGTGGCGGAGCCAGCCAGACGTTTGGTTCGGTCGGATCGCCCAGCGATTCGGCTCCGAGGCGGTCATCGTGCGCTCATCGGCCTGGGACGAGGACGGGTCCGTCTGGGGACAGGCGGGGCAATATGCCTCGGTGCCTGGAGTAGGTGCCAACGACCGGGAGGCGCTCACCGATGCTGTCGATACGGTCGTCGCTAGCTATGAGAAGGGCGGGGAGCAGATCGCCAACCGGGATGAGATCATCGTCCAGCGGATGCTGGTCAACACCGTGATGAGTGGAGTGCTCTTTACCCAGGACCTGAACACGGGCGCTCCCTACTACGTGATCAACTATGACGATCAGTCCGGTCGTACCGATACGGTCACCTCGGGAGCCGGTGAGTACTCCAACCGAACGCTTTATCTGCATAGGGGCGCGATCGAGGCGGTGCGGTCGCCACGGTTCCAGGCGTTGGTCGCGGCTGTCTCCGACCTTGAGGCGGTGACCGGGAACCCGTTTCTCGATGTCGAATTCGCTCTCGACGCCGAGTTTGTCCCCTATCTGCTCCAGGTACGGCTAATTACAACCCGCGCGAACTGGAACCGTGCGCTGGCGCGGCGGGTCGACCAGGCGCTGCTGGGTGTTCAGGAGTTCGTCCGGCGACGGTTTCAACCGCTGCCCGGGGTACTCGGCGCACGGTCCGTCTTCGGCCAGATGCCGGACTGGAACCCCGCCGAGATGATCGGGCGGGCACCGCGGCGGCTAGCCAGTTCCCTGTACAGAAAGGTGATCACCGACGACGCGTGGCGTGACGCGCGGCAGGAGATGGGGTACGCCGTGCCCGAGGGACACCCGCTCATGGTGCTTCTGGCCGGCCAGCCCTATGTCGATGTTCGTCTTAGCTTCCATTCGTATCTTCCGGCCACGCTCGATGCCGCGATCGGCGAGAAATTGGTCAATGCCTGGCTGGAGCGACTCGTCGCTCATCCCCATCTGCACGACAAGGTGGAGTTCGAGGTGGCGATTACGGCCTATAGCTTTGATTTTGCCGAGCGCGTCGATTTGCTCATACCCGACGTGTTGAGCCCGGATGAGCTCGCGAAGTTCGAGACCACACTCCGGTCGTTGACGCGCGAGCACGTGACCGGTCTCCGCAGTGGACTCGAGTCGTCGTTGGCCCGAATCCAGGCGCTGGAGCAGCTCGATGTGGAGCGTGATCTCGCCTCGGCGGATCGGTCGCCGCTGGCACTCCGCTCGCTGCTCGAACGCTGTGTCCGATTCGGGACGGTTCCGTTCTCCATCCTTGCTAGACACGGATTCATCGCCCGTTCGTTACTGTTGTCACTGGTGTCGAAGGGTGTGTTCTCGGTCGAGGACGCCGATCGATTCGGCAAGAGCATCCGCACGGTGGCGAGCGAGCTCGTCGCAGACATGCGTCGGTTCGCCGAGGGGAGGCGCGATCGCGATAGCTTTATGGCCCAATACGGACACCTGCGTCCTGGCACATATGACATCCTCTCGCCGCGTTACGACCAGGCGCTCGAGATCTTCTCCGGCGCCCAGGAGCCGGTCGCTGATGGCGGCGACTCCGTCATTGAGGTGTCGGAGCGGCAACGGCGGGACATCGACCGTTTGCTGGCGGAGCACGGCTTTGACGGCGTTTCAGCGGCCCGCTTGCTGGACTACCTCCGGGAAGCCCCGGCGGCTCGCGAGCATGCGAAGTTTGTGTTCACTCGCACCCTGAGCGACGTGCTGGAACTGACCGCCCGCTACGGAGAGCAGGTGGGGCTGAGCCGGGATGAATTGTCTCATTTGGCGATTGACGACGTGCTCGAAGTGGACGTGGAGAGCGCGCCTTACTCGGTGGAGGAGCGTTTGCGCGACAGGGCCCGTCGCGGCGCCGAAGCGCACGCGACGACTCGCGCCGTACGGCTACCGCAGCTGCTCTTCGACGAGGCAGGGGTGCATGTGGTGCCGTTCCAGATCAGCCATCCGAATTTCATCACACACAACGTCGTGCGGGGAGCGTGCGTCCGCTTGCGAGCTGACGACGTCTCGGTGCCAGAACTCGAGGGCCGCGTTGTGCTGATTGAGGGGGCTGATCCCGGTTTTGACTGGATCTTCGCCCATAGGATCGGTGGGCTTGTGACGGCGTTTGGCGGCGCCAACTCTCACATGGCGATTCGATGTGCTGAGTTCGGGATTCCTGCCGCCATCGGTTGTGGCGAACAGGTCTTCGAGCGGGTCTCGGCCGTGGGTGGCGTGGAGCTCAACTGCGGCGAGGGGATCATGCGCCCGGTCCGGTTGCGCTAGGACGTAGCTGGTTGTGGTCGTTTGGATCATAGGGATGTCGGGGGCGGGCAAGACGGCCATCGGTACCGAGGTGCATCGCCAGTGGAAGGCGACCGGCGCGCCGGTCGTGATGGTGGATGGGGATCAGGTAAGGCGGATCGTGGGGCAGGACCAGAGCGATGCCGACTACACGCTGGTGGCAAGGCGCAAGAATGCCGAACGTTTGTTCGAGATCTGTCGCTGGCTTGATCTGGAAGGGATCAATGTCGTCTGCTCCCACCTGTCGCTCTTCGCCGACCTCCGCGACCGTAACCGCGAGACTTTCTCGAGTTACTTCGAAGTCTTCGTCGACGTGCCGATTGATGTCCTGGTCGAACGAGACGACAAAGGGATTTATCAGGCCGCGCGGCGCGGCGAGACCGCCAATGTGGTGGGGGTTGACATCGATTTTCCGAGACCGGAGCGTGCGGATCTGGTCGTGGAAAACGGTGGGTTCAATGTCCCTCTCTCGCGCTGGGCCGGGGACATCCTTCGTGCGGTGGGCATAGTCGCGTAAGCCCTGATTTGGGCGGATGCGATAGCGGCCCAGTGGCCAGTGCTGGTCAGGCGATCCCGGACCGTGCCGTGTTAGACCGTTTCCGCCGGACTTGCCGGCGCTTGTCCGGTCAGCCGCTCGGTCAGCCGCTCGACGACGTAGTCCTGCATCTCGGTCGTCAATTCGGGATAGATGGGGAGAGCAAGCGAGTGCTCGGCGGCGTATTCACTGTGTGGAAAACAGCCTTCGGTGTATCCAAGCGAAGCGAAGCATGGCTGCAGGTGCGCGGGCACGGGGTAGTACACCTCTGTGCCGATTCCGCTTGTGGTCAGCCAGGACCGGAGGCCGTCCCGGTCTGACGACACCGAGATCACATACTGGTTGTAGACGTGGTCCCGTCGCTCGCCACGGGGGGACGGAGTGGTGATGCCTGGCAGCCGCAGGTGCTCGTCATAGTACGCGGCGTTGGCCTGCCGTTCGCTATGCCACTCCTCAAGGTGGTCGAGCTTGACGCGAAGGATCGCCGCCTGAAGCGGATCGAGCCGGAAGTTGCCGCCGACTAGTGCGTGGCGGTGCTTCGGGTGGGCCCCGTGGTTCCTCAGGCACCGGACTCGCTCAGCCAGCTGCGCGTCGTCGGTCACCACCATGCCCCCGTCGCCCATCGCACCCAGGTTCTTGCTTGGGAAGAACGAATAGCAACCGATGGTGCCCATGGCGCCGGCATGACGCCGCTCACCATTCCAGTCGTAGCTGGCGCCGATCGCCTGCGCAGCATCTTCCACCACGGGGATGCCGCGGGCCTGGGCGAGATCCAGGAGCGGCACCATGTCGGCGCATTGGCCAAACAGGTGTACGGGGACGATCGCTTTGACCCGTCCGGCGTCCGCAGAATTTTTGTCGAACCACTGCCGCAATTGGTAGGGGTCGAGATTGTAGGTGGCCGGGTCGATATCGACGAAGACCGCCGTGGCACCCAGACGGCTGATGGTGCCGATGGTGGCGAAGAACGAATACGGGGTAGTCAGCACGAGATCGCCTGGTCCCACCCCGAGCGCGGTGAGCGAGACGAGCAGCGCGTCGGTGCCTGATGAGACGCCGATGGCGTGCCGGCTGCCCACGTAGCCGGCGATGGCCTGCTCCAGCTCCTCGACTTTAGGGCCCCCAATATAGCGAGTAGAGTCGACGACCTCGTCGATGGCGATCCGGAGCGGCTCCCTAATCTGGCTCAACTGCTGCCGCAGGTCGAGCAGCGGTACCTGCATCCGCGCGTTGCTCATATGGTTTGTACCGGAGATGGAGTCAACCCGCATAGTATAATTTGGACACTCCAAGGCACACCGACCAGAGACGCTGATTCCCGGGATTCCGCAGGGTTCCCCAGGCCTGCCACGCAACGAGACGAGCTCTGTTATGCCTCAGCGACTGGCACGACTCCTGGCCTGGTTGGAGACCTGGTGCCGTCCCATGGCGTTCCAGCCCGGGGCGTCTGAAGTCGCCGCTTGAGTCAGGGGCTCAGTTCAGGCTTGCCACCCGGCGCCGCAGCGCCTTGACGTGTCCCCAGATTTCGTCGCGTTCCTCCCGGGTCTCTTCCCCGTCGTCCCCACGGGAAGCGAACTGCAGATACGCCTCCAGGTCTCGCAACGCCGCTGTGTAGTCGTTCAGATGGTAGGCGAGCAGACCTCGATCCCGGAGCTCGCTGAGCGCAGACGGGTTGATAGACAGGAGCAGATCGGTGACGGCCCGACCCTGAGGGAACGACCTCATCCGTACGTAGAGACGCTTGAGGTTGACCAGCATCCGCACGAGGATTTGCTGCTTGGTCGCCGGACGAAGCAGTGTCTGGGCGAATGCGACCGAGCCGCCGGCGTGACGCCGGAGTAGCGCCCGGCAGTCGGTTTCCGATAGCACCGTGCCGCCGTCGAACGGATCAACCACGACGGCGCTCTCTGGCGCGTCGCCCGCTCCCAGCGGAAAGCGGAGCAGGAAGTGCCCGGGGAAGTTCACGCCTTCAACCTGGATCCCCGCCCGGCGGGCCACCTCGATGTAGACCACCGCCAGCGTGATGGGGATACCGGTCCGGCGCTCGAGCACCTGGTTGAGGAAGCTGTTCCGCAGGTCGTCGTAATCGGTGGCGTTGCCAGCGAACCCCTGGTCTTCGAACAGATAGTGGTTGAGACTGTGCAGCGGACCCCGGGGGGCGGCTCGACCGGTGGTGTCCAGGCGTCCCGCCATGTCCTCGCCCATTTGCTCCAGTCGCCCGAGGTAGGGAGACGGGTCGAGCGTCGGGTAGCCGAGGCGGGCAATGAGCAGTGCCGGCTCAGCCAGGCCCTGGTCGGGGCTGGTGGCGGCCTTGGCGAACTCCTGAACGAGTTCTGGCGTCATTACAGCGCAGCCGTCTTCCATCTTGTTAATGATTATTGCACCGCTAGCCGTCGGAGGAGGGCGAGGTCGACGTCCGCAATAGACGCCACGACCGCATCGGCAGCGGTCAGTGCCGAGGCCGGGTAGGTTTGAGCGACGCCGAGGCAGCGGAGGCCGGCCGACTGTGCCGACGTGATGCCCCAGTACGAGTCTTCGATGGCGACGAAGCGGCCCTTGGGTTCGGTGACCAATGGACGTAGTCGCGCAACCGCCTCGAGGTACGGATCTGGAGCCGGCTTGGACTGAGACGTGTCGCCAGCGGCCACGATCGTGCGGAAGAGAGGCCGAAGGCCGGTGGCGTCCAGCAGCGCCTCAATCTCGCCACCAAGCGCGCCCGACGCGATCGCGATCGGCACCTCGGCCGCGATCCGTCGCACGCATTCCGCCGCGCCTGGAAACAGCGCTTCGCCAGCCGCCGTTAGCGTACTGAAGTGGTGACTCTTGGCGGACACGAGCGCCGAGAGCTCGGCGTCCGAGATGGACCAGTGCTGATCGCGGGCGACGGCTCGGAACGCCCCCACATCGTCGAACCCGAGGTAGCGGTCGAAGTAGGTCTGTTTGTCGAGGTGGCGACCGTGCGGCTCGAGTGCAGCCTGAAAGGCGCGCAGATGGAGCGGCTCGCTATCGGCGAGCACGCCGTCGAAGTCGAACACGACCGCTGCAAGCGGCACGGGTCAGGGTTGGTCCGGGGGAGTGTCCCCGGAGGAATCCGGCGCTTGGTCGAAGTCGACCTTCGGGGCGTCGAAGCCTGGCGCCAGTTGCTCGCCGGCCCGGATTTGGACCTCGAGCCAGTTCTCTCTGGGCGGTACCGGGCATTCCCAGGCTTCGTCGTAGTAGCAGTTCGGGTTGAATGCCCGGTTGAAGTCCAGTTCGTAGATACCACTGGCGGTGCGTGGGAGCTCTAGGTAGCGGCCTCCACCGTAGGTCTCACTGTCGTTCGTCGTGTCCTTGAACATGATGAACAGTGAGTCGATGGAGCGAACCGGCGCCTCGGCCAGCGCCGAGAGTTGCATCGGTTCGCCGTTGAGTGCGAACTTCAGGACTCCGACTCGTTGCATCGGAAAGATCTGACCGGTTGAGTATGGAATGTCGAAGATCTCCTGCTCAGGAGAGACTTCGAGCGCGGCCGCGACCCGGAAGGTCGGATCGGGGTCGTAGTAGTTGATAGGCAGAAGCACTCCCCGCCGCTCGACCGGGATCGGTGAGATCGGGTTCTCCCGGTGATACTGGTTCAACTGGTCGCGATGCGTCGTCAGCTGCTCCAGCCAGCCGGTCTCATCTGGTGGCGGCGCCGTACAGGCAGCAGACGCCACGAGCGCCGCTGTCAGGATGGCTGATCCAACTGGTACGTTCCACTTCATCCCAAGCTATATCCTGCCCTGTCGACGACCGCGTCCGCAAGCCGCCGACGCATGGCGGTGGTGTTGACCGGCGTGACCTTGAGCAGACGCCTGAGCGCACCCAGGTTCATCCGCAGCGAATCGCCTTCGTCCATTGCCGCCAGTGCCGACCGTGCGGCCGCCTCGATCCGATAGGTGGCGTCGTTGACCCAGACCGCCGCGGCGTCCTGTTGAAGTGCGGCCGAGCTTGGGGTATCGTCCGTCGCCTGAAGCGCTCGGAGCACGGCGCTTTCGGAAAGGAACGTGTCAATCAGTATGTCCGCCGTCCACGAGAGGATCTCCTGTTCTTCCGTGAGCTTCTCGCCATAGCGCTGCATGGCGAGTCCTAG
>DEAA01000080.1:34718-73222 GCA_002346545.1 Acidobacteria bacterium UBA2994
TCGTCGGACGGTTCCGAGAGCGCCGGCGGGCTCATGATCTCGTCCTGAAGCTGCTTGGCCGCTGGGATGAGGGGAAGGCCGCCCTTCAGCGCACGCCGGATGAGCGTGCCTGGAATCAGAAGCCGGTTGATCTCATTGGTGCCCTCGAAGATGCGGTTTACACGGCTGTCGCGATAGTGTCGCTCGGCAGCGTAGTCCTTCACGAACCCGTTTCCGCCATGTATCTGGACGTTCTCGTCGAGCACATAGTGAAGCATCTCGCTGCCCGCGACCTTAAGGATGGAGCACTCGACAGCCAGCTCCTCGAGGGTGTCTCGTAGCAGGGCCGCATCTTTCGCGTCGTGGTTGGCCAGCGCGTCGTCGAGCGCACCGGTGGTTCGATAGATGCCGCTTTCCACCGCGTAGGTACGGGAGGTCATCTCGCCAATCTTGTATTTGATCGCCCCAAAGCTGGCGATCGGCCGTCCGAACTGGTGGCGTTCGGCGGCATAGCGGGCCGATTCTCCGATGGCGCTGGTCGCGCTTCCGCTTGCCATCACCGCGAGCTTGAAGCGGCCGTAGTTCAGCGTGTTGAACGCGACCTTGTGTCCCTTTCCGATATCACCGAGTACGTTGTCAGCTGGTACCACCACATCATGAAAAATGACCGGTGTCGTGGATGAGCCATGTAGGCCCATCTTGTGCTCTTCCTTGCCGGTGGACACGCCAGAGTAGGTCCGCTCGACCAGGAACGCGGTGAAGTGCTCGCCGTCGACCTTGGCGAACACCACAAACAGGTCGGCGAAGCCTCCGTTCGTAATCCACATCTTCTCGCCGCTGATCTTGTAGCTGCCGTCGTCTTGGCTGGTTGCCCGGGTCTTGGCGCCGAGCGCATCCGATCCTGAGCCAGATTCGCTGAGACAGTAGGCGCCGACCCACTCGCCGCTGACCAGCTTCTCGAGATAACGGGCCTTCTGGTCCTCGGTACCGAAACACTGCAGCGGCAGGATGGCGAGACCGGTCTGCGCACCGTAGGTTGATCCGAACGAGCCGCCCTGGCCAATCCGACACCCGACAACGACCGAGGACGCTTTGTCGAGTTCGACCCCGCCGTATGCCTCGGGTACGTCGGTGCCCATCAGGCCAAGCTCGCCCGCTCGACGGACGAGCTGACGCGCCAGCTCCCAGTCCTTGGTTTCCAGTTGGTCGTGGTTGGGCGTGATCTCTTTGGAGACGAACTCCTCGGCGGTCTGGTCGATCAGTCGATGCTCTTCGCTCAGTCGCTCGGGAGTGAACGTCTCGCCTGGAGCCGACTCCTCTAGGAGCCAGGCTCCACCCTTGATCTCAGCCGGCGTTGCTGTCGTCGTCATCGTCAGATCCTCATCAAAAGAGACGGGGTGTTTGCCCCTTCAGGTCAGTCGTTCGAAGATGCCGGCGGCGCCCATTCCGCCGCCGACGCACATGGTGACCAGGCCGTAGCGCCCTTCGCGCCGCCTCAGCTCGTATAGCAGGCTGGTCGTTAGCTTGGCGCCGGTGCAGCCGAGCGGATGTCCCAGTGCGATCGCGCCGCCGTTGACGTTCAGCTTGTCCCGATCGATCGGAAGCTCCCGCAGGCAGGCGAGCACCTGGGCGGCGAATGCCTCGTTGAGCTCCACGAGATCGATGTCGTCGAGGCTTAGCCCGGTTCGTTCGAGTACCTTCTTGATGGCGGGCACCGGGCCCACTCCGAAGCGTTCGGGGTCGACACCGGCGGTGGCGTAAGCCACGAACCGCCCGAGCGGCTGAAGGCCAGCGCGCTCGGCGCGCTCCCGCGAAGTAACCACGACCGCCGCCGCACCATCGCTCGTCTGCGACGAGTTTCCCGCGGTTACCGACCCACCCACGCGGAAGGCCGGGCGCAGGCCGGCTAGCACTTCGAGCGAGGTGTCGGCGCGTGGGCCTTCGTCCGTGTCAAACCGAACGTGGTTGACGGTGGGTCGGCTCCCATTGCCTGGCGCGACCACCTTGATGTCGAGCGGCGCGATCTCGTCCTTGAAGCGTCTGGCATCGATCGCCGCGATCGCGCGCTCGTGGCTCGCCAGCGCGTAAGCGTCCTGCTCTTCGCGAGACACTTCCGCCTCCAGCACGTGGTTCTCTGCGACTAGGCCCGTCGAGAGATACACGTCAGGGTAGTCCTGCATCAACTGGGGATTTGGGGCGATCTTGTTGCCACCCATCGGAATCAAGCTCATCGACTCGGTGCCCCCGGCGATAATGGTCTCCGCCGCGCCCACCATCACGCGCTCCGCCGCGTAGGCGATCGCCTGCAGGCCCGAGGAGCAGAACCGATTGATGGTGACCGCCGACGCGCTGTTCGGCACTCCGGCGCGAAGACTCGCGATGCGCGCCACGTTCATGCCCTGTTCGCCTTCGGGCATGGCGCAGCCGAGAATGACGTCCTCGACCTCCTCCGGTGCGATGCCTGGCGCGCGGTGCAGCGCTTCCTGGATGACGGTGGCCGCCATCTCGTCGGGACGGGTTGCCCGAAGTGTTCCCTTGGGGGCCTTTCCCACCGCCGTGCGTACTGCCGAGGCGATGACTGCGTCGGTCATGACTGCTCCTCTCCGAACCCGCGCTCGATCGCGGTGCCCACGGCCGGTACCCAGCCGTCGAATAGATGATTGGCGCCGTCGATCACCGTGAGGGTCTTCGGCGGATTGACCTGTTCGTAGAACTCTCGGAGTAGGTCGATCGGGATGAGCTCGTCCTCGGTACCGTGGATGAAGTACATCGGTTTTCCGCTGGCGAGGACACCCTCGAAGTCACGTCTCCCAACCGGAGGCGCGATCGCGAGCAGCCGCGTAACCCGCGGATCGGTCACGCCAGCGGTCAACGCGATCCAGGCGCCAAGGGAGAACCCCGCCGCCCACAGCTCGGCGCCCGGACAGGCGTCGGCGACGAAGTCGAGCCCGGCTTCGAAATCGGCTCGTTCCCCTCGCCCTTCATCCCACTGGCCCTCGCTGGTGCCGACTCCGCGAAAGTTGAACCGGAGGACCGCGCATCCGAGGCGGAGAAAAGACTTCGCCGTGCGGTAGACCACTTTGGTGTGCATCGTGCCCCCGTGCAGGGGGTGGGGGTGACCGACGACGACTCCGGCGCGGACATGGCCAGAGGGGCGATCGAATAGCGCTTCGAGGCGTCCTGCTGGCCCGTCGAACTCGCGGACCGTCCTGTAGGTCCCGCTCGCTACGGGTGTCACATCGGTCGGGTTCATGCTGGTTTCTGCAACGGTTCAGGTTGGCGTGTGTGTTCGATCACGAATTGACCAACTGTCTCGGCGAATTGTGCCGGTTTCGTGACGAGACCGAGGTGCCCGGTACCCGCGATGGTGTGAGCCTTGGCTCCTTGGATCCTCTCCGCGTAGCGACGTGTCCCTTCTACTGCTACCACCCGGTCGAGCCCCGGCTCCCCGGTGACGACGAGAGTGGGAGCGCTCACATGATCGCAGGCCGTCGCGAAGTCGACGGTGCCATCGGCCATCAGCTTAGCTCTGGTCGCCATGCGGGTCGGCGAGAACGGGTGTCGTACCACTGTCGCTAGATGGCTTGCGGCAAACCTTAGACGCAAGCCAAGGTGGTCGAACGCCTGCCAGATTTCAGGTCCCACCCGAAACGGCGACTGTGCGGCGAACAGCGGCGAGAGCAGTCGCGGCGCCCGCAGATACCACTCGATCCGGCAATCAGGACGCCATTCCGGAGCCGGCGTCGACGCGAGCACCAGCGATCGGGTCGCTTCGGGTCGCCGCGAGGCCCAGTACAGAGCGATCAAGCCGCCAAACGACACCCCGCACACTGCCGCGTCGCGAAGATTGGCGCGCGCCATTAGATCGTCGATCTGCTCGAGGTAGTTGTCGAAGCCGCGCAGAGGGTCGTAGTCACGGCCACTGCCAGGTTCGCCGGCCAGTGAGACGGTCAGGACGCGACAGTATCGGGACAGGTGATGCACAGCCGGTCCCATCCATTCCCAGCGTCCCTGTACTCCTGCCACGAGCACCAGCGGCGGACCGGACCCGACATCGACCAGACCAGTCATCGCTCTAGTTCCTGAGTGTTTTCCCTGTCTTCAGCGTGTGACGGATCCGTTCCAGCGTCTTGGCTTCTCCGCACAGTTTAAGGAATGCCTCGCGCTCGAGGTCGAGCAGGTGCTGTTCGCTCACTGTCGTCGGGTGTGGGAGGTCGCCGCCAGTCATGATCCGAGTGATCTGCCTGGCAATCAGCGCGTCGTGGTCGCTTATGTGCCCACCTCGCCAGGCCAAATGGACCCCGAGTTCGAGCGTCGCCCGCGTATCTTCGCCGCCGACGAAAACCGTGTTGCGGTGCGCGGGGGCGCGGTATCCATCATGTACCCGTTCGAGCGCGGTGGCCTTGGCATCCGCCATCAGCCGTTCCCGATTCATGGAGATGCCGTCGACCTCACGGAGGAGTCCGAGGCGTTGCGCGTCGGCCGCGCTGGTTGAGACCTTGCCGAAGCCGATGAGCTCGAACGCTCGCTGGAGCCGAGGCAGCGGGTCGCCTCCGGGGACGGTTGCATCGATCGCCCGAAGCGTTAGCTCCTTCGTCCCACAGCCGGCCGGGATGAGTCCGACGCCGACCTCGACCTGACCCATATAGCTCTCGGCCGCGGCCTGGACCCGATCGCCGTGCAGGACCATCTCGCATCCGCCCCCGAGGGTCAGCCCGGCCGGTGCCACGACGACCGGCACCTGAGAGTAGCGGAGCCCAAGGATCGCCTTCTGGAAACCGCGCACCATCAGGTCGATCTCGTCCCAGTTCCCCTCCTGCGCTTCGAGGAGCACCATCATCAGGTTGGCGCCCGCGCAGAAGTTCACCGCGTTGTTGCCTATCACCAGCGCGGAATACTGTTCGGCTGCCACGCTGATGCCCGCCATCAGCATCTGCACAGTGTCGCCGCCGATGGTGTTCATCTTGGAGTGGAACTCGACGGCGAGCACCCCGTCGCCGAGGTCAACAAGACTGGCTCCGCTGTTCTTCCGCACCACGTCCCGCTCGGCTCTGGCCGTGGCCAGGAGCTGAAGTTCTGGACCCGCCGGCCCAAGGTCGCCTTCGCGAAACCGGCGCCGGGCCTGATCCGAGCCGCGGGGTGCCAGACCCGCCCATTCCAGGGTGGCTGCCGGGAGGTCGGTTTCGCCACCAGCGTCCAGCACAGTGTCGAGGCCGATCGCGTCCATCAGCTCGAACGGTCCACGTTCCCAACCGAATCCCCAGCGAAGGGCGCGGTCGACGTCATCCGGGCTGTGGGCGATATCTGGGCCGATCTGCGCGGTGTAGAGCAGCGTCTTCCCGAGGGTGGCGCGCATGAATTCGCCCACCGGATCGCGACCGTTGAACAAGATTTGGACCCGTTCACCAAGATCTTCAATAGATCGGGCCGCATCGATCGCGCCTAGGCGAGCCGACTGACGCTCGCGATACTCCATGGTGGAGGGGTCCAGGGCGAGGATGGTCGTCCCCTCCGGGTCGCGCTGCTTCTTGTAGAATCCCTGACCGCCCTTTTCACCGGTCCAACCCTTTTCGACTAGCGAGCTCACGAGTTCCGGGAGGACGAACGCTTCCCGTTCTGGCGATTCGAGCCGAGTCACCAGGTCGGCGGTGACGTGCGCGAGGATGTCGATGCCCGCAATGTCCATCGTGCGGAAGGTCGCGCTCTTGGGGCGGCCCAGGGCGGGTCCCGTCATCGCGTCGATCTGTTCGATGGTGTACTTGCCGGTTGCCAGTTCATCCAGCGCCCGGGCTACGCCGAAGAGCCCGATGCGATTGGCGATGAAGCTCGGGGTGTCCTTCGCGATGACCACGCCCTTGCCCAGCTGACGATCGACGAAGTCGGAGATCGTGGTCACGATGGTGGGATCGGTGTCCGGGGTAGGGATAACTTCGACTAGGCGAAGGTAGCGGGGGGGGTTGAAGAAATGGGTGCCGAGCCAGCGGCGACGGAATCCTTCGCTGCGTCCCTCGGCGATGGCGCCGATCGGGATACCCGAGGTGTTCGAGCTAACGATAGCGTCGGGGCGGCGATGGCCGTCCACCCGTTCGAGCAGGGCCTGCTTGATCTCGAGGCGCTCCACGATCGCTTCCACGATCCAGTCGCACTCGCCGAGAGTCTCCAGATCCTCGTCGAAGCCGCCAAGTCTGATGCGGCGCTTGAGATCGCGGGAGAAGAAGGGGTTCGGACTGAGCTTCGCGGCGCGGTCGAGGCCGCCCGCGGCGGTAGCGCGGTCGAGGTCGAGCAGGAGTACCTCGATGCCGACGTTGGCAAGATGGGCCGCAATCTGTGCGCCCATGGTGCCGGCGCCCAGCACAGCCACGGAGCGAATGGGGGGGGCGGTTACGTCGGTAGTGCCGGTCATCGCTTCCTCAGTCCCTGCACGAAGAGGTCGACGACGTCGTCGGCCTGCGCCACGAGCCGATACCGGCGGCGGCTGAGAATCCAGTTGGTTGCCATTTCGTCGAGTGCGCCGTAGAACATCTTGGCCGCGAGCATGGCACTGGCCTCGGGCCGGAACGTTCCTTCATGCTGTGCACCAGTAATTGCGTCCCTGATCGCGTTCAAATAGTCCTGGAGGAGCGTCGAGGAGAACCGCTCCATGAACTTCGTGGACTGCCGCAGTTCGACCTGAAACACCACCGCCATATCCCGATCGCGCCCCAGATGCCCCAGGTGCACCCGGGCCAGCCGATGCAGTCGTTCGACCGGATCGGCTACACCTTTGAGCGAGGCGTTGGCCTCGGCCATCGCTTCCTGCATCCGTTGCTCGAAGATCGAGATCAGTAGATCGTCTTTATTCTCAAAGTACAGATACACCGTGCCTGCTGCCACGCCGGCCTCCTTGGCGACGTCGGCTACCTGGGCATGGAAGAACCCTCGTCGGGCGAAGAGCTTGGTTGCGGCGCGCAGAATCAGCTCCCGCTTGTCGGCGGTGGAGGGTTGACGGACGGCGCGACGGCTGGTGGAAGCAATGGGCATGGCGACGTAATGAATGAATGTTCATTCATTAATATTCATTGTGGCAACCCCTTGCGGCGATTGTCAAGCAGGCACCGCTGCGGTGTCCGGGCACAAAAAAAGCGCGCTGTTAGCGCCGCCCGAGACAGGGGGACAATCACGGCGGTCTATCCGTTGTCGCTTGGCCGTTCAGGGGGGCGACGAACGGTGCCCGCGTGCAGCGGGGGGATGCTAGGGGAGCGCGTCCAGAGTTGCCCTGGCCTGGGCACCTTCCTCCGAGTCCGGGGCCTTCTCGACGACCTGTTCGAAGAATCCCTTCGCCGTCGGGATATCGCCTTTGTTCAGGGCGACCAGAGCCAGTTTAAAGAGCGGCTTTTCCCAGTTTGGGTCAGCCTGGTTCGCCTGTTCGTAGTAATCCTTGGCGTTGTCGACCTCGCCCTTGGCGAACTCGACTTCGCCAAGGTTGTAGAGGTCTTCGCGTGAGGCGGTGCCGGTCTCGGCGAGAATCGACCCGGCGCCTTCGAAGTCGCCCATCGCCATCCGAACGCGCGCGATCTGTGGGTTGACGACGCTGGCTACGCCGGGGTCGGCCGCTATTGCGGTCTCGTAGGCGGCGATCGCCTCTTCGTTCTGTCCCTGTTCGAGGTGCGAGTTACCGATCATGATGTGCGCGTCGGTATAGGCCTGGAACTTGGCGAGAATCGCCTCGAAGGAGGAAATCGCCTCAGCCCACTCTTCGTTTTCGTATGCAGCGTTCGCTGCATCGATTTCCGCCTGGAGCGCCTCAGGATCCACATCGCCCAGCGCTTCGCTGCCATAGCGGAGTTCGAGTTGGCTGAGCACGCGGTCCATCTTGACCTCGATGTCCGGGTTGCGTCCTTGGCGGATCCGGATGCGGCCAGGATTCGGCTGGAAGCCGTCGGCCTCGGCCGACACGCTCCACTGTCCGCTGTTGAGACCTAGCATGGTGAAGCCACCGACGCCGTCGGTCTGCTGCTCGAGGCGAGGGGGGTTGGCTTCAGGGTTCTCGAGAACTACCGTGGCGTTGGGGATCGGCTCGCCCGTTTCACTGTTGATCACCTTACCGGCGAGCATTCCGCCTTGTGCCGCGGCGGTTGCGGTCGCGAAACTGAACACGAGCGTCACGAGCATGCAGGATCTGAGGAACTGGCGCATGAGCATCTCCTGGGGCTGCAGACCGCGGAGAATTGCCGCGGTAAGTACCGTCACGATTATAGACTACAGCGTGCGTTCCGGTGCCAGGCTGCGGCAATCCGCCGTCGTCAGTCGAGGCCGCTCAGCGCGGCTTGCGCCTCGGTGTTTTCTGGGTCCGCTTCGAGCGCCTGGCGGAAGGCGGCTCGCGCTTCTTCGGGGCGCTCCTGGGCCAAGAACGCGTGGCCGATGCTGAGGTGAAGGCTCGTCATCGCCGGAGCTTCTTCCAGCACCTCACGGTAGCGTTGGATCGCCGCCTCATACTGGCCTTCGTCGAACTGGGCATCGGCCTCGTCCAGCGCTGCGGCCAACTCGCTGGCCTTGAGCCCAGCGAGCACACCTGAATCTGGAGCGGGGGGGTTGAACAGATCGCGATCCATGGTGAAGGTGACCCGCGTAGCCGGACCTGAGGAGCGTACGCCCACGAACCCCTGTACCGGCTCGAAGCCGTCGGCCGAGATGGCGAAGAGCCACTCGCCACGGTTCAGGCCGATGAACATGAAACGCCCCTCAGGGTTGGTGACCGCAGTCTGACTGGCCTGCGACACCAGACTCTCGGCTGAGATCGAGGCGCCCTCGACCCCGTTTCCGTCTCGGTCTCGCACGACCCCGCGTACCCGTCCCTGAGCGGCTGCCTCGGCGGTGAATCCCAGGACTAGCGCGGCGACGACGACCCCTAGGCTGAATCGCGGCATGCTGACTCCCTCCGTGCGAGGGACGGACCGGTATAGTGCCGGGTGACCCGAAAGTATAATCCGATCGTGCCCCTCCAGATCCAGCGTCGACTGCACTTTGGGCGGTGTCTGGTCCTGGTCTGTCTGGGCTGGCTCCTTGTCGCCTCTGTTTCTACACCGGCCCGCGCCCAGATCGATGAGGAGCGTCTTGACCTCATCGACGGATTGATCCTGGAAGCGATCCAAGACGGGAACCTACCTGGCGCGGTTGTCCTGGTGGGCCATCAGGGGGAAGTGGTCTATCGTCGGGCGTTTGGCGAGCGGAACGTCGTGGGCGTCCGCGAGCCGATGACGCTCGACACGATCTTCGACATTGCGTCGCTGACCAAGGTGGTGGCCACCACCAGCGCCGTGATGACGATGGTCGAGGATGGTCGGCTCCGGCTACGTGACCGTGTCGCCAACCACTTGCCTAACTTTGACCGACACGGCAAGGGCCCGATCACGATCGAGCATCTCCTGACACATACCTCAGGGTTGCGTCCCGATCTCCCGCTCGAGGAGGTCTTTCTCGGGGCAGACGAGGCCGTCGCCAGGATGCTTGAGGAGTTGCCCGAGGCTGCCCCCGGCGAGCGGTTCATCTATAGCGACCTGAACTTCATGCTTCTTGCCGAGATCGTGGAGCGTGTTGCTGAGATGCCGTTCGAGGAATTCGTTCGAGAACGCGTCTTCGAACCGCTGGGGATGCGAGACACCATGTTTCTTCCTTCGGCCTCGCTGACATCCCGAATTGCCCCCACCGAACCTTGCGTTCCGCTGGCCTGGCCCTGCGGAGGACCGGGTGCTGAGATGCTGCGCGGACGGGTGCATGACCCGACCGCACGCCGCATGGAGGGCGTGGCCGGCCACGCGGGGCTGTTTTCCACCGCCGATGACCTGGCTCGGTTTTCACTCATGCTGCTCGGGGGCGGCGAACTGGACGGAAACAGGGTGTTGAGCGGGGCATCAGTGGCTCGCATGACCGAGGTGTCTACGCCGCTGGGCATGGCTGATCGTCGTGGTCTGGGTTGGGACATCGACTCACGCTTCTCGTCCAACCGAGGTGCGCTGTTCGGGACCGGTTCGTTCGGACATACCGGCTTTACCGGTACCTCGCTCTGGTTGGATCCGGCATCGGGAACCTTCGTCGTGTTTCTTTCCCACCGTGTACATCCGGACGGGGAGGGGACCGTGACGGCCTTGCGAGGGAGGGTGGCGACGGTGGCGGCCTCGGCCATCAGAGACCGGCCCTTCCGAGTGGCCCCGCGCGTGTCGGCCGGGGTGGACGTGCTCCGAGACCGAGGGTTCGACCGGCTAGCCGGACAGCGGGTTGGGTTGGTGACGAACCAGACCGGCCAGACACGCGACGGCCGTTCGACCATCGACCTGTTCCACGACGCGCCGGACGTTGACCTGCACGTGTTGTTCAGTCCAGAGCATGGCATTCGCGGGGCTGAGGACGGTCCAGTGGCGTCCGGCCGGGACGCGCGAACTGGACTACCGGTCCACTCGCTCTACGGTGACACTCGTCGACCCACGACTGAAGCGCTGGACGGGCTGGACACCTTGGTGGTTGATCTGCAGGACGTCGGAGCGCGTTTCTACACGTACGCCGCCACGACTGCCTACGTGCTCGAGGCGGCGGCGCGGCATGGACTCCGAGTGGTCGTGCTCGACCGCCCGAACCCGATCGGCGGACGAATCGAGGGACCACTCCTCGATGAACGTCATCTCGGCTTCACCGGTTACGTCTCAGCGCCGACCCGTCATGGCTTGACGCTGGGTGAGTTGGCAAGACTCTTCAATGGCGAGCGTAGCATCGACGCGGAGCTAGAGGTGGTGCCGGTTCGCGGCTGGACCCGCAACCGGTGGTTTGACGAGACCGGTCTCCGATGGGTAAACCCCTCTCCAAACATGCGGAATCTGCATCAGGCGTTGCTGTACCCAGGCGTGGGCGGGATCGAAGGGACTAATCTGTCGGTTGGGCGAGGTACCGATACGCCGTTCGAGCAGATCGGCGCACCGTGGATCGATGGGCCGGTGTTGGCCGAGGCCTTGAACGCGGTCGGGGTTCCCGGGGTGCGCGTGTACCCGCTGAGCTTCACACCCACTGCGAGCCGCTACGCGGGAGAACGGTGCGGCGGGGTTTTCTTCGTGGTGACCGATCGCGAGCGGTTCGAGCCGGTACGGTTCGGACTTGAGATCGCCGTAGCGCTGTGGCGCCTCCACGGCGACATTTTCGAGCTTGACGCGACCGAGCGGCTGCTCGGGTCGGCCGAGGTCTTGGCGGCGATTGAGCGGGGAACACCAACCTGGGAAATCGCCGCGTCATGGGCCGAGGGAGAGGCGCGGTGGCGCCGACTTATCGCCCCGTATCTACTCTACGATTGAGGCGTGGTGCGGTTTGCCGTTCGACGGCGACTCGGCCTCGGCGCTTTGCTTGGTCAGATACATTGCCTCGTCCGCTTCCCGGATGCGGTTCATGATGTCGTCGTCGTGTGTTTCGACGTCCGAGCATCCGACACTGAGTCCAACTCCGGTCGGGAGCCCAGAAGTTGCCAGCGCTTCCCTGAACGACCGGCGCAGGTCCGCGCCCTTCTTTCGTGCCTCGTCGAGGTTGCACGAGAGCAGCAGTAGAAACTCGTCCCCGCCCCAGCGAAAGACGTAGTCCGATTCACGCACGTTGCGCCGAAGGAAAAGCGCGACATACTCGAGCAGCCGGTCGCCTGCCTCGTGCCCGAGGGAGTCGTTCACCATCTTGAAGTGATCGATGTCGATGAACAGGATCGACAGCGGCACGTCATAGCGCTGTTGCCGCTGAAGCTCTCGTTTGATCACTTCATGAAAGAACCGACGGTTGTGGCAGCCGGTCAGCGCGTCGGTGATGGCCATCTCCCGCAGTTCCGCCTGGGTCTCCTGCAGGCGCCGGTTGGCGAGTCGAAGCTCGAAGGTCATCTCTTCGAAGACCAGCAAGTGCATGCCTAGCGCCGCGAACAGAAACAGGAGCCCGTTGACCACGATCAGCTCGGATGGGACCGTCGCAGCCAACCCACGGACGAGGGTGATCCCGATCCAGGTCTGGGTGACCGCGGCCAGCAACAGGGCTACCCCGATGACGCCGGCGCCCAGCAGTTGCGTCCGCTGCAGTATGCCCAGGTAGGCCAACCCACCGCCGACGAGCAGCGCCGAGGCGATCAGGTACCCGGGCAACACGGCTTGGGCAGGGTCCAGCGACAGCGGGCTGAGCACGCACCACGTCAGCACCGGGATGAACAGGAGGAGATAGCGCCGGCCGGGCCACCGCCGCTCCTTAAACGTGGTGGCGCTCAGCGCGATGGCGGCAATTGCCACGAGGGACAGCGCTCGGGCGAGGCCGAATCCAAGGGTGTCGAGCACAGCTGTGCCGTGGTCGCGCCCACTGAGTGTGAGCGATCCGGTCAGAGAGGCCCACGCTACGACCCACTGCAGGATGTAGAGCCGACGACGGAAGACGTAGAGGAGGGTGACTAGTGCCGAGACCACCATCGTGCCAAGCATCCCGAGGTGGGTCGGGTCGGCAATGCCGAAGGCGCCGGCGGGAAACAGCTCTATCTCGTCCACGTGCAGGGCGTGGCAGCACGCCAGCACTAGGCTGGGCACCGCCTGGGCTGATCATACGTCGCGCCGGTCCGGCGGAAAGCGGTCGATGCTCTAGAGCTGGTAGAGCATCCAGTAGACGATCACGCCAGTCACCGAAACGTAGAGCCAGATCGGCATGGTCCATCGCGCGATGGCCGCGTGGCGCCGGTCGTCGCGAATGAGGCCCCGGCGAAGGGTGATTAAGGCCAGGGGGAGAATCGCGGCAGCCAGGATGATGTGGGAGATCAGGATCGTGAAGTAGACGACCCGGATTGTCCCCTCCTCCGTGAATGGCTGTGAGCCGACCTGCGCGTGGTAGATGAGGTAGGAGATCAAGAACAGGGTCGAGACACCAAAGGCGGCCAGCATGCAGCGACGGTGAAGCTCAATTTGGCGACGGGTGATCAGGACCCATCCGGCGGTTAGCAGCAACGCCGCGATACCGTTAAGGGTGGCGTTGAGCACGGGCAACTGGTTGACTTCGAGCATGGCGATTAGCCTACCAGAGGCTGTCCAGCAGCAGGAGTCCCCAGGCCAGAGGCAGGTAACCCAGTGTGGCCCGGAAGAGATCGCGTGCCCGCTCAACCGTCGGACCCTCGGCGAATCTCAGCGCCAGCGCCAGTAGCAGCATGTCCATGACCACCACGCCTACCGCGTAAGTCCCTCCCGCCAGACCGGTCCAGGCGGGCCCGAGGCTGGCGGGGATGAGGAGTATGGTGTAGACCATGAGGTGACGGGTAAGATGCACACCGCTCGGGTCAACGACGGCCAGCAGCGGAAGCCCCGAACGCTCGAAGTCTTCTCGATAGAGCCACGTCAGCGCCAGGAAATGTGGCAGCTGCCAGACGAAAACTACCCAGAAGAGTGCCCAGGCTTGGGCGGTCAACGGCGCCACCGCGACCCACCCGATTACGACCGGGAGAGCGCCGGGGATGGCTCCCACCAGCAGTGCCCAGTGGGACCGACGCTTGAGCGGTGTGTAGATCACGACGTAGCTAAACAGAGTGGCCATGGCCACGACCGCAGCCGTGGGGTTCACGAGTGTTGCCAGCTGGGTCAGCCCCACCAGAGCGACCGCGACCGCGAACCATACTGCCTCGCCCGCCTGTAGCCGCCGAGCGGGAAGCGGTCGGGTGCGCGTGCGGGTCATCCGCTCGTCGAGGTCGATCTCGGCAGTTTGATTGAGCGCGGCCGCTCCGCCTGCCACTAGCGCCGACCCGATGGCGGTATGAGTGAGAAGCACCGGATCCAGCGGCCCGGATCGCGCGGCGAGGTACCCGACGCCAGCGGTCACGACCACGAGCGAGTTGAGGCGTGGTTTGGTCAGCGCCAGGAAGTCGAGCAGGCGGTGACGCGGTGTGTCGAGGGCCGCGGCCCCGGTCTTCATGCGTGGGCTCCGGGGGGGGGCGTCATACGCATGGCCCCGACGACGAAGGGTAAGGAACAGGCCGGCCAGACGCCTGGTCGGCGTCCGGCCGGTCGACGAACGAACGGAGAGCGCCGCTGTTTATGGCGCGGTGAACGTGAAGGAGACCTCGGCGGTCTGGCCGGTGGCCACGGTTACGTTCTGGGTCTGGGTGCCGAGCGCTTCGTGCCAGGCCTCGATGACGTAGTCACCCGGAGGCAGCGTGCTGATGTCGAACATCCCGTCGGTTCCCGTCACTCCGAAGTACGGGTGGTCGAGCACGCCGACGTAGGCGTTCATCCAGCCGTGCACGTCGCATTTGAACGGCACCATCACCTCGGCGGCGTTGAAGGTGCGTTCGAACTCCATGCCCTGGATCGGCTGTCCCATGTTGAACTCTTCGTTCGCCGCAGGAGTGGCGTGGATGTTGTGCAGCGTCGCGTCGCTGTTGATGATCTTCAGGGTTTGGCCCACCTGCAAGCCCAGGACGTGTGGGGTGTAGCGGCAACCTTCCTGGTTGAGGGTGATTACGTCGCTGGAGGTCGGGAAGCTCTGTCCCTCAAGCCCTTCCTTTACGTAGACGAACACGTTGCCGAGGTGTCCATCGCTGCCCACGAAGGTGTTCGACATGGTTTCGGTCGCTGCCTCGACGCATGCCGGGTCGGAGGCCATCATGAGCTCTTCAGCCGCCGGGAGCTCGCCGTCGATCATCACCATACCCGACACGTTGCCTGCCGTAGTGGGATCGAAGGCGGGGGCTGCCGGTGCCGCAGGTGCCGACGAGGTCGGTGCGTCGCCACCGCCGCCGCAGGCGGCCGCCATCACGAGCACGGAAAGGACCGTCCACAGTTTTCGATGATGCATTGAGATTCTCCTACACGTGTAAATCTGATTCGGTTGGTGATGTGACGGGTCGCGCCGATCGTCCGTCCGACCCTGAGTGGAACATCGAGGACCAAACAAGCGTCTAAGTATAGCGTCGCGGTGGGCCGAGGCCAAGCCCAAGTACTAGTTCACAGCTCTGAGCTTCCGATTGATTCGGTCTTCAATCCAGTTCGGGTCCCACCACTCCATGGGTGTGACCGGTCGTCCGTGCAGAAGCATGGCGAAGTGCAGGTGGTCGCCTCCGGCCAGGCCCGTGGTGCCGCTGCGCCCCAGTACGGTCTCGGCGGTCACCGCGTCTCCCACCTGCACGTCGAGTGACGACAGATGCGCGTAGAGCGACTGCAAGCCGAGGCCATGGTCGACGATCACGCAGTTTCCGTAGATCCCGAAGTAGTCGGCGAAGATGACACGTCCCGCATTGGCGGACGCGATTGGCACGTTGGCTGTGGCCGCTAGGTCGAAGCCCAGATGCACCTGCTGGTCGACGTCGCGCCCGTCATAGACGTAGGTCCGGTAGTCGGCAAAGCCAGATTCGACCTGCGAGTTGCCCAGTTGGCGGAACGGTTCTGACCAGAGCTTCGTCTCGGCGGTCTCGGCGGCGAGGCCCAACAGCCGGTCTCGGTTCAGCTGTCGCAGCCCACCATTGATGGCCAGATATTGCTCCAGCAGTCCCGCGTCTGGTGGCATCGCCACCCTGCGGAGTTCTTCGCTCCGCTCGACGATCTCCGGTACCACCTGGGACAGGAAGCGATCGCTCAGCGGGATCCGTGACCGCCGGAAGCGCCTTGGGAAGACACGGTGGTCGAAATCGATCTCGGCCTCGTTACCCGCCTCATCTCGAGCATAGAGCCGCATCGGAGAGTTCAGCTCTTGGTCGTGGAGCAGGGCAAAGGTCGACACCCGGAGTGATTCGTCGGCGCCCTCGACGCCGGCCGCCGACGCGGGATAGCCGGGAAATCTGAGGTCCGCCACCCTGACGCCGGACTCGGCATCGGGTGGGGTGACTCGATACACGATTACCTCGGCCCCGCCGAGATTGACGTAGTGCAGCGACGAGACGACCGAAAGCCGCGGTGGTTCGAAGCGGGCGACGATGTCGTGCTGGGCCGTGCTCGTGGCTTGGCGCAGACCGAACAGGACTGCCCGAGTCGCCTCCACAACCACAGTGGCTGGACCCTGAGAGAGCTCAAGGTAATCCTCCCTGGTCAGGGCGCGCGTTACCCGGAAACGGCTCTCGCTTTCCTGGTTCACGGTGGCTTGCTCGGGGGTGGCGAGCGAGAACAGCGGAATGCTCAGCTCACCCTGCGTCAGGTGCGCGGTCAGAGCGAGCAACTCGCCGTTGCCCGTGTCCACTGAGGCCTCGAACTGGCCGATCTGGCCGATGAAACGGGTGGGTTGATGAATTTCTACCGTGGGGCCTTCGGCCCGCCCCGCGCCGACCCAGAGCCCGACCCCGAGTGCGAGGCCGGCTAGGAGCACTAGGGTGCTCAGGAGTCGTAGCACGAATGCATTGTACAGGACACCTCAGATTGACCCGATAAGAGAGGCGCTCTAAGATATGGACAGCGATACGGTGGCGAGTGTGGCGGTATCGTCTAGGGGTTAGGATACATGGTTCTCAGCCATGGGACCGGGGTTCGAATCCCCGTACCGCTACCAATTCTCCAGCCTTTAACCTGTCGTCCGTGACGCTACCCGGCGATTCACGCCGACTCGAAGGTCCTCTCCGGCCGAGGGGTCCGTAACAACCGCAGGCCGTTCAACGTGACCAGAATGGTCGTCCCGACGTCGGCCGCCACCGCCATCCACATTGTCCCAAGGCCAGCAATTACCAGTCCGAGGAAAACGACCTTCAAGCCGATCGCGATCGCGATATTGGTCTGAACTCGGTTCATCGCCACTCGGCTCAGTTTCAACGCAAACGGCAATCGCCGAAGATCCCCGCCGAGGAGGGTGATATCCGCGCTTTCGAGTGCCTGATCGGTGCCACCGGCCGTTCCCCCCAGCGCGATGCCGACATCGGCCGTTGCGAGCGCCGGCGCGTCATTGAGGCCATCACCGACCATGGCGACTTTGCCTAACTCGTTTCTGAGTGACTGAATGGCCTCAACCTTGTCCTCCGGCAGCAAGTCTGCGACCGTTTCGGCCAGGCCCAGCTCAGAACCTACTTTCTCCGCGGTCTGTGAACTGTCGCCCGTAAGCATGACCAATTTC
This sequence comes from Acidobacteria bacterium UBA2994, assembly GCA_002346545.1. Lineage (GTDB taxonomy): Bacteria > Acidobacteriota > Vicinamibacteria > Vicinamibacterales > UBA8438 > UBA2994. The sequence continues at coordinate 51,744 of DEAA01000080.1, forward strand.
AATCGCATCCTTCTGAGCATCTGGAGCGCTTCCTGGCTCGTCCTACGAATTGAGTCAGAGAGGGTAAGAAGTCCAAGGTAGCTTCCCTCGGCGCTGACGAGAACAGGGGTCAGGCCTTCGGCGGCCGCCTCCCCCGCGTGCCGGCAATGGTCAGCATCGTGCGGGATGCTCTCGTCGAAATAGCGATGGCTTCCGACCTCTACGTGGCGGCCGTCGACTTGGCCGACCATGCCTTGTCCGGCAAGTGCCGCGACATTCGCGGCGACCGGGTAGTAAGTTTCGACCCCTCTGTGGACCGATTCGTCGACGATGGCTCGTGCCAGCGGATGCTCACTTCGACGCCCGACCGCGCTCACGAGGGCGACCAGGTCGTTGCAGTCGGTGCAGTCGTCGCCACCGCAATCGTGGCAACGGGCTGCACGCACGCTGACCACGGTCGGTGCGCCTTCGGTGAGAGTACCCGTTTTGTCAAAGGCGACCGCCCGGACTTGGCTCAGCTCTTCCAGCCCGAGACCACCCTTGAAGAGCACTCCGAATCGAGCCCCGTTGGTGATAGCCGAGATGATGCAGACCGGTGTGCTTAGCACGAGGGCACAGGGGCACGCGACGACTAGGAGGGTTAGGCCGCGGTAGAGCCAGCCGTTGGAGGCGAGCGACGTGTCGATGAACGTCTCGCCAAAGAACAGCGGTGGCCCCACGGCTACGACCAATGCGAGGGCGGCGACAATCGGCGTATAGACCTGAGCGAATCGGTCGACAAATCTTTGAGCGGGTGCTTTACGCTCGTGCGCATCCTCGATCAGCCGGATCATCCGGCTGATGGTCGTGTCCGATGCCGGTCGGCTCACTACCACCTCTAGCGCACCAGGTCCGTTCACGGTCCCTGCGTAGACGGTGTCGCCTGCGCTTAGTTCGACCAAACGGCTTTCTCCGGTGATCGGCGCCTGGTTCACCATCGAGCTACCCAACGCGATTACCCCATCCATTGGGATTCGTTCGCCTGGCCGAATGACGATGCGGTCGCCGACCTCGAGAGCGCCTACCGGAACCCGCTGCGGTTCTGCTGCGGATCCCCGAAGGCGAGTGGCCTCTTCCGGAGCCACTTGCATGAGGTCCCGTATTGACTGTCTGGCCCGGCGAGAGGCGTGTGATTCGAGTAGCTCGCCCACAGAAAATAGGACCATCACCATCGCCGCTTCGGTGTAGGCGCCGATGAAGACCGCGCCGATCGCGGCGGTCGTCATGAGGACGTTGATATTGAGCTGTCTTCGTCGGACTAGCGACTGAAACGCGCTGATCATCACCGGCCAGCCGGCGACCGCGAGGGCTGCCAATGAGCAGTATTCAACCAGTCCCGACTCTCTGGCCAGGACTTCTGTCCAGATGAGGCCAGGAAGAACGAGCACGGCGCCCAGAGCGGCCAATTGTCCCTCCGGGCTGTGGCTAAGGTGGTGGATGAATGAGGGATGACTTGGCAAGGGGGCTGCTTTCTTCATCGTTGCAGACCTGCGAGCGGTGACGCGAGGTGGCGTGGCCTAGCCTGTTCGCCAATCGGCGTGCGCCGCAGTGCTCGCCTGGCAAGGCAGGTACGGCGCGTACCCACAGCTGGGAAGGTGTTGCTTCGGTGGCGGGAGACTAACTGCGGGTGTCTCCCGCCACCATCGTCTAGGTCCTGCTGGAAAAGCCGCGTTGCAGGATCGCGGCGTTCAGCTAACCCCTACTGGTCACCCGCCACGCTGACGCGGATCCGATACAGCCCGGTGCGAGCCGTCATGTACAGGGTGCGACGGTCGTCGTCGCCGAAGGCGACGTTGGCCGGCACCTCTGTCGGCTTGATCGTCCCGAGATGGCGTCCGTCCGGAGCGATGACCCACACGCCACCAGGGCCGGTGGCCCACAGGTTGCCTTGGACGTCCACCTTGAGCCCATCGGGCGCACCTGGCTCATCCACGCCGCTGGCGTCGAGCAACAGCTCAGCTTCTCCCAGCGTTCCGTCTGCTTCGACGTCGTACGTATTCCACAAGCCAGCTGAGCTGTCGGCAACATACAGCCGTGACTCATCAGGTGCGAACGCGATCCCGTTTGGCCCCTCTTGGTCTGTTAGCCGGGTCACTTCGCCATCAGGGGCGAGGCGATAGACGCCGTTGACATCCTGTGCGCGATCGTCTGGCGTCGGTAGCCCATAAGGAGGATCGGTGAAATACAGTGTGCCGTTCGAGTGATAGTCGAGATCGTTAGGGCTGTTGAACCGCCCACCCCCATAGGTGTCGGCCACGACGCTGCGGGTGCCGTCGGCTGCGATCCGAGAGACCCTTCCATTGAAGTGTTCGGTGAAGACGATGTTCCCTAAGGGATCTACGGTGATGCCGTTCGAACCGACCAGCCGCCCGTCCTCGTGCTCTCCCTCGAAGACCGGAGCCAGGAAGTCGCTGACGGTGCCGTCCTGCTCCCACTTGACGATCCTGTTGCCTGGAATGTCGCTGAACAGGAGAAAGCCGTCTTCAGCGTCGACCCACACGGGACCTTCCGTGAAGCCGAACCCGTCCGCGAGATGCTCGATCACAGCGTCGGTCGGCACCAATTCGTCGAATGCCGGGTCTAGCCGCTCAATCGTCCCGGCGCTTGGCGTGGGCGCAGGCGTGGGTTCGGTCTCTTCAGTGGGTTCGGCTCCACCGCCACACGATACGGCGACCGCCAGGATCGCCACTAACCACCATTTCTGCATCACAGTCCTCCTGGGATTGCGCTACTGGCTATCCAGCGTGACGAACGCGAGCGCGTAGTTGGGGTTCATGGGAATGACAAGTTGGTTCTGCGTCGAGTCGTAGCACATGGACGCGGCGCTGGGGATACCTGAAGCGATGATCTCCGCATCTCCACCCGGCGGAATCCTGGACACGCTGCCGTAGCGGACGCTGCTCACATACTTGGTCCCATCGGCGGTGACCACGACCCCATCACTGCCCCCCTCTCCACTCTGTTCCATCCGCGCGACCGTACCGTCTTGGCTGTAAGTGATGACGGCGCTGTCACCGACGTTGACCACGACGATGTTTCCGTCCTGGTCGATGGCAACGCCGTTCGGGGCATTGAGGGGAGTACCCTCTGCGAACAATGATGTTTCGCCGTTTGCGGTAACTTTCCACATTTGGCTGACGGGTCGCGTGTTTGAGGCGTATATAGTCCCGTCGTCCGCAACGGCGATGCCGTTCAATAACGTCGAGCCGGGGACGGGAACCGCTCGCAAGGGGCGGCCAGTCTCAAGGTCGAAGAGTCGTACGTGCCCGGAATCAACCGTGTAGAGGACACCATTACTGATGGCGCTGCCCAGCGGATCGTGGAGCTCCAGGCCGTCCCGGGTGGCGCCGATCCACTTGGGGGTGTGGACACTTCCGTCGGGATGGATGAGGGAGACGTAGCCATCGTTGTCGTTGGGAGCGGTCCGATTACCGGCATTCATGGCCAAGATCAGGTTCTTTCCGGGATCGAACGTGCAGCTCTCTGTGAAGTGGAAGCTTCCATATACCTTCACGTTGTCTGACATCGGTCGCCACTCTCCAGCTTCGCTGCGTGCGCCGATGGGTTCGCCGGCCGAGAAATCTTGAGCGGCCGCCGGGACCACGATGGACATGGCGATGGACGCCACGTGTATCAATCTCAAACCTACTGATCGCATCGTTTTTCCTTTCATGGTTTCTTCCATTAATGACACTGCTGGTCATAACAGAGCTTGAAGTTCCGGGTATGGGCAAACGCGATGATGGTTGCCCCCAACACCGTCGTCACCTTTTCTCCTGTTTCTCCGAGGCCGTCATGGCCGAGGATCACGGCAAGCGACAGCACTAGGAGGCCCAGTAGGCCGGTCGCGAAGACCGCGACACGTTTGTGCTGGCGACACCCCAGACCGAGAGCCAGCATGCTAGTGGGCAAGACCGCAAATAGTAGCGCATAGTGGAACAGCTCGTCCTCAAGCACCGTCGCACCAAAAGCCGGCAAGAGCGTTACCGCGACGGGGGTGAGGAAACAGTGGGCGGTACACACAAGTGAGAAACCGATGGCGGCTTTGTCGATGGTGGTCTGCGAGGTCTTCATAGATTGCTTCCTGACTTCAGCTAACAATCTGGTACGAGCGGAGCATTCTGGTTCCTACGCCAAAAGCGAGCAGCATCGGTAGCACCAGTCACACGACTCCTCCGGATACGCGCTCCAGAATCACAAGCGACGACTTCCCCTGTTCGTAGCTTTCAGCATTGTCTTCTCGCCGGATTCAATGGACCCCAGATGTCAGATCGCGCCGCGATCGACGCAAGAAACGGCCATCAACGGACGCGACTACCTAACAGTAGTTGAGAGACGTACGAACGACGGACTTACAGTGAGAGGAATCGTGGGGGCCCGCGCGAGAAGTACACGCCGTCGAGTACATCGCGCTTGGTGTCGAACTGCTCTGGAGACAGGGTACGCGCGCTAGCTTGGAGCTCGGCGCCCGTCTGCGGTGTCTCGGTGGTGGAGGTGTAATACGCGTGACAGACGGCGCAATGGTCCTCGACTGAACCGGCCTCGTGGCCGTGAAGGAACGCACTGGCGGATCCAATCGCTAGCGCGACCAGTATCACCGAGGCGGCCAGGGTCAGCCACCGCCGCTGGGGCATTAAGACCATCACATCTTTTCTAGGCTTAGACCCAGTGGTTTGTCAAGCAGGCTAGTTCTGACTATTCGGTCCAGAGTAGAACGTGTTCACGGTCGCCGTTCTCGCGGGTGAAGCTGATCCGGGCTTTTTTGAGAGTAGTCTCGTCGATGTCGACGTTGCTGAGAAACACGCAGGTGCTGAGGCCGATCAGCACCTGCACACCGATGAGTCTGAAGACGGCCAGGGTCGTCAGGTCATGATGACGGTGCGCCGGGTAGACCGGCGCCCGGGCCGCGGAGAAGCGGTGGCGGTCATCTATCCACGGTGACGACAGTGAGTGTCGAAGTCCCACCTGACGCCAAGCGGAGAGAACCCGTGTTAGCGCCGATAGCCGTTCTTGCGCAGCCGCTTTGCGGCATTGACGCCGCGCCGGTCGCGGCCGTCGTCGCACAGGTCTTCGGCTCGGTTGTAGTAGTCGCGGGCCAAGCTCCGATCGCCCGACAGGTCGGCGAGCTTACCAAGTTCCAGATGCGTGCGCCCCTGCACCCAGAGCCGAGCGTCGTACTCGAGCGCCATCAGCAGATCGTCCTGGGCTGGACCATCGCGATCTAGCTCCAGCCAGGTGGCGCCACGCAGGTAGTGCCAGAGCGCCTCTTCACCGAACATGCGCACCCGCTTGTCTGTTTTCATCCGGTCGAAGCCCTCGCTGAGACGAGCGGCCGCCAGGGCCGGTCGGTCGTCCCGGAGGGCGGTGGCGGCCGTCTCCAGCCAGAGCAGCCGGTTGCGTGGGTATTGCCGGCGGAGGGTTCTGAGCACGCGCTGGGCTGCGCCGAATCGACCTTCCCGGTTGTAGAGCAGGACCAGACCGAACTGCGCTTCGCTCCCAATCTCACCTCCGGCCTCGGCTGCCTGCCGGATCAGGTCGAGGCCCTGTTGTCGGTTCGCGCCGAATCCCACCAGCCTCGCCATCATCCGGACCGGGAACGGGAGCGTCGAGACCAGGTAGCGATAGGTGCCGACCACCAGCATCGCGTCCTTCCGACCAGGTTCTAGCTCCAGCACCTTCTCGTGCGCCGAGTAAGCGGCTTTGGCCGGTCGCAACGCCGCCAACGTTTTGCCCTCGATGGTAGCTATGTAGGAGGCCGCCAACGCCAGCGACGCCCCGAGCTCGTAGTAGGCGTTCGGATCCCGCGGCGCGGTATCGACCAGCGCCTCAGAGAGTGCGATCGCCCTTTCCGAATGGGTCCTGAAGATTTCCGCCAACTCCTCGGGCGGCTTCGGCATGTCACGGTTCTTCGGGGTGACGCTACTCAGGTAGTCGTCGATTGTCATCGACCCACGTAGGAACAGGATCCGCATCCAGGTGATGGCGGCCAGGCTTCGGTGGGCCGCAGGGCTACCGGGATTCTCCGCAACCGCCTGCTGCAGCGTTACGATTGCCTCGTCATGGTCGAGGTTGTACGCCTGTTCGAAGCCGAGGAGCAGTGAGTCATCCGGCTCTGCCGACAGAGAAGCGGCAGCAGCGAGAGACACGACGAGCGGGAGGAGTAGCGTCCGGTACATGTGGAACCGTGCCCTATGATAGCGGACGTGATTCGGCGTATCGAAACGATAGATGCCCACGTGGCTGGGCAAGGCGTGCGGATGATTACCGGAGGCTTTCCGGCGCCCGAGGGTTCGACGATGCTCGAGAAGCAGGCGTGGTTGCACGAGCATAACGATGATCTCCGGCGGGCGCTGATGCGGGAGCCCAGAGGGCACGCAGGGATGTCGGGCGTGATGCTAACCACCCCCTGCGATCCTGAGGCGCTGGCCGGGGTGTTGTTCATGGATGCCGACGGCTACAGCACGATGTCAGGTCACGGTGTGATCGCGGCCGCTACCATCGCCCTCGATCGGGACCTCATCGGCGTGATGGGTGAACCCGTGGCCATGACGCTGGAGTCGCCAGCCGGCCTCGTTCGGGTCGACGCGCGTGGCCCCGAATCTGGCGGGCAAGTGTCGTCGGTGAGCTTCGAGAACGTGCCGTCGTTCGTGCTGCATCCGGCTGTGCCGGTCCCGCTCGACGACCGGGAGGTTCCCGTTGATGTGGCCTTCGGCGGAGCGTTTTACGCGATCGTCGATAGCGAGACCGTGGGCGTTCCTCTCCGTCGTCAGGGGATTGGCAGATTACGTGAAGTTGGTCTCCGGATCGCGCGCGAGGTCGAGCGTCTCGTCACGGTCGAGCATCCTGTTCGTCCCGGACTCGCTGGCGTGCATGGGACCATCTTCACGGGACCTCCAGAGCGAGAAGACGCGGCGCTACGAAATCTGACCGTATTCTCAGACGGGCAGGTCGAGCGGTCACCGGGTGGCTGCGGCATCGCGGCCGTGATGGCCGTCCTTGACGCCATGCAGCTGATCGAGGTGGGCTTCCGACTGGTGCACGAGAGTCTGGCGGATACCCGACTAACCGCCGTCGTTCGTCGGCGGGTCGCCGTGGGAGAACTCGATGGCATCATGCCAGAGATCACCGGCGCCGCCTGGATCACCGGCGAGCACACCTTCCTGATCGACGACGAGGATCCGCTTGCCGAGGGGTTTGAGTTCTGAGGGGCCAGCATTACCATCCCAACGCGACTCCGTCCTTTCTCGGATCCGATCCTCCCATCAGAACGCCGGAGTCCTGGTCGACGAGCACGCCTTGGAAGCCGCCAAAGCCGAGGTCGGGGCCGGCCCGGTGACCGCGGTTGACGAGATCGGTCAGCACACGGGCGTCGACGCCTGCTTCGAGCGAGATGCCGGAGGGGTCGTAGCGGGCGCGCGGCGCTTCGCCCGCCTGCTGGATATTCATTCCGAAACAGACCAGGTTGAGCAGCACCTGAAGGTGCCCCTGGGGCTGCATGTCTCCGCCCATTACCCCGTAGGCGAGCCAGGGACGCCCGTCCCGATGGGCCAATGCCGGCGCCAGCGTGTGGAGCGGCCGCTTGGACGGGGCCAGCACGTTCGCGTGGTCAGGGTCGGTGGTGAACATCGCGCCGCGATTGTGGAGGACGATACCCGTCTCTCCAGCCACGATGCCTGAGCCGAATCCGGCATACAACGACTGGATGAGCGAGACTAGGTTGCCCTGATCGTCGGCGGCCGCCAGGTAAACGGTGTCTCCGGCTGCCTGACTACCGCCGCTGGCCGGAGTCACTGGGCTGCTGTTGCTCTGTGTGCGGTCCATGCGGATCTGCTGGCGCCGTTCTCGTGCGTACTCCTTCGAGATCAGCCGGGCCAGCGTCTCGGCCGGTACGGCGTCGGGGTCGGCCAGGTGTGCCGCGCGATCCGCGAACGCGATCGCCAGCGCCTCGATCACGAGGTGCAGATAGTCGGCGCCGTTGTGCTCCAGCGTTTCCAGCGGTTCGTCGTTTAGGACGTTCAGTGCCTCGAGGGCGACGAAGCCCTGCGTGTTCGGTGGGAGCTCGATGAGCTCGATGTTTCGAAACGAGGTCCTAATCGGGTCGACCGCGTCTGATCGATGCGCCGCGAGATCTCGTGCGGTCAGCCATCCACCACGTTGCTCGATATCGCCGCCGATCGCCTCGGCCAGTGCCCCCTGATAGAAGACCCGCGGGCCTTCTTCGGCGATGGCCGACAGACTGGCGGCCAGTCGCGGATTGGCGAACCGCTCCCCGGGGGCTGGGGGGCGACCGTCTGGGAGGAAGGTGGCGGCGGCGGCCGGATCGGTCGCCAGTAGCGGCGCCGCGTCCTGCCATTGGCGAGCCACGACCTCGTTCACTGGGAACCCCTCCCGGGCGCAGCCGATCGCCGGTTCGAGCGCGTCGGCCAGCGAGATCGTACCGTGGGCGGCGAGGAGCTTCGCCCACCCGTCCACGGCTCCCGGGACCGTGATCGGGAGGAGCCCCGAATCGGGCATCTGGTCGTGCCCCTGCTGTCGCAGTGTGTCCACCGAGGCTGCCGCCGGGGTTCGACCGCTCGCGTTCAGACCATGGGTTCGGCCGTCGTCGCCAGCGTGGACCAGCGCGAATAAGTCGCCTCCGATGCCGGTCATGCTCGGTTCGACGACCGTCAGTACCGCGGCGGCCGTGACCGCTGCGTCGATGGCATTGCCGCCCTGTCGGAGCACGTCTAGGCCGGCTACCGACGCCTGGGGCTGGCTGGTGGCGACCATACCCTTCTGTCCCAGGGCCACCGAGCGTGAGCCGCGGGTCTCGAGGCTGGGGGCTCCAGGCGTAGTCACATGTAGTTCCGGGCGATCTCGACGAAGCGCGTCAGCTCCCGCTCATGCTCGTCGAGAATGTCGTGGCTCCAGCGCTCGGCCAAGGTTTGATGCACCGTCTCTTGATACCAGACCATGTCGGAGAGTCCGGCCGTGAACACGTCCGCAAAGCTAGGCCCGTACTCTTCCAGCCCGGCAACCATGCTCGAGAGGTTGTGGATCTTGTCGGCCGACGCCACGGCCCGCGCATCGTCGCGAGGGGTGTCTCGAATCTGGGTGATATAGGAGTCTTTGCGGGTGCGCCAGCTGACTCTGCGTGGCGGCTCGGTCACGTCCTCCACGGTGGCCAGCACGTCGGGACCGAAGCGTCGCTCGATGATCTTGCGTTCGAGGTCCGTGTCTTCGAGCGTGTCGTGGAGGATGCCCGCGATGACGGCGTTCTCGTTGAAGCCGGAGTCTTTGACGATTAGCCCGACCGCCAGAACGTGGGTGGCTTCGAAGCTACGGCCGCTCTTGCGTCGGCCGAGCCCGTGAGCCTCGAGCATCGTCGTGATCGCGAGCTCGATGCGGGGTGAAAGCATGAAGCGGTCGACGGTAGGCTACTGGGTGGGTGCGACGTAGCTGCGTCGAGCGCGGGCTCGCATGCCAGGATTGTTGACCCGGACTTCGAGGTCGTGGACCTCACCGTCGCGGCGGGTCGGCGTGAACCCGAGCACGTACTGGCTGTGCAGCTCCTGGGCGACCCTGGTAAAGGTCGATCCCAGCTCATCGGTATCTTTCAGCTCGAAGTAGCCACCGCCGGTCTCTTCGGCAAAGTCTTCGAGTCGACCATCGGGTCGCGTCTTCGTGAAGCGTAGGCCGTTGTGATACTCCGCTTCCATGCCGATGGAGTAGATCATCACGTCGTTGACACGCGCCTCCTCGACCACGTCTCGCCAGCCGGTGTCACCCATCGTGTTCTCCCCGTCGGTGAACACCAGCACGACCTTACGCCCCTCGACATCCTTCAGTTCTTGGATGCTGGCGGCTACTGCGTCGTAGAGTCGCGTCGGGTTGCCGAACTGCAGCCGGTCGAGCGCTTCGATCAGTTCGTCGCGGTCTCCGGTGAACCCGGTCTCGGGCAGGATCTGGATCTTGGCGTTGAAGGCGCCAACCTTACCCTTATCTTCGGGCAGCATCCTGATTAGAAACTGCTCGGCACCGGCCATCAGAAGATCGAGGTTTAGTGTCATGCTGGAGCTCGTGTCCAGCATCACGACTACGGTGATCGGGCGTACGTCACTCTCGAAGAGGACGATTTCCTGTTCCTCGCCCTCGTCGAAGATCGCGAAGTCTTCCTGGAGTAGACCCGGGACCAGGCGGCCGTTATCTTCGGTCACGGTCACGAACAGGTCGACCAGTTCGGTGCCGGACCGGAACAAGGGCTGCTGAGCGGCGATGGCGGCCACCGAGAGTGCCGTGGCGAGTAGCGCGATAGCGGTCGTGTGTCTGCGCATGATCCGAGCTTAGCAAGCTTCCGAGAGAGCGCGCAAATTTGCGTAGGCTGGGGTGGTAGGAGATCTCTCAGATAACGGCATTGACAATATATATCCATAAATAAATATTTATAGATATGAGGGAAGCGAGTAGCCTATTCCGCCTGCTGGGCGACGAAGCTCGTCTCCGATTGTTGCGTCTGCTGACCAGGGAACGTCTCAACGTCAGCGAGTTGACCGCCGTGCTGGGCATCGCCCAGTCGGGGGTCTCTCGCCACGTCGGTTTGCTTCGTGACGCCGGGCTGGTGTGCGACGAGCGCGTCGGGGGCTTCACGTTTCTGCGTGCCGAGCCTGACGAACAGGATCCGACCCTTGGTCCGATCTGGGTGCTGCTTCGCACTCATTTCGAGCGCACCAACGGCGACGACGCTGTCCGCGGCGACGAGGTTCGGCTTCGTGAGGTGCTCCGACGCCGGCGGCAGAATGCCGAGCTCCATAGCGCTGGGCAAGGGGCTGCAGTGAGCCAGATGGTGCCGGGACGTAGCTGGGCCGCCTGGGCCCGAGGACTCGGGTTGCTGCTGCCGTCGTGGACGGTGGCGGACCTTGGCTGTGGCGAGGGGCATCTGACGCTGGAACTGGCCGCGTGGGCGGAGCGGGTGATCGGAGTGGACCGGTCCGAACAGGTGCTGGCGAGGGCTCGCTCGCTCGCGGGTGACCGAGGTATCGAGAACGTGGAATGGCGGCGCGGCGAGATCGAGGAGTTGCCTCTCGAGTCCGGCATGGCCGATCTGGCCGTGCTGTCGCAGGCGCTGCACCATGCCGACGACCCGAGACGGGCGTTGTCGGAGGCAGTCCGGATCCTGACGCAGGGAGGGCGACTGCTGCTGCTCGATCTACGGCGCCACGAAGAGACCTGGACGCGTGAGCGGTTCGGCGACCGCTGGCCTGGCTTCGCGGACGACCAGCTTTACGAGATGATGACCGCCGCCGGTTTCGACACGGTGCGGGTGCGGCCGGTGACGTCGGCCGATGAAAATGCTCCCTTCGCCGTGGTGGCGGCCGTCGGCGTTCGAACAGGAGCGCCGGCGAGTTAGACGAAGGAAGGACACGCGGGACGATGAGTGACCTGACCATACGCGAGCAGATCGAGGCCCAGTTGCGGCGTCGCATCCTGGTGATGGACGGCGCCATGGGCACCATGGTGCAGCGCCACGGGTTGGGCGAAACCGACTTCCGAGGGGATCGGTTCGGTAACGCTGCCAAGGACCTGAAGGGTAATAACGACCTGCTGGTGCTGACGCGTCCCGACGTGATCAGCGGCATTCACCACGAGTATCTCGAGGCGGGCAGCGACATCATCGAGACCAACACCTTCAGCTCTACCGCTATCGCCCAGGCTGACTATGGGTTGCAAGAGGTCGTGTATGAGCTGAACGTCGAGGCGGCCCGGCTGGCGAAGGCCGCCGCGCGGGAATGGAGCGAGCGCACTCCGGACCGGCCTCGGTTCGTGGCCGGGGCGCTCGGTCCCACCAACCAGACGCTGTCGATCTCGCCAGACGTCAACGATCCTGCCTTTCGCGCTTGCACGTTCGACGCCATGTGCGATGCCTATCGTGAGCAGGCGAGAGGGTTGATTGATGGTGGTGCTGATCTGCTGCTGCTGGAGACCATCTTCGACACGCTCAACGCCAAGGCGGCTCTGGTTGCGATTCAGGACCTGTTCGAGCAGCGGGGAATCGAGCTGCCGCTGATGATCTCGGTCACGATCACCGATCGGAGCGGCCGAACGCTTTCCGGCCAGACGATCGACGCTTTCTACGTGTCGATCGCTCATGCACGGCCGTTCAGCGTCGGGATCAACTGCGCCCTCGGCGCCCGCGAGATGCGGCCGTATCTGGCCGAGCTGGCGACGATCGCCGACTGCTGGGTCAGTTGCTATCCCAACGCGGGGCTGCCGAACGCGTTTGGTGAATATGACCAGCAGCCGGCCGAGACAGGGCAGCTCCTACGCGAGTTCGCAGAGAGCGGTTTCGTCAACATCCTGGGAGGCTGCTGTGGCACGACGCCTGACCACATCGCCGCGGTGGCGGCCGCGCTCGACGGGGTAGCGCCCAGACCGGCGCCCGAGCTGCGCCCGGTCGGGGCGCGTCTCAGTGGGCTCGAACGGCTGGAAGTACGCGACGACACCAACTTCCTGATGGTTGGCGAGCGGACGAACGTGACCGGCTCTGCGCGGTTCGCCCGCCTCATCAAGTCCGACGACTACACGACCGCCGCGGAGGTAGCGCTCGACCAGGTGCGGGGTGGCGCCAACGTCATCGACGTCAACATGGACGAGGCGCTGCTCGACTCCGAAGCGGCGATGACCCGGTTCCTCAACCTGATCGCGACCGAGCCGGAGATTACCCGGGTGCCGGTCATGATCGACAGCTCGAAGTGGTCGGTGATCGAGGCCGGACTAAAGTGTGTCCAGGGCAAGCCGGTGGTCAACTCCATCAGCCTGAAAGAAGGCGAAGTGGACTTTCTGGAGAAGGCTGCCGCCCTCCGGCGCTACGGTGCCGCCGCGGTCGTGATGGCCTTCGATGAGACCGGGCAGGCCGATACGAGCGAGCGCAAGGTCGAGATCTGCGAGCGCGCTTATCGCCTGTTGACCAAGCGGGCCGGCTTCGACCCGACCGACATCATCTTCGACCCGAATATCCTCGCCATCGCGACCGGTCTCGAGGAGCACAACGACTACGCGGTCAACTTCATCGAGGCGACCCGCATTATTAAGGAGCGATGCCCCGGTGCGCTGGTGAGTGGCGGCGTGAGCAACCTGTCGTTCTCCTTCCGGGGAAACAACGTCGTCCGCGAGGCGATCCACTCGGCCTTCTTGTTTCACGCCATCAAGGCTGGCATGGACATGGGGATCGTCAACGCCGGTCAGCTGGTGGTGTACGAGGACATTCCCGCCGAGTTGCTAGAGCACGTCGAGGACATCATCTTCAACCGCCGGGCTGATGCAACTGAGCGGATGGTGGCGCTGGCTGAGACAGTTAAAGGCACCGGAACCAAGCGGGAGGAGGACCTCAGCTGGCGGGAGGGTGACGTGAGCGCCCGTCTGTCACACGCGCTCGTTCGTGGCATCGTCGATTACATCGAAGCCGACACTGAGGAGGCCCGGGCCACGCTGTCTCGTCCGCTCGATGTGATCGAAGGGCCGTTAATGAACGGCATGAAGGTAGTGGGGGAACTCTTCGGAGCAGGGAAGATGTTCCTGCCCCAGGTGGTCAAGAGCGCACGGGTGATGAAGAAAGCGGTCGCCTATCTCGAGCCGTTCATGCAGGCTGAGCGCGAAGCGGGCGGCGTGGCAAGAGCCTCCTCCCAAGGCAAGGTGATCATGGCCACGGTTAAAGGCGACGTGCACGACATCGGTAAGAACATCGTGGGCGTGGTGCTCCGCTGCAACAACTACGACGTGGTCGATCTCGGGGTGATGGCGCACTGCGACACCATCCTACAGACCGCCGTTGACGAGGAGGCGGACATCGTCGGTCTGAGCGGATTGATTACCCCATCGCTCGACGAGATGGTGTTCGTTGCCGGCGAGATGCAGCGGCGAGGTATGAAACAGCCGCTGCTGATCGGGGGAGCGACCACGAGCCGGCAGCACACGGCGGTCAAGATTGCGCCGACGTTCGAGCAGAGTACCGTGCATGTGGCGGACGCCTCGCGCGTGATCGATGTGGTTTCGGGTTTGCTGAACGAGGAGCGCAAGTCGGAGCTCGACCGTGCCAATCGTGAAGAGCAGGCGCTGCTACGGGAGCAGTACGCCGTGCGACAGAAGCAGCCCCTGTTGTCCCACCAGGCGGCACGGGCGTCAGCGTTCGACGGCGGTTGGGACACGGTCAACCTGCCGGTCCCGGCATTTGTGGGGCGACGGGTGATCGACGACATTCCTATCGCGGATGTGACGCCGTTCATCGACTGGACCTTCTTCTTCGCCGCCTGGGAGATCAAGGGACGTTATCCCCAGGTGCTCGACCATTCCGAGTATGGCGAACAAGCCCGGTCGTTGCACGTCGATGCACTGGCGCTGCTCGAGCGGATTGAGCGGGAACAGCTGCTCCGGATTAAGGCTGTGTACGGCTTTTGGCCGGCGGTTGGTGATGGAGACGACGTGGTCTTTTTCGCTCCCGGCGCGCGCGATGGCCGGAATGGTTCGCGGGAGGTCGCTCGGTTCCCGATGCTCCGGCAGCAGACTGTGCAGCCAGACGGTCGTCCCACCCGTTCGCTCGCCGATTTTCTCGCGCCTCTCGACTCGGGTCGCATCGACCATGTGGGGGCGTTCGCGTTGACCGCTGGGTTTGGCGCGGACGATCTGGCCGGTTCTTACGAGGCAGACCACGATGACTACCACGCCATCATGGTCAAGGCGCTGGCCGACCGGCTGGCCGAGGCGACCGCCGAGTATCTTCACGCTGAGGCCAGGCGTCAGTGGGGCTACGGCGCCGACGAGGGGCTCTCGCAGAACCAGCTCCGAGCCGAGGAGTACCGCGGCATCAGGCCGGCGTTCGGCTACCCGGCTTGCCCCGATCACAGTGAGAAATTCCGCTTGTTCGATCTGCTCGAAGCGCGCGACATCGGCGTCGACCTGACCGAGAGCGCGGCCATGACGCCGGCGGCTAGCGTCAGTGGGCTCTACTTCGCTCATCCTGAGGCGCGGTACTTCACCGTGGGTCGGATTGGCGCTGATCAGATCGAGGA
The DNA here is from genome assembly GCA_002346545.1 of Acidobacteria bacterium UBA2994. Classification (GTDB taxonomy): domain Bacteria; phylum Acidobacteriota; class Vicinamibacteria; order Vicinamibacterales; family UBA8438; genus UBA2994. The sequence continues at coordinate 66,803 of DEAA01000080.1, forward strand.
CTACGCCCGCCGCAAGGGCGTCGATGTGGCCGAGGTCGAGCGCTGGCTGGCGCCACAACTCGCCTACGAGGCCGGTCCGGTCGCCGTCTAGCTATTCGCCGAGGTGCAGCACCAACTGCCGGGTCGAGCCGCGGCGCCGGTGTTCCCACAAGTAGATCCCCTGCCAGGTTCCCAATGCGAGACGTCCCGCGACGATTGGGACTGAGAGGGTCGTTGAGGTCAGCGCCGACCGGATGTGGGAGGGCATGTCGTCTGGGCCTTCCAGTGTGTGGGTGAAGTTCGGGTCGTTCTCCGGGACGTGCCGGTCCAGCCAGTTCTCCAGGTCCCGCCGGGCTGATGGGTCGGCGTTTTCCTGGATACTCAGGCTGGCCGACGTGTGCTGGATTAGGATGGTGCAGAGCCCCTCGGTGAGCCTGCTGTCGGCGACCGCCTGCGCGATCTCGCGCGTCACGTCGAGGAGCCCCTTGCCAGGGGTCGGGATACTGATCTGTCGGATCATGTCGTTGGCCTCTTCCGCGCCGCCGTGAAGGTTTCGAGTTCTTCCAGTGCCTTCAGCCGGTTGCTTTTCAGCAGCCGAGACAGCGACCGGTCGACCGAGTAGACCTTCTGGCCTTGGTTCTGTCCGACTGGTGGGTTCACTGACCAAAGGACGATCGAATCCCCAAAACGCACCCGCTAGGGCAGTTACCAGGTCGTACGAGCTCGTAGCCGCTCCGCGTATACCGTTAAGTCCTGGGATTCTGGCATGCCGACTGACAACCTTCGTCAGTGTAAGATCACCGACTGGCATTGATGGAATATCACATTCGCCAGTACGGCCTGCAGCAGGGCGCACTCGAGATTCAGTACATCGAGGAGTACTTCGGCGAGTTTCCGCGTCGGAAGACTTCGTCTGAGGTTGTGGGCCGCCTCGACAACCGGGATCATCAGATCCTGATGGCCGAGGCCGCGCTCCCCGATGACCCGGGGACCGTTGTGCCGGTAGCCTACAAGGTGTCGCACGAGCTGAAGGTGGGCGAGACCGACCCGAAGCTTGCTGATCTGGTACACCGCCTCGGCGCGCACGTCGCCTTCCAGAACCGCCGCGTGCTCTACAGCTGGATTGGGGGCACCCGCCGTGACTGGCGCGGCCAAGGCTTCTTCCGCGCCCTGACCGAGCAGCAGGAGGCGTGGGCACTCGACAACGGCTTCGACGAAGTGGTGGTTAAGACCAAGAACCGCTTCTATGCGATGCGGAGCACACTCGATCATCTCGAGTTCAACGTCATCAAATTGGAGCCGAGCGAGGAAGACCCACGCGAGTCGAAGGTCTATCTCAGCAAGTGGCTCGGCCGCGAGGTGCTCGATGGGCACCGAAGCACGCGTGAGGTCATTAACGTCGGCTGATCTGGTCCCCCATGCCCACCCCAGCCACCATCAGTCGCTTCGAGGTTAAGAGAGAACTCGGCCACGGCGGAATGGGGCTGTTGTACCTCGCGCTCGACCCGGTGATCGACCGCCTGGTCGCAGTGAAGTTACTTCGCGTCGATACCGAAGAAATGAGGGCTCGCTTCCTCCGGGAGGCTCGCACCGCAGGTCGCCTTCAGCACAAGAACATCGTCACTATCTATGACGTCGGTATCCACGACGATCAACCGTTCATTGCTATGGAGTACATCAAGGGCGAAACACTGTCCGAGATCTTCTCCAGGAAAGCTACATTCTCTGTCGACCAGAAGCTCGAGTTGCTGGAACAGCTGTGTGACGGTCTTGCCTGTGCGCACGACGCAGGCCTGATTCACCGAGACATCAAGCCTGCCAACCTGATGGTTGCCGAGGGCTCTAATGAACTCAAGATTCTGGACTTCGGGATCGCGCGTTCAACCGATTTGTCGGGTTTCACTCAGACTGGAGCCATCATCGGGACACCGAACTACATGTCCCCGGAACAAGCGCAAGGACGCCCGGTTGATTACAAGAGCGACATTTTCTCTGTAGGCGCTGTCGTATACGAGTTTCTGACCTATCGACGGGCGTTCCCTGGGCGAGGTCTTCGTGCCGTGATCGACGAGGTGCCTCGTCCAGTCGCCGAGGTTGTCCCTTCTCTTCCATCTGTTCTGGATGACATCGTTAATAGCGCTTTAACCAAATCGCCAGATGACCGATGCCAGTCGCTCAGAGTCATCGCGTCTCGACTCGCCAGTGTCCGGAAGAATCCGGGTACTCATGTGGGTTCAGCCGTCACCATACAGAGCGAGGATGCACTGGCGGCCAGTCGTATTGCTGCCGAAGACGCTACAGAATTCGAGAAGCTGTTCTTGGCCGCCAGCGAAAACTTCCGAGAGGAGAACCTCGAGAAGGCGCTCATTCTCGTCAATGAAGCCCTCGACATCACTCCCAGCAAGAAGTGCGCCTCCCTGAAGGCGCAGATTCTTGACGTTCTTGATGCTCGCGACAAGGAACGTGGTCGGCGTGGCTCTATTCATCGTGGCCTGCAAGCCGGGCGAGACCATCTCCGCAAGGGTGCTGTCGAAGCTGCCCTGAGAGCCGCCGATGAGGTTCTGGCTTACGACGAAGACAACCGAGACGCCCTCAAACTTAAAGAGGACGCACAGCGCCTCTCCAGCGAGAAGGACGCCGCTAAGCAGGACACCACCGTCGTCGCACTTGATGACCTGTCGGGCCGGACAGTCGACGTACGTCAAGCACCGACCGCTCGCAAGAGACCCATGCGCTCGTGGGTTGCCGCGTCGGCTATTGGAGCGGTCGTTCTTGTAGTGTTTGTGCTTCAGTTCAATGCTTCTCGTACGGAGGAGCAACGGATTCAGGAAGCCCTGACTCTGTATTCTTCTGGGCAGCGTGATGAGGCGTTATCTCTGCTGGAGGACTTGCCATCGCCGAGCGAGGCGGAAGCCGAAGCACTCGACACACTAAGGTCGCGTTTGGTGAGCGAGGCCGCCGATTTCGTTGAGCAAGCTACAGTTCTCGTAGGTCAGGGCTTACCCGAAGCGGCGCTTGAACTGCTGCGGTCGTTTTCTCCGCCTGACGAAGGTGTCACGGCGCTGCTCAGAGAGATCGAGGCGGCTGGCTCGGGCGATTCACTCGAATTGATCGGTCAGGCTCAAGACCTCTACGGGCAGGGTTTGCGACAAGACGCTTTCGATCTGCTCGCCACCGGCGACGCGAGTGCTTCAGCCGTTCAGGAGACCCTGGCGGAATTGACGGCGCGGTGGGAAGACGACAGTAGGACGCTAACGCAAGAAGCACGATCTGCGGCAGACGAAGGCAATCTCGAAGAAGCCATTGCTCTGCTCGAGTCATTCTCCCCGTCAGACGACACCATTAGAGCTGCTCTCGAGGACTTCCGAGGACGACTTGGAACAATCGAAGCGGCGAGGGCAGCGAGTGAGCGAAGTAATCAATTGTTCGTCGCCGGACAACGTGTCGAGGCACTACGAATACTCGACGAGTTTTCTCCTGCGACTGAGCTGATCTCCGAAGAACGACGCCGATTACAGGACGCACTCGTTAGCTTAGCGACCGCCAGGATTGACGAGGCGCGTCAACTGGCAGTTCGTGGCAGTTTGGACGAAGCCGTGACCTTACTTGGACGGTTCGAGCCACGAACCGAGGCAGTTGCAGAGGCCCTGAGCGAGCTCAGCAGTGAACTGAACAGACAGGTCCTTGCCGCGGCCACCGTTGCTGATGCTCAACAGCTGGCCGCTGAAGGCAATTGGGATCAGGCGTTTGCGCGGTTTGAAGAGGTCGAGAGGAGCCAATCTACAGAGGCCGCTCTCGATTCGCTTCGCCGGGAGTGGAACCTGGAAGCGACCGCCGTCGCTGCGGATGCTCAGGCACTGGCCGATTCAGGTGACTTGGCTGGTGCACTCCGGACATTGGCTCAGTTCAGGGGAGGGCACCCGGCGATAACTGTAGCCGAGAACCGACTAGCGGCACTGGTGAATGCTCCCGCGCCGGAAGCTGTCGAGGCCGCACCAGCAGCCAGTGATCCGACCTTGAATCTCGAAGCGCGTCTGTTGGCGCTATCGGACCAATCCGAGGACATCGTCTCTCGTTTCATCGAGCTATATGAAGACCTTGACGCCGAGGGTATGACAAGCGTCTGGCGGACGGCTACCGAGAGCGACTTGGCGCCCCTGGCTGAGACTTTCAGAAACTTCAGGTCGGCAGAGATCCAGTATCGTGACTGCGATCCTGAACTACGCAACGACACGAGTGCGGTTGTCTATTGCTCTGTAGCGGTTGAATACCAGCCGGTTGCCGGAGCTAGGCTACAGGTGCCGGCCGTCGGCTGGCAGTTTGAGTTGCGGTGGGAGAATGAAGAGTGGCGACTCGTCAACTGGAGCCGTTGATGCTTGTCAACCCTGCATAGTGAGAGACCGTCTCACTTAGAGGGTCCAGTTGAAGCCAACGAGAGGCGTCAGCGTGTCCTTCAGACCAGTGTCAGCTTGTGCCATCCTGAGGCCAAACGACACAATCCTGTTACCACCGATGTTCCATTTGATGCCAGGCACAAAAACTATCTTTCGCAAGCGCCCAGACGTCACCTGAAGTAGGTTGACGCCATCGATGCCAAGTTCCGGAGACAATTCCGTGTCAAATGACACCGAATTCAGTCGGCCGGCATTGCGAACATGGCGGCCCATCGTCTCAACCATAACGGTGAACGTTGGGTGAAGCTCAAATTCAACAGCTGCGCCGTAGTGTACTTGGTCAGACAGACCCCAGATTTGATCTGTGGGGCCGGGCTGATTATTGGAGAGCGCAACGCTCTTGTCCCAAAATTCATAGCCCCCGTTAGCGTGAATGGCGAGCCTCCCAATTGAGGTGGAAGCAATGGCTCCAACCATTGTCCGCCAAACACCGAGGCCGAGTAGATTGTCTTGATCGCCAGTAGGAAGGCGGAGGCTGAACATTGCCGCAAGACTCGTTTGCTTACTGGTGCTTGACCAAAATCTGTACTTGCCCAGCACTGCAGTATCGCCAAAGCCTGTTGATGAACCGTTCGCTAGCAAGATGGCAGAACCGATGCCAGGTTCAACCTGGGTCATTGCAGCGTCGATGCTAAGGCGAACTAGTGGTACCCCGATGGCCAAGTCGAGGTTGTCGGTGACGCCCATGCTGGCGAATAAGGCCGCAGTTTGAGAGCGAATCCGCAAGTTGAGGGTAGATGAGGAAATGAAAGGTTGCGGACCCCTGAATGTTGCGACGCGAAGATTGTTGAGAGGGAGACCAGACAACGTGTCATAAGTCGCATCGAAGACGTTCAGGCCAAAGCTCGTTGTACCGCGACCCGTAGTTAAGGCTCTTTCGATGAACTGTGGGCCAAAGGTGCCCGAGCGACGTAGAGGAGCCCCCACGCCTTCGTCGTACGCGTAGACAAATCCCCCTGAAGGAGAACCTAGCGGTGCAGTAGCGACCTCAAGACCAGTCAGGACAGAGATGACGTCACCGATGGCTGGATTTCCAGAGGGAACCGTAACCTCACTTACAACTTGACTAAGTGAATCAGTATCAAGAGGTCCGAGCACGGTGTTTTGTTGCCCGTGAACGAGCAAAGGGAAAGCAACTAGTGCTGCAATGAATGACAGCAAAGCACGTGCTGAAGGATGTGTCCGCATCTTACTCTCCGGTTGGCCTGAATTCAGCAGTGCAGGAACGAGATGTAGTCATTTCAATGGTAGCTTTGGAGCCCCGTCCCGCGTTGCTGCAGTCTCCTGTCCACCCGAACAAGAATGAAGCGCTGTCCTCTGGCACCGCCTCCAGTATGACTGTCGTGCCGTCGGCGTATGATTCGCTGCAATCGGAGGGGCAGTCGATTCCTGAGTCGGTGGTGGAACGTACTGTTCCAGAGCCTGAGCCAGTGATGTCGACAGTCAGCGCAAACTGCGTCAAATCAAATACCGCGGTGCAGCTACGCGCTTGGCTCATGGTGACAGTGGCTGTGTCCCCGCTAGCAGTGCAGTCTCCGGTCCAGCCAGTAAACGTGGACGCATTCGCTGGGTCAGCGACAAGGGTTACAGTGGTGCCGGCCGAGTAATCCTGGCTGCAGGTCGAAGAACAGCTGGTCGTATTCTGGCCGTCGGCCAACGTTACGGTCCCGGATCCAGATCCAGCTATGGTCAGACTGAGCGTAACGTCGGCTTCGTCGAAGGTCGCGGTGCAACTGCGCGCCGCGCTCATGGTGACGGTGGCTGTGTCCCCGCTAGCAGTGCAGTCCCCGGTCCAGCCAGTAAACGTGGATGCATTCGCTGGGTCAGCGACCAGGGTTACCGTGGTGCCGACCGAGTAATCCTGACTGCAGGTCGAAGAACAGCTCGTTGTATTGCTGCCATCATCCAACGTTACCGATCCGGTCCCGGAGCCAGCGATTTCGAGACTGAGCGTAACGTCGGCGTCGAACCGCGCCGTGCAGCTCCG
>DEAA01000002.1 GCA_002346545.1 Acidobacteria bacterium UBA2994
TGGCCGTCACCGTGAGGTTGCCGGTCACCACGCGTATCTGTTCCATCTCACGCCTCTACTGACGGCTCGGTCGACCCTACCACAGGGGGACGATTGGGTAGGTTGCCCCGGTTGCCACCGACCTCGGCCGGCGGTACAGTACGTGGATTCGCATAGATTTCTGTACGGGCTGTCTACACATGTTGGTCACTCCTCTCCGACGGCGCGTCGCGTGCTTACTGGTCGTGGCGGCGGGTCCGGTCTTGGCCCAACCGTCTCCGACCGCGGATCAGGCTGAGCTGTTCGAGTCCAGGATCCGGCCGCTCCTCGCCGACAACTGCTACCAGTGTCATAGCGGACGTGCGTCCACGCCGTTCGGCGGATTGCGGCTCGACAGCCGCGAGGGGCTGCTAGCGGGAGGCGATACGGGGCCGGCGGTGGTGCCCGGAGATGCGGCGGCCAGCGAGCTGGTTGAGCGGCTGCACGGCCGGCCGATGCTGATGCCGCCCACCGGGGCGCTGGCCGAGGCGGACATCGCGGCACTGGTCGAGTGGATCGACAGGGGTGCACTTTGGCCAGAGGCGGCCGCCGGCGCCGCCTCGATGCCGGATCCATCAGCACCATTCGATCTCGAAGAGCGTCGGCAAACCCATTGGGCCTGGCAGCCGGCGACCCGCTCGGTTCCCTCGACGGTGGCCGATCAGACGTGGAACCGGAACGTCGTCGACCAGTTCATCCGTTCGACTCTTGACCGCGAAGGGCTGACGCCGGCCGCGCCCGTCGGTCGTGAAGCCCTGATTCGACGGCTGTCGTTCGACCTGCAGGGACTGCCCCCCACGCCCGCCGAGGTGGCCCGGTTTGTCTCCGACGAAGCGCCGGACGCCTATGCGACTCTGGTGGACCAGTTCCTTGCCTCGCCACACTTTGGCGAACGTTGGGCCCGGCACTGGATGGACCTGGTCCGCTACAGCGAGTCGCATGGGAGCGAAGGCGACCCGGACATTCCCGAAGCGTGGCGCTATCGAGACTATCTGATCCGCGCATTTAACGCCGACCTTCCTTACGACCAGCTTATTCGAGAGCACCTGGCGGGCGACCTGCTGTCCGAGCCGCGAGTCGACGCTGAAGCCGGCGTCAACGAATCGGTCATCGGCACGGCCCACTATCGGCTGGTAGAGCACGGCTACCAGCCGGTCGACCCGTGGGAAGACCGGGTGAAGTGGGTCGACAATCAGGTCGACGTGGTGTCGAAGGCGTTCCTCGGCCTAACGGTGTCTTGTGCCCGTTGTCACGACCACAAGTTCGACGCGATCAGCCAGAAGGACTACTACTCGCTCTTCGGCACCTTGTATGGGGCTCGTCCAACGCAGCGGGCTATCGACACCCCGGCGCGACTAGCCACCAACCGGGACGCCTTGGCCGAGTCCAAGGCAGACATTCGTCGCCGGCTGGCTAGCGTCTGGCTGACGGCGATCGATGAGGTCCCAGCGGTCCTAGCCGAGCGCGCCGCGGAGGGGTCTGGAACGCCCGAGAGCGAAGAGGGTGGTGCGAGGGAGGGCAGTGTGCTGGCGGTGTGGCAGGCACTGGCCGCTGAGGTGCCCGACCGCTTTGTGCAGTCGTGGTCGACGCTCCGCGCCGACTGGACGCGCGAGATCGAGGAGCGGAAGCGATTTAACGCCGCCGAGTTTACTCCGGGCTGGGACTTTAGCGGCGCCGACTATGCCGATACCGTCGGGCATGGTACTGGGCGGCCCGACGAGCCGTCGGCGCCTGGGGAGTTCGTGGTCGAGCGGCGGGGTGACCGCCTACTTAACGGGATCTACCCGGGTGGAGCTTATACGCACCTGCTGAGCGACAAGCATGCGGGTGTGATCCAGACCCCTCGGTTCACTATCGGCCAGGACTTCATCAGTTTCCAGATGCTTGGGGGCAACCTCAGCTTCGCGAACTTGATTATCGAGAACTACGCGGTGCCCAGGGGGGGCATCTACGAGAACCGTTCGAGTCCCAAGCGAGACGAGATGACCTGGGTGCAGTGGGACGTCAGCTTCTGGAAGGGGTTCTCGGCCTACATAGAGTTCGCTACCCAGAACGACGTGACCCAGTTCATGCTCGACGCCGAGGATCAGCGTGAGACGAATCGGCCAACCCGGCGAAGTGACGGTCGGTCGGCCATCGGCGTGAGACAGGTGGTATTCCACGACCGAGAGGCCACGCCACGGAGCACCGAGGTCCCGCTGCTGCACTTGCTCGATGCGACGGACGGCGACGAGATTCGGACGGCTGGTGAGCTGGCGGAGGCAATCGCAGCGTCGCTCCGAGCGGTGGTGACCGACTGGCGTGACGGTGTGTTGACCGAGCGACAAGCCGCGTTCTTGGACGAGGCGGTGCGGGCTGATCTGTTGCCGCGTTCGCTTGAGACCCTCGAGTCGCTCCGCGGGCGGGCCAGTGCGTATCGGCTGCTCGAACGGGACGTGCCGGTGGCACGCCGGGTGCCCGGCGTGGTCGAAGAGGGTTCGCCCGATCACCCATTGCTCGTACGCGGGAGTCACAAGAACTTCAGCGATCCGGTGCCCAGAGCGTTTCTGACGGCGTTGGACCCAGAGCCCTACGCGGCCCCGACTCAGGTGCGACTCCGGCTGGCTGAGGCGATCACCGATCCGAGTAACCCTCTTACCGCTCGGGTGGCGGTGAACCGGATCTGGCGGCATCTGTTCGGCTATGGTCTGGTTCGTACCGTCGACAACTTCGGCCGGTTGGGCGATGCTCCGTCGCATCCCGAGCTGCTGGATACCCTAGCGCTCGATTTCGCCAATGACGGCTACTCGGTGAAGCGTCTCGTCCGGCGGCTCGTGTCGACCGAGACCTACCGAATGAGCAGCGACGCCTCGCCTGCATCGATCGGACGGGATCCTGATAATCGCTTGCTGCAGCACGCGAACCTTAGGCGGCTCGATGCCGAAGCGATCCGTGACTCGATGCTGGCGGTCTCCGGCCGTCTCGACCGGACCCTGTTCGGGCCGTCGGTACCGGTGCACTATGCCGAGCGTCACGGGATGACCGAGGGGGATCCCAACAATGGTCCGGTCGACGGCGACGGGCGCCGCAGCATCTACCAGGAGATCCGGCGGAACGCCTACAACCCGTTCCTACAGGTGTTCGACCAACCGAAACCGTCGTCGACGCGAGGGCAGCGCGACTCGACCAACGTGCCCGCCCAGTCGCTGACGCTGCTTAATAGTCCTTTTGTCATCGGCCAGGCTGCCGAGTGGGGCCGCCGGCTGGCGGAGGGTGAGGCCGGCACGGTTGAGGGGCGCTTGGATCACATGTATTTCAAGACGTTCACTCGCCGGCCGTCGCCGAACGAGCGGACTCGTTTGGTCGAGTATCTGGAAGGCGCGGCGATTGAGCGCGGGACCTCGACCGAACTGCTGCTGTACGACGCCGAGGTTTGGCAGGACGTGGCACACAGCTTGTTCAACCTCAAGGAGTACCTCTTCATCAGGTAGCCGAGGTCATGTGTTTCGATTCCCGTCATCATCGCGATCACCCGGCGCAGCGGCCGTTCCAGACTCGGCGTGAGATGCTGCGCAACACCTCGACCGGGTTCGGATTTCTCGCGTTGCAGGCGCTCATGGCTGACGGAGCGTTCGCGGGTCTCAGGCAGGAGGCGACCGACGGGCCACAGGCCGCCAAGCCGCCGCACTTCGCGCCGAAGGTCAAGAACGTCATCTTCTGCTATATGTCCGGCGGGCTGTCCCACATCGACTCGTTCGACCCCAAGCCGCGGCTGGCGGCAGAGGCGGGTGAGCCGATGCCGTTCCAGACCGAACGGACGATGTTCAATGAGGACGGTAACATTCTGCCCAGTCCCTGGGATTTCACTAACTACGGCCAGAGCGGTATTCCGGTGAGCGCGCTGTTTCCTCACATCGGGAGCGTGGCGGACGAACTGACCGTGATCCGCTCCATGACGGCACCGTTCATGGAGCATGCGCAGGCCAACTTCTATTTCCACGCCGGGATGCCGTTCAATGGGTTCCCGAGTATGGGCGCCTGGGTTACCTATGGTCTGGGCAGCGAGAACCAAAATCTGCCCGGCTTCGTGGTGCTGGGAAGCGGCGGTATCCCGCTGGGCGGAGTCAACGTCTACGGTAACGGATTCCTGCCGGCCATCCACCAGGGCTCATTCATCTATCCGGAGAACGCCGAACCACTGAACAACGTCCAGCCGCAGGAGACCGACCTGGAGCAGCGCAAGCGCCTTGGCTTGATCGCCGATCTGGACCAGACCTTCGTGAACCGGATCGGTGGCGACCCACAGGTGGAGGCGGCGATCGACAACTACGAGATCGCCTACCGGATGCAGACGGCGGTGCCAGAGTTGGTAGACCTATCGCAGGAAACCGAGGTCACCAAACGTCTCTACGGTATGGATTCGTCCAACGCTTCTACGGCTGCCTACGGTCGTCAGTGTCTGGTGGCGCGTCGCCTGGTCGAGCGCGGGGTCCGCTTCGTGGAGCTGACCATGGTCGGCACTGATGGTATGGGGCAGGCGGCCAATCCGTGGGATCAGCACACCAAGCTGGTCGAGGGGCATACGGCTAACGCGCTCACCGTCGACCAGCCGGTGGCCGGGCTGGTGAAGGACCTAAAGTCGAGGGGCCTGCTCGACAAGACGTTGGTCATCTTTTCGGGCGAGTTCGGCCGAACTCCGTTCGTGCAGGGCACTAACGGCCGCGACCACAACCCGTACGGCTTCAGTTTGTGGATGGCTGGGGGCGGTCTCAAGAAAGGGTTCATCTACGGTCAGACCGACGAATACGGCTACCGGGTGGTCGAGAATTCGCACACCGTGCGCGATCTCCACGCCACGGTGCTCACCCTGCTCGGCCTCGACTACCGTAACCTCACTTATCGCTTCGGCGGCCGTGACTTCCGCCTGGCCGACGTCGACGGTCACCCGATCCGCGGCATTCTGGCGTAGGCGACCTTTGCCGACGATCCTCGTCACCTCTCCTGAGTACAGTCTGGGCCGTCGCGGCGCTCGTTCCCGTCCTCAGTGAGTCCGTCGGCTGAACAGGCTACAATTCGGGCACGCTTTCGATACTTAGGGAGGTTCAGCATGTTTCGTCTCAGCTGCCGTGTGTGCATCGCGGCCGTCGCCGCCATTCTCGTGGCCATCCCCGTCACTGCCCAGGAGGCCGACGTGTCTCCGGTCACCGAGGCGATGCTAGAGAATCCAGGCGACGGCGACTGGCTGAGTTGGCGTCGCACGTTGGACGGCTGGGGCTACAGCCCACTCGAGGAGATCGATACCGGCAATGTCGGCAACATACAGCTGGCCTGGTCGTGGGGACTCGAGGCGGGCATCTCACAGACCACGCCGCTCGTGCACGACGGGGTTATGTTCATCGCCAATCCCGGCAACGTGGTGCAGGCACTCGACGCGGCGACCGGCGATTTCATCTGGGAGTACCGGTATGAAATGGACGAGCGTCGCCGGCCGGCGGCGCAGACGCGGAGTCTCGCCATTTACGAGAACCTCGTCCTGCTGAACACGGTCGATGCGCACGTGGTGGGCATCGATGTACGGACCGGGGCCGAGCGATGGATCACCAAGGCCGCGCCTCCAGAGGAAGAAGGCTACGGTTTTACCAGCGGTGGCGTGGTGGCTGACGGCGTGATCGTTTCGGGGCTGCGAGGGTGCGAGCGGTTTCGGGAGGACACCTGCTACATCGTAGGGATCGACGCGCGCACGGGGGATGTGTTGTGGCGAACCTCGACCATCGCACGGCCCGGGGAGCGTGGGGGCGATACCTGGGGCGACCTGCCGCTGCTGACCCGTGCCGGCGCCGACGCCTGGATTCCCGGTAGCTACGATCCGGCCACCGGGCTGGTGTTCTACGGCACGGCACAGGCCAAGCCGTGGTCGCGTGACGCTCGAGGAACCGAAGGCGATGCGTTGTACAGCAACTCAACCTTGGCCCTCGATCCGGCCACCGGCGAGATGCAGTGGTATTTCCAGCACATCCCAGGCGACAGTCACGACATGGACGAAACCTTCGAGCGTATCCTGATCGATTACGACGGGAAGCAGTCGGTCTTCTCGATGGGTAAGCTCGGCATCCTCTGGGAGCTTGATCGCGAGAACGGGTCCTATACCAACGCGTTTGATCTCGGCTATCAGAACCTTGTCGACCTCGATCCGGTAACCGGCAGCTTGACCTACAGGGAAGGTATGGTGTCGGACGTCGGCGAGATGCTCTACTTCTGCCCTAGCACTGGTGGCTTCAAGAGCCTGCGCGCGATGTCCTACCATCCGGATACCGGCGCGATGTATATCCCACTGAATCTCAACTGCGAAACCGCCGCGTTCCTGCCGGTGGAGCAGGGCCTGGGTGGCGGCGGAGCCGGTGGCGTTCGTGGGCGCGAAGACCATTTCCATCCGGATGCGCCGGGGCAGCTGGGCGAGTTCCAAGCCCTTGACATCCGCACCGGTGAGACGAAGTGGAAGCACCGTCGACGGGCCCCTTACAACACGGCCGCCCTCACGACCGCCGGTGGGCTGGTCTTTGTCGGCGACTGGGAGCGCTACGTTTTCGCCTACGATGTCGAGAGTGGCGATGAGCTGTGGCAGAGCCGGCTCACCCAGATGGCCAACGGCTACCCGATCAGCTACGCGGTCGACGGGAAGCAATACATCGCGTTCGGAGCTGGTGGGCCGCTTGGCGGCTCCAGCTGGACCACCATTCTTCCGGCGGCGCTGTTGCCCGAGTTGAAGAATCCCCGAGCCGGGAATGCGATCTTCGTGTTCGCGCTCCCAGATTAGTTGTTACTGCAGGCCGCTGGCGCAGGCCGCAACGTCATACAAGAGGCAGTCCTTTCGCGGCCACCGCACCCGCCGTCCGGCTGACGACTGTGTAGCTACTCTTGACTGGCGGGTCGCTGTTCAGATCGCTGCCGATGAAGCCATTGCCACTGCCGACCGGCGGCACTGTCCTCGGAGCCACCAGACTCAGGGCATAGCATCCGATCTCCGCAGTTTGCTTTGTAGGTTTCCGTCTCTCTGTTGGATGGTCATCATCTTACAGCTCGTCTTCACGGCGGACGTTGTCCCGATCCTCGTCGTTGGGCCCTTAACCTATATGGTTTGATCGACAGGAAGTGGCCCGTTTGTCTCGGCGATTGGTCGTCATACGGTAGGAACGTTTTTCTTGTCCCCAACCAGGAGGACCCCCACCGGGTCGAGCGGTGGCCGCGCCGCGTACTATCGTCTCTCCTGAGAGCCCCAGGGGCGGTTGTTCGCCGGCGGTCGTCTGGGCGATAGAATTGGTCCCGTCATGACACGATGTGCGATGGTGGCGATCTGGCTGGGTGTGCTGTCAACCCTTGGTCTTGCGACAACTGGGTCCGCGCAGCCGCTAGACGAGCTGGTGCCGGTAACCGATGCCATGCTCGAACAGCCGGCGCCGGGCGACTGGCTCATGTGGCGTCGGACGCTCGATGGGTGGGGGTATAGCCCGCTTGATCAGGTCACGCGTGACAATGTCGCCGACCTGCGGATGGTCTGGACCCGTGCGTTGACCGAGGGCAGCCAGGAGGGCACCCCAATCGCCTACGGCGGGGTTCTCTTCATGCCCAATCCTCGTGATGTCATCCAGGCGATCGACGCGGTGACCGGGGACCTGCTCTGGGAGCATCGACGGGAGGTGCCGGAAGACATTGCGAGGCACGTCTTCGCCGGGCACTCGACCAACAACCGCAATATCGCCATCTACGACACGCTGATCATCGACACCAGCATGGACGACCATGTCTTTGCTCTCGATGCGAAGACAGGCGACGTGGTGTGGGATACCCAGATTCTCGACTTTCGTACCCATCCTGCGACTCAGAGCTCAGGGCCGATTGTGGCCGACGGCAAGGTGATCTCCGGACGCAGCTGCATGCCGCGTGGAGGGCCAGAGGCGTGCGTCATCGTGGCCCACGATGCGCTCACCGGGGAGGAGATCTGGAGACGGCAGGTCATCCCGCGACCCGGCGAGCCTGGCTACGATAGCTGGGGTGAGGTGCCGTACGAAGAACGGCGCCACGTGGGCGCCTGGATGGTGCCCAGTTATGACCCGGAGCTGAACCTCGTGTATATCGGCACGTCCGTGACGTCCCCGGCGCCGAAGTTTCTGCTCGACGGGCCTGACCACGACTACCTGTACCACAACTGCACGCTTGCCCTCGACGTCGACACTGGCGAGGTCGTCTGGTATTACCAGCATCTGAACGACCACTGGGATCTCGACCATCCGTTCGAACGAATCCTGGTCGACAGCGTTATGACGCCGGACCCCGATGTCGTCAACTGGATCAACCCGCGCTTGCGCCCTGGCGAAACTCGTAACGTCATGACCGGTATTCCCGGGAAGACCGGCATCGTCTACACCCTAGATCGGGAGACCGGCGAGTTTTTGTGGGCCACGACGACCATCGCGCAGAATGTAGTCAGTGAGATCGATGGCGCCACCGGTGCGGTGACCGAGAACGCCGAGCTCGTGTTCACGCGGGAAGGCCAGGAGGTGCTGACCTGTCCGACCTGGAACGGCGGAAAAGATTGGGAAGCGGGCGCGTACAGTCCGCTGACTAACACGATGTATTTTCCGTTGCGCAACACGTGTGCTCGAATGACGGCGACCACGGAGCAGCCGCTCTACGCCCTGGCATTGAGGCATCAGCTGGCCCCTGGCACCGACCAGCTTGGATCAGTCCATGCAGTATCGGTCGAAACAGGGAGCTCTCCCTGGGTCCGGCAGCAGCGGGCCGCGACCACCTCGCTCGTGGCCACCGGTGGCGGGCTGGTGTTCGGCGGCGACGTCAATGGTCGCTTCCGAGCCATGGATCAGGAGACCGGCGAGGTGTTGTGGGAAATCAACCTGGGATCCCCCGTCACCGGTTTCCCCATCAGCTTTGAGGTCGACGGCAAGCAGTACATCGCGGCTAGCGTTGGGACGGCGGGGACCGCGACGATGTTCGCCGCCATGACACCCGAGTTGCGCCCGAGT
Organism: Acidobacteria bacterium UBA2994; assembly: GCA_002346545.1. GTDB lineage: Bacteria > Acidobacteriota > Vicinamibacteria > Vicinamibacterales > UBA8438 > UBA2994. The sequence goes on from DEAA01000002.1 coordinate 9,036, forward strand.
TTCGGTAACAACCTGTTCGTGTTTGCGCTACCGGAGTGAGAAGGAGCGCTATGGGTCTAAGACGAATCGCGGTCTGGTCTAGCGTGGTGCCGGCCCTCGTCGTTATGGGTGCCGGGAGTGTGGCGTGGGCGCAATCGAGCGCCGTTGATGACTGGGGGCCGCCTAGGCTGGCCAACGGTCGACCGGATCTGCAGGGCGTCTGGTTGAGCAACACTGCGGCGCCGGTCGAGCGCCCTGCAGACCTGGCTGATCGTGTCGAGTTCACCGACGCGGAGGTGGCCGGTCTCCAGGCGAGAGCCGAGCGGATCTTCGCTGACGGACGGAGCGCGTTCACCACGCCGGAAGGTGCATTCAGAGCCGCGCTGCGCGACATCGACGTCTACGAGGGCGCCTCGTCGACCAGCAGCTCGATCGGGATGGTTGACCTCCAGTTCATCAACCGGACGTCGCTCGTGATCGAGCCAGCCAATGGCCATATTCCCGCCATGACCGAAGCCGGCCAGGCTCGGACACGCGCGGTCGATGTCGGCTGGGAGCTGAAGACTGGCCCCGAGGACCTGAACAGCTTCCATCGCTGTGTGACCACTGGAGTTCCTCGACTGGGCGGGAATTTCGGAGCTGGTCCGTACACGTTCTACCAGCTGATCCAGACGCCAGACCACGTAGCATTCATTAGCGAGGCGTTCCACGATGCCCGGTTGATTCCGCTCGACGGGCGCCCCAGGTTACCCCACTCTATCCGCCAGTGGAACGGCAGCTCCCGAGGGCGGTGGGAAGACGATACGCTGGTAGTGGAGTCGTCGAACTTCTCACCCAACAGCTACTTCCGGGGCTCGGCGGAGGGGCTCCAGTTGGTTGAGCGCTTTACCCGGACAGGACCAGACACCCTGCATTACCGGATCGAGGTGCGTGACCCATCCACGTGGGCGGCGGCTTGGGCGGCCGAGTTTCCACTCGTCCGCCGTGAGCAGCCGCTCTATGAGTTCGCGTGCCACGAAGGCAACGTCTCTATGGAGGGGATGCTGCGGACCGCCCGCCTCGAAGATCGTCAGTGCTGACGCTAGACGACTCAGTCAGGCCAAAGCTCCCGTGACGCATACACGGGCGCGCCGGATGTGATCATCGGTGTTGTACAGGCGAGGATAGAGGCGTAGGCCTCCAGCCTAAAGTGAGTGGTCCGCGCCTTAGGATTCTGGCAGCGCGAAGGCTACCAGGCGGGGACCGCCACCGATCGTCAGGGCGATGTATTGCCTTCCGTCCACCATGTAAGTCATTGGCGTGCCGATGGCGCCCGCCGGCAGGTCCACCGCGGCAAGCTCTTCACCGTTGTCCTTGTCGTAGGCCACCATCCTCGGCCCGCCGCTTGAGCTGCCGGTCGTGAGGCAGTAGATAAGCAGGGTCTTGGTCAGCACGGGACCGTTCGTCCCGTTGTCACCGCCCAGAGGCGGAAGGTCCAGGTCTCGAAGCATCGGGTGCCGGCGATAGCGGTCGCCGTTGCCGGTCGGGATCACCCAGTTGTACTCTCCGGTGTTCATGTCGAGCGCGGACATACGGGAGTAGGGCGGCTTGAGCAGGGGCAGGCCCTGTGGCATCTGGGGGCCGGTCCGGATACCTTGGCGAAGCATCTCCATCCGCTCCGCCTCCGGCGCGCCATGGGTGTATTCGACCGTCGCGCCGATCTCCGGATCCGGCGCGTACAGTCCGATCACCGAGGCCTGGTTCCGCGATGGGATGTAGAGGATGCCGGTGTCCGGATCGGCCGCCGCGCCTGCCCAGCCGGCCGTTCCCCCCGGGGGCGGTCGCATGATGGTGCCACGAGTTTCACCCTCTACGGGCCGGTTCGGCGGCGTGAAGAGCGGTCCAAGGGTGAAGCCCGCGACCGCTTCGATTGCCATCTGACGCAGCTCGGGTGTGAAGTCCACCAGGTCATCGATCTCGACGCCCTGGTAGTCGAAGGGCGCCGGTTTGGTAGGGAACGGCTGGGTTGGCGAGGGAACCTCACCCGGCATGTTCGTGTGCTGCGGTACCGGTCGTTCCTCGATCGGCCAGATCGGTTCTCCGGTCACCCGATCGAAGGCATAGATCCAGCCCTGTTTGCTGACCTGGGCGATGGCCTGGATTGGGCGGCCATCGACGGTGACGTCGAGCAGGTTGGGGTGGGTGGGGAAGTCGTAGTCCCAGAGCCCGTGGTGCACGGCCTGAAAGTGCCAGGCGCGCTGTCCGGTTTCGACGTCGACCGCGACCAGAGTTTCCGAATAGAGGTTGTCACCCAATCGGTCGGCCCCGTAGTAGTCGTTGGTCGCGGTACCGGTGGGGAGGTAGACCATGCCGAGTTCGTTGTCGCCCGCCAGCATCGACCAGACATTGGCGTTGCCGGAGTAGCGCCAGGACTCGTTCAGCCACGTGTCCGCCCCATACTCGTCGGCGCTGTTCGGCACGGTGTGAAAGTCCCACGCGTGCTCACCGGTCCGGACGTCCCAGGCCCGTACCCACCCGGGGATTGCTTCCTTCGTGACACGGCGATCTGCCACGTGTGAGCCGTGGATGACCCGATCGCGGACCACGATGGGCGGCGAGTGAATACCCCAGAGGAGCGCATTCAGGTAGTCTCGTTCGCCGCGGTTGGCCCGTGGGACACCGTCCATGGTGTCGACCATGCCGTTGCCCGTCGGCCCGAAGTCCGGGCAGGGGCGTCCGGTTTGCGCGTCGGCGCAGACGAGATAGCCATTTCCGGTTCCCCAGAAGATACGATCGTCGCCAGCGCCGTCGGTCCAGTACGCGACGCCCCGTTGGCGCCAGGTCCCGGTCATGGTGGTAGTGCCTTCCTCGTAGCTCTTCGGGTTGTTCACCCAGAGCGTCTCGCCCGTGGTCGCATCCACGGCGACCGCTTGTGACAGCGGGGTGTTGAAGTACAGCACCCCCTCCACCATCAAGGGCGTCGCCTGGAAGCCGCTCGGGTTTGGCCGGTGTCCGGTGCGATACAGGTTCGGGGTCCTCTGCTCCAAAACTTCGACGATAGTCTCGAGCGGCGCCCACCATTCACCGCCGTCGTTGGTGGTCATGCTCACGAAGTTGTCGACCGACGTCCACTCCCAGGCCAGCTCCAGGTCGGCGAAATTGGTCGCGTCGATCTGGTCGAGCGGCGAGTACTTCTTGCCGCCGATGTCACCGGCATAGCTGCGCCACTCCCCGTTCGACGTGTCGTAGGTCTGCCACGGTTGTGCTAGTCCTAGCGCGGGCGTGAGCAGTATGCCAACGATGATGAGTGACAGCGTTCGCTTCAGCATGCTACTGCTCCAGTTCCTCGACCCGGGCGCCCCGCATGATGTTGAGGAGCCCGTAGTTGCCTTCGTGACAGGCGTACTCGTAGAGCGGACCGCTTGTGACGCCGCGCGACGCCTGGTCGGTCGTCATCGGGACCAGCGCCGTCCAGGGGCGGGTGAACATGTCGGGGTCGCTCATCGTGAACTCGTAGTCGATCGTGTCTTCGCTCACCCGGGTAAACCGCTCGACTAGACGCAGGTTGGGGCGCGACGCCCGCCAGGTGGCACGCCACAGGAAGTGCCGCTTGTCGGCGAAGCTCCGGGTCTCTACCACCAAGGTGTTGCCCTCCCATCGGCCCCTGGCGTCACCGAGGATCTGGCCCACGTGATCGGGCACATGGGAGCGGCCGTCGACCGGGATCAGTCGGAACTCGTGGAACATCTCGTTGATGATGGCTACCCACCCAGGCGACTGCAGGATCTGGTAGTTCATGTTGTAGCCCTGTAGCGGCACGAACGGCAGGCCGTCGGTCAGGCAGCGCTCTCCAGTATCGGCGTCGACATACGTGTCGAACGGCCCGACACCGTAGCGGGCTAGGTCGCTGTCCAGACGCCGCTGGCCCGCCTCGGTCCAGGGGATGCGGCCGTCGGGCGGTTCTGTGATGAGCGCCGTCCGGCGGTCGCCGGTCACGTTCTTCCCTCCATCCATCCAGAACTGGTTGTAAGCCCCCACGTTGCCGAGGATGAAGCGATCTGAAGCTGCCCGCTGCTCCGCCGACTGCGTCTCGAAGTCCGCGGCTTCTTCGGCGGTCAACACCGATTTGTCTACCATCGCGTCGGGGCGTTCCACTGGGGTCAGTGTGGCGTTCGTCCAGACCCCTTGCAGATCGGGGTCGCCCCAGGGGGTCTCTGGCGGATTCCAGTTCGATGGTTGGCTGAAGGCCGCCACGGGCCCAAGCAGTAGGCTCGTCAATGTGGCCAGCGCGAGGATGCGAATAATCACGGACACCTCCTGTCGATCGCCGTGAGCATAGCACCGCGGCGCACCGTTGCGGTGGGTTGCAGTAGGGCGGTGGGGTCCGGGTTCAGCGCTCGATCGTGAAGTCGGCCGACCAGGTGTGCTGGCCCCAGTGGATTACCATGCCGATCTCACCTGGCCGCCGGGGAACGAGGGAGACTTGGAGGGGGCGCTCGGTGTTCGGACCGCCGTGCACGTGGGTGAGTTCGACTTCGCCCGCGTCGAAGGCCGGGTCGTGCTGTGAGCCCCATGAGTCGGGTTCGTTGTTGAAGACGAGATGCCATCCGTTCCCGACCGCCTTCAGCCACAGCGAGTAGGAACCGGGGAAGTCGGGCACGAGATTGTCGGTTGGTATAGACGTGTCACCGGCGCGCAGAGGTACCTCGCTCCGTAGGCGCAGGGCCGCGGCGCCGGACAGCAGAACAACCTCGCCGTCGGCCACCGATTCTAGGCCCGCGAAGTCGCGGTGATCGGTACCCATTTCCTTCTGGAACCAGACTTCGATTGTTTCGCCGGTCGGCCGGGCTAGGACCGTCTCGTTGCGGGTGCTGCGCCTGGTGGCCCGCCATCGGCCACTGGTGTCGGAGTCACGGGTGAGCAACGTGGCCCGTCCGACGTTCGAGGTCCGTTCGGGGCGCGGGGTGGCCGCGAGCTCGATGAACTCGAAGCCGGTATACCAGTAGTGCCCTCCCCACTGGAGCGTGATTTCGCCTCGGCCATCACCGTAGGGCATCAACGCCACGAGCGGGGTGTCCGATGTCTCGTCAGGGCGCACTACGTGAGTGAGCGGAATCTGGGCCTGCACCCGAGGCGGGGGTGGGTCGTTGTCCTCGGTCGTCGCGAGATCGCCCTCGTCCGAAATGGGGCGAGCGTCCAGAACCCAGGCGGTGCCGGTCCGACTCAGCCACAGCTCGTGACGCGGTCCCCTGCGGGGGGAGCTTCCGGGTTCAGCCCCCAGGGGACCGATTCGGAGCGCGCGATGTCCTTCGAGCTGGCCGATCTTGATCTTGGCCTGCTCACCAGCCGACGCGTCGAGCACGGCCTGGTGTGCCGCGACGGCCGCGCTGAGCGTGGAGTCGTACTCGATCGAGATGGTACGGCCGCTGAGGACGAGCTCGGTGCGAGCCTGCGCGGCATCCTGTCCCAGCGCGTCGAGGGGGCCGAAGACAACAAAACCGGCGATCACGCCGGTCAACAGGAGACGAACGCGCCGATACTGCATAGCTCGACCAGGAAACGAAGATGCCGGGCCCCGAAGAACGAGGCCCGGCTCTCGAGGAATGAGGTTAGTTCTCGTCGGCGGCGTCGAGCTCTACCGCGTAGCCGATGAATCCGAGCGACATCTCGTCGTCGGTGCGCGGGCCGTGGCCCGGGGTCAGAGTTGGATCGAAGTCGTAGAGCGCACCGCGTTCTGCGGAGTTGTCATACCAGTGGCTGACGTCGATACGCGTGCCCTCCGGCAGAAGCTTCGGCTGCTTCAGCTTGTAGGTCTCCTGCCACCCGTTGTCGTACTCGGGCACGTCCAACAGCAGCTCGGTTCGGCCATCCGGGTAGGTGGCTGTGTAGCGAGCGGCTTTGGCGCGGAGGTGGCCATGAGGCCAGTAGGTCAGCACGTAGATGTCTTCTTCCAGCGTGCGGGACGCGCCGATCCGGTAGTCGTCGATCCGCGGCGGCAGCTCGAATCCGGTATTGCCGATGGAGTTGTTGGTGACCTTGTGGGTCACCGGCCGCTCCTCCACGAAGAACGCGACCTCGGGCTGCGTCCAGACGCCGCTGCCTTCGCCAGGCTCCTTATGGAAATGCATGTTGTAGGTCAGCGTCGAGCCCGCCTCCAGATGCAGACCGTAGCCGTCTGGCAGCATGACCGCCTCGGTGCCCTCGGCGATGCAGGTTAGCAGCTGGCCGGCCCCGGCCACGCCCTTCTCGGCCGCCGCGCCAGGCTCTACATCGGGAGCGGGAGCACGCACGTAGCCGCACATGTGATGGGCTACGGTTCCGGCGCCCGTCTTGAACTCCCAGCCGCGAACCCACAGGTCTTCGGGCAACTCGGCCGCGGTGAGCGTCTTGTAGAAGCTGATGTTCAGGTCATACACGTCGTCCTCGACGAAATACGGCTCGTCGAGTTGGAACACGTAGTCCGGAGTCCCGAGCGACCAGCCGCCGCTCGTGGTCTCGGCAAAGGTCTTCGGGGCTGGCGCCTGGCTGCGGTCGCCGGCCGGCGCGCCTGCGTCGACCCAGCGGGCGATCGTGCCGATCTCGTCCTCAGTCAGACCGCGCTCGTTCGAGAAGACGCCTTTCGGAGCCGAGGCGTACCAGGGCGGCATCTCGTGAGCTTCGACCTTAAGCTTGATAGAGCGCGCCCAGGGGCGGGTTTCTTCGTAGCTCATGAAGGACATCGGCGCGATGACGCCGCCTAGGTTTAGTCCTTCGGGGCGATGGCAGTTCTGGCAGTTGTTCTGGATGATCGGGAGGACATCCTGGTAATAGGTCACGTCCGCTTCATTGGCCGCCGCGCCCGGGGCCGTTGCCGCGAGAGCAAGACCGAACACCGAAACCACCACCAATGATCGGAAACGACTGAACATTTGACTAGACTCCTCCCCGCGTGCCGGACACACCGCACTGTATGATTGGGTTATATCACTCCGCGCCTCTGGCAGCAACGAGAAGGCGGCGGTTGATGAACCCGGCGGCTTACTTGACCGTCCGGGTGGCGTCCAGCGCGAGTTTGATACCGAGTTTCGGAAGGGGACTGCATCGTGAGACGGCTGGCGACGCGTGTGATGTTGGCGCTCATTGGGGCGGCGCTCATGGCGGTGGTGCCGGCCGCCACCGGTGGTCAGGAGACGAGCGTGAAGGACGGGGTCTACACCGCCGCGCAGGCGGTTCGTGGCCGCGACCAGTACGAGACGAGCTGTCAACGCTGCCATGGGGCCGACCTCACCGGCGGAGCGGGACGCTCGCTCACCGGCGATGTTTTCCTGCGCGACTGGACGGGGCTCACGCTCGACGGCCTGTTCGAACGGATGCAGTCGATGCCTCCAGGCGGATCCGCCGGGCTGGAGGCAGAGGCTTATGTCGATATCATCAGCTATGTGCTCGAGCGAAACGGGTTTCCCGAGGGTGGCGAGGAGCTGTCGACGGCTCTCTTGAGCGGCGTCTATGTCGAAGGAGACGAAGGCCGTGACGTGGTACCAAACTTCGCTCTCGTCAGGGTAGTCGGTTGTCTACGTGGCAGCGCCACTGATGGCTGGACGCTCGAAAACGCTAGCCCAGAGGCGCGTTCATCGGAGCCGACGCCCTCGGTCGACGCCGAGCTGGCCGTCGTCGAAGCCACGCCGCTCGGCGACCGTGGGTTCAGGCTGATGTATGTGTTCCCGAGCCCAGACGCCTATGTTGGACATCGGGTAGAGACCAAGGGGCTGCTGATCCGAGACGAAGAGGGCACGGCGGTGCCCCCCGTGCACAGCCTCAACGTAACGTCGGTACAGAGCCTGTCGGAGAGTTGTGAACCGTAGCCGGCGCTACGGAACCGGGAATCCTCGGTCGCGCATCAGTGCCTCGATCGTGGCGTCTCGCCCGCGGAACGTCCGGTAGGCCTCGGCGGGATCGACCGCGTTGCGCGCCGCGAACAGGTGTTCTACGAGCTTCGCCGCTAGGTCTTTGTCGTAGAACCCGCCTGGCGCTTCCGCGAACGCCTCGGCGGCATCCGCCGTCAGCACATCCGCCCACATGTAGCCGTAGTAGCCGGCCGAGTAGCCCTCGCCCGAGAAAATATGGCCGAAGTGTGGGCTGCGGTGCCGCATCACGATCTCATCAGGCATCCCTAGCTCGGCCAGGGTCTCCCGTTCAAACTGGTCGGCGTCTAGCCTGTCTGGATCCGAGGTGTGGAAGCGCATGTCGACCAGCGCGCATGCCAGGTACTCCGTGGTGATGAATCCCTGGTTGAAGGTGGCGGCGTTCTTGATTCGGGTGACCAGCTCGTCTGGCATCCGTTCCCCGGTTTCGTGATGCCGAAGGAACCCGTCGATGACCTCGTCGGTTAGGAGCCATCGCTCAAGAAGTTGCGACTGGAACTCGGTGTAGTCCCGGACACCGCCGTTGAGGGTGAGGTACTCGACGGTTGACGAGAAGTAGTGCAGCGCGTGGCCGAATTCGTGGAAGAACGTCTCGGCGTCGTCCCAGGAAACGAGGACGGGCTCGCCCGGCGCCGGTTTGATGAAGTTCGAGTTGTTCGAGCCGAGCACGGTCACTTCTTGTCCGTCGACCAGCTCATGGCTGCGGTAGCTTGAGGCCCAGGCGCCTGAGCGTTTCCCCGGACGGGCGTACGGGTCGAGATACCAGACGCCGACGTGGGTTCCTGTGGAGCGGCGCGTGACTTCCCAGACGCTGACGTCTTCGTGGAAGACGGGGACCGAGCCGTCGGAGACCTCGCGGAACGCGAAGTCGAACAGCTCACCAGCGACGAAGAACATGCCTTCCCGAAGCCGGTCGAGCTGCAGGTACTGCTTTACCTCGTCCGAGTCCAGGTCGTAGGTGGACTGTCTGACCTTCTCGGCGTAGAAACGGTAGTCCCAGGGCGAGACTGTGATGCCGGCGCCTTCGGAGTCGGCGACCGCTTGCATTGCGGCGACCTCCTCCTCGACCCGCGCTAGTGCCGCCGGCCATACCGCTTCCATCAGCTCGAGCGCCTGGGCCGGGGTTTTTGCCATCCGGTTCTCGAGACGCCAGGTTGCGTAGTCGTCGTAGCCCAGCAGGCCGACTCGTTCGTGCCGCAGCGCGAGAATCTCCGCGATGGTGGCATTGTTGTCCCGTTCGTCGCCGTTGTCACCGCGCGAGTAGTAGGTATGCCACACCTCTTCGCGCAGATCCCGTTCGGTCGAGAAGGTCAGGAACGGGTCCATGGACGACCGGGTGTTGGTAATGGCGTACTCGCCGTCGCGCCCTCGGGCGGTGGCGGCCGCGGCCGCCGCTTGCACGAACGACGGAGGTAGCCCGTTAAGCTGCGCCTCCGAGAGGTAGGTCACATAACCTTCCTCGTCGGCCAGCACGTTGTTCGAGAACGCGGTATGGAGCTCAGCCAGCCGTTGTTCGATTTCGGCGTAGCGAGCCTTCGCATCGCCCTCCAGTGTGGCGCCGTTGCGAGCGAAGCCGTCGTAGACGAGCTGCACCAGGCGTTGCTGGTCTGGTCGCAAGGTTGACAAGTCGTCGCCCTCGTAGATCGCACGGATCCGGTCGAACAGTGCCCCGTTCTGTCGGATGGTGGAGTCGAACTCGGCCAGGCGTGGCGCCATGGCGCGCTGGATATCCCGGAACTCCGGCGTCGAGACGTTGGAACCCCAGACGCCGTAGTAGGTCGCCACCCGGTTTAGCGCCAGACCGGAGCGCTCGAGCGCCACGATAGTGTTCTCGAAGGTCGGGGGATCGGGATTGGTGGCGATGACGTCGATCTCGGCCAGCTGGATGGCCATGCCGGCGTCGAGCGCCGGCTTGAGCGCGTCGAGGTCCATGCGGTCGAAGGCCGGCACGCCGCCGAACGGGCCCGTCCATTCGGCAAGGAGCGCGTTGTCGGTGTCGGTCGGGGCAGACTCGGGCGTCGTCATCGCAGGGTCGGAGCAGCCGACGGCCAGCGCCGTGAGCGCAGCGCCGCCAGTTGCGAGCAGCAGGGTTCGCATTCCGTGAGTGGCCTTCGCCGCCTTACTGGGTCGGTTCGACGCCGGCCGACCGCATGATGTCGCGGACCGCGTCTGCGGTGACCGGCGAGCTCAGGATGTTCATTCCGCGGTGCATGCCTACCGCGATGCCGAGCGGCGTCGCGCCGCGGTCGTTCGGCTGATTCCAGACCACGATGTCAGCGCCGGCGTCAGCCAGTCGGTGCACCACGCGCGGCAGGTGCTTGTAGGTGGCGCCATGCATGGCGGTCTCCCCCTTCTGGTCGACCGCGTCGATGTCTAGGCCCGCGCCAAGTGCCACCTCGACCGCCTCTAGGACTTCCGCTTCGGTGCCCGGGTCTTCGCCCGGCGACGAGGTGCCGAGTCCCGCCGCCACCATCAAGGCGTTCGAGCCGTCCTCGTTGGTCAGTGTCGTGTCGGCGCCGGCCTCCAGCAGCAGTCGCATCAGCTCAGCGTCGGCGGTGCGGGCGGCCAGCAGGAACGGAGTACCGCCGATGAAGTTCAGCCCGGTGATCCCCGCCGGCGGCCGGGTGGTGACCCGGGCGTTCAGGTCGGCGCCCGCGGCGATCAGCTTTTCGGCGAACTGCAGGCTGGTCATCGCCCCCGACCCGCGCGGCGCCGGATTATTGCTTCCGGCGATGCCAGCCTTCCGCACCCAGCTCAGCTGATGCAGTGCCGTCCATCCACGGGGATCCGTGTTCGGGTCTGCGCCACGGTCCAGGAGGTAGGCGGCGAGCTCGAAGTGGGCGCTGCCTGCCGCCAGGAGGAACGCGTTCAGACCGGCGTTTGAAGCGCGTCGCTGTTCCACGCCGCCAGCGGTCAGCGTCGAATTGATCGAGATCTGTTCGTCCAGGTTGGCGCCTGCTTCGAGCAGGGTCTGCACCACGTCCGTGCGCCCCTCGCGGGCCGCGAACAGCAACGCCGTGAAGCCGCGCTTGGAACGTGCGGCGACGTTGGCGCCGGCCGCCACAAGGGCTAGAATGACCTGCGCGTGGCCCTCCGACGCGGCCCACATCAGCGCGGTCTGGCCCTTCCACGCTTCCTGCAGGTTGGCGTTCGCTCCTGCCTCGAGCAGCAACTCCACCGCGTCGGTAGCGCCGGCTCGAGCCGCTGTCATCAGGACGGTTTCGCCGGCGGTCAGACTGGTGTTTGGATTTGCGCCGGCTTCGAGCAGCGTCGCAACGAGCTCGGCGTTGCCTCCCACCGCGGCCAGAGACAGTGGCCGCACACCATACCGGTTGGCTCCGTTGGGTACCGCCCCCGCTTCGAGCAACAGTCGCGCGATCTCAGGATGCTGAAGATGGGCCGCCCAGTGCAGGGCCGTCGTGCCGTCCGGCTCCGCGTCGTTGACGTCCGCGCCCGCCTCGAGCAGGGTTCGCACGGCGGCCGCGTCATCCGCCTTCGTGGCGCTCACCAGTTCGGGGATGTCCACCGCCGCCATTGACGGAACGGCGAGACCGAGCGGGACAACCAGTCCCGCAACGCCTAAAAATAAGCGCAGCATCGACCTTCTCCGATCATCTTCTTCCCAAACCAAAGCGCCGGTTGCTGAGCCAGGCTCGACGACCTCACCGGGCATGGCACGGTCTTCAGTACCAAACCCTCCGCTTCACTCAGTCGGACAGCGACACCGGCTCCATCACTTCGATGGCGTGTCCGGTGCTATCAACGAACGAATCTAGGTGAACCCCCACGTCGTCGAGTACCGCCAGGTGTAGATTGGCGAGCGGGGTGCCCGGCTCGTATTTGATGTGACGGCCACCCCACGGCTTGTCGCCGCCACCGCGCGCCACGATGATCGGCAGGTTGCGGTGGTCGTGCACGTCTGGGTTCCCCATGCCGCTTCCCAGCATGAACGTCGAATGGTCGAGGAGCGACCCGTCGCCGTCGGCCGTCTGCTTCAACCGATCGATCATGTAGGCGAACAAGGACACGTGGTAGGCGTTTATCTTCGCCAGCTTGGCGAGTTTCTCTGGATCGTTGACGTGGTGCGAGATCGGGTGATGTGGCTCTGGTACCCCGATCTGTGGGTAGCTTCGCGTGCTAGCTTCACGCGCCATCTGGAACGTGATGACCCGGGTTAGGTCGGCTTGCAGCGCGAGCACCTGTAGGTCGTACATCAGCTTAACGTGGTCTTCCCAGTCTTCCGGGACGCTGGTCGGCCTAGTGAGATCCGGCAACGGTGACTCGCCGGCCTGTTGCTCGGCGAGTTGAATGCGTCGCTCCACCTCTCGGACGGTGCTTACATACTCGTCCACCTTGACGCGGTCGGTGTTGCCGAGCTGGCGCTGGAGACGCGACATGTCGTCGAGCACCCAGTCCAGAATGCTGGCGTTCTTCTGCATCTCAGCCCGGCGCTGTTCGGGCGACCCGCCGTCGCCAAAGAGACGCTCGAAGACCACCCGCGGGTCCGCCTCGGTCGGCAGCGGCGAGGTGGGCGACGACCACGACAGATTGTTCTGGTAGACGCAGGCGTAGCCGTTGTCGCAAGCGCCCACCTGGACGATTAGGTCGGTGCCGAGCTCGAGCGACGGAATCGGCGTGTCTCCGCCGATCTGCTGTGCGGCAATCTGGTCGACCGTGGTCCCTAGCTCATAGTCGCTACCCTCGGTCCGCTTTCCCCGGAGGCAGCTCAGGAATGCCGCGTTCGACGAGGCGTGGTTGCCGGTCGTGTGGGCATTCTCGAGATCCAGGTTGGTGACCACCGTGACGTCGTTCAGATGCGGCGTCAGCGAGGCGAGCGACGGTGACAGCTGACTCAGCGTCCCAACCTCCTTCGGCGTCCACGGCTCTGGATTCATTCCCATCGGAATGAACACGTAGCCGAGCCGGCGAGGCGCATTGGCCGCGGTCGCGGCTTGCGCCGTGAACGCGGGGACCATCGAGTCGAGCAGCGGCAGCGCGACCGTCGCGCCGAGACCCCGGAGGAACGTACGGCGCGGCAGTGCCATCTTGCTGATCATCATGATTGCGTTCTCCGCATCTGGAACGGGGTGCTCTCGATGATGCCGAGCACCAGGGATGAGAATCGATAGTCGTTGGTTGCCGCCTGGCGCACGATCGCGCGGATGGCAGGCCCGTCGTGTGCCGTAAGTCCTCGACCAAGAGCGTAGGTCATGAGCTTCTCGGTGACGGTGCCGGCGAAGACCTCGGGGCGGGCGAGGACAGCGGCACGCAGACCCGAGACGCCATCGAAGCGACCCCCGCCAGGGATACTGCCGGCGGCGTCAATTGGTGTCCAGTCCTCGTTACGGTCGCGCCAGCGGCCGATGGCGTCGAAGTTTTCCATCGACAGCCCAGCCGGGTCCATCAAACGGTGACACGCGGCACAGGCTGGATTCGCCCGGTGGGCTTCCATCCGTTCTCGCATGGATCGCGCGGCCACGCCAGGCTCCGGATCCTCTAATGGCGGCACGTTGGCGGGCGGAATCAGTGGCGGCATGCCGAGGAGATTCTCGAGGATCCATTTGCCGCGTTGCACCGGCGAGGTACGGGTGGCGTAGGAGGTCACGGTCAGCAAGCTGCCATGGCCCAGGAGGCCTCGACGCACGCTGCCGTCGGGCAGGGCAACCCGCCGGAACTGGGTGCCGTATACCCCCGGGATCTCGTAGTGTCGCGCCAGCCGCTCGTTCAGGTACGTGTAGTCGGCGCGGAGCAGGTCCAAAACGTTCCGGTCCTCGTCCACGACGCTCGCGAACAGCAGCTGGGTTTCCTCGCGAAACGCGGTTCGCAGGTTGTCGTCGAAGTCCGGGAACAGTCGCAGGTTCGGGGCCGCCGCCTCGAGGTTGCGCAGATGTAGCCACTGGTCGGCGAAGTTGGTGGTCAGCGTGCGCGCCTTGGGGTCGGCTAGCATCCGACGGACCTGACGTTCGAGCTCGGCCGGTTCACCGAGACGGCCCGCTTCGGCCAGATCCAGCAGCTCGTCGTCGGGGATGCTGCTCCACAGGAAGAAGGACAGACGCGAGGCCAACGCGACATCGCTGAGCTTATAGGCGGATTCGGCGGGCGCCTGCTCTGGGTCGCGCTCGATCCGGAAAAGGAACTCTGGGCTGGTTAGCAACGCTCGTAGCGCTAGCTCGATGCCATTCTCGAAGTCGCCATCGGCGCGTCCTTGCTCGAAGAACGCGAGCGGCATCTCGATGTCGGCGTAGCTTACCGGTCGGCGGAATGCGCGTCGGGCGAGCCCCGAGATGATCGAGGCGGCGCAATCAGCCTCGTCGTCGACGGCGTCCGGCTGGCACATGAAGATCCGGTTGCGGCTTGGCGTCTCGCCGGGTCCGGTTGGTTCGAACGGACCGGCGATCGACACCGACTGTACGGCCGGTTGCTGTCGCGGATGCCGATCCTGATTGAACTGCGCCTGATACGGCTGGCGCTCGGTCTCGATCAGCGCCGAGTTGTTCTGCAGGAAGGCGGCGCCTACCGTATGCGGCCCGGCGGTGACGGGGATTCTGAGATTGAGGTGCCGGTCTACGTCCTCGTCGGCGTAGTAGCTGCCCAGCCGGTTCCTGTTGGGTACCACGTTGAACAGCTCGAGGCGGTAGCCGTCGAGCGTCATCTCCAGAACGTGAGGCTCCCGGAGGCCTTCCACGTTCTCGTTCCGGTTACGCGCCAGTCGTACCTCGACCTCGTACTCGCCATCGAGCGGGAAGTTGTGCTTCAGCAGGGTTCCGCCCCTGGTCCCGAAGGGAAGTCCGTCGAGATGTCCTTCTTGGGTGAGATCGGGGCGCAGTACAACGACCCGGCTTCCCGGCACGATGCCGCTGCTCCCTACGGCCAGCCGGCTGATCTTCTGCGCCGCGCTGAGGTACCTCTCCATCAGCGTCGGTGAGAGCTCTACCACGCCGACATTGTCGAAGCCGTAGCTGGCGTCGTCGCGCGGCAGGAGCGTGGCCACATCGACGTCAAGGTCGAGTAGGTCACGGACGGCGTTGCGGTATTCAGTCCGGTTGAGTCGTCGGAAGGTCTCCGTGCGACCCGGGTTGGGATCGGCTTGGGCGAGGGTATCGAGGGTGGTCTCGAGATAGCGCACTAGTCCGGCATAGCGCTCCGGCTCTGGCCGTGGCGCGCCATCGGGCGGCATGGCTCCCGCCCTGAGCTTCTTCAGTGCCTTTTCCCAAACGTCGAGGTGGTCGGCAATCCCCGCCAGGGGTGCCTGTTCTAGTGACAAGTTACCGCGCATTGCCCGGTTGTTGTGGCAACTCAGGCAATAGCGGTTCACGAGCGCCTGCTGGTCAGTGGCGTTCGTGTTCTGGCCGCCATAGGCGACGCCGGCGCTGACGATCAGTGCGAGTACGATTGCGGCGGACCGAAGCCCGGATGTACGCATTTCGACCCCTGCTGTAGACGCGAACTCAAGCGTATCTTAACAGTAGGCGAACGGCGGTGTCAGCCCGGTAGCGTCGAAGGCAGGGGTAGGGGCGTGTACTCGATCCACTCGCGTACGATTCGCCGACGGATGTTGCTGAAGAGAATGCGTAGGTCGAGACGGATGTCGATCTGCTGCGGCAGCCACGTATCGTTGTCGTAGCGCCGAAACTCCATCCGTCCCACGGTGTTACGGAGCGTCCCGAGAATACCGCCCCAGAAACGGACCGAGCTGGCCATCTCGAACTCGACCCGGGCCAGTCCGTAGTCTTCCTGACTGATCCAGAGTCGCCCCGTCGATTTGTTCAAGGCGGTGTCGATACGTCGCCGCTCTGGCAGTTTTCCAGGTTTTGGCTTAAGAGCGACGATCCAGCAGGCGATGCCCTCGACCGACTCCTCTCCGACAAGGTCGAACTGATAGCGCTCGACGAACTCGCTGTCGAACGCGACGCGGTTCTCGTCCTCCGGTTCCGGATCCTCGCCCTTGGTGCGGCGTTCACGCACCTCCCTGGCGAACTTGTCACGGCGCTTCGCCTCGTCCTCGGCGTCATCCTCATCAAGCGGCTTACCCTCGCGAGCGACGAGTTCCTCGAAGATCACGCCTTCCACCGGGTACTGGCGGTAGGTTGCGCGCTCGGTCTCCTTGACCGCGCCGTTTCCGTCGAGCTGTTCGGTGATTGACTCGAGCGTCGCCTTGAACGCCTGGTCCAGGCCCGCGTCTCGCTGAAGCTCGGCACGGGTCACCGCCAGATCGACGATTTCGTCTGCGGTCGACGTCTGCGCGGCCGTCGTCGAGGCGGACAGCAGGATCGCGCCGGTCAGGATGAGGGTGCCGGCGAAGGTAGGAGTATGTCTTGGCGTCATCGGCACGTGCTCACAACCATCACGCTACCACAGGCCGCTTGGGTGCGACGCGCAGATCCACCGACGGTCGGCGTCTCGGCGGTGCCGACATTGGCTCCCATGATCATCGGGACGGCGTTGGGCAGTGGCAGAGGCGATTCGGGTGCGGGTCACGATGCTGACGGTCAGCGCCGTGCTCACCGACGGCTCTGAACTACCTAAGTTACATCGATTTAACGCGTTTGAAACTGGTGTGTAATGCGCTGAGACTAGTCTTGCCAGAATGATTAAACCCACGATAGCGATTGGAGCGGTGAGTCGGCCAAGTTGGCACTTGTTGTTGATTGGAATGTTATTGCTGGTGGGAAATGTCCCCGCTGAGGCTCAGACGGCCTGGTATGAGCGGATCCAGTTCGGCGGAGATTTCCGCTCCCGCTACGAGGGTTTCTATCAGACCGATCGCGAAGCCCGCCACCGCACCCGTTTCCGGCTGCGGCTACGGATCGACACCGAAATTAACGACGATACCCGGCTGCAGATTCAGATCGCCAGTGGTGACCCGGGGACTCCGGTGTCCACCAATCAGACATTCACCAGCTTCTTTCGCCCCAAGCCGTTCAATCTCGATCGGGCTAACATCCGGTACAACCCCGGTGGATCCGCGCTCACGCTCGCGATGGGCAAGTTCGGCTCGCCGATGACTCGGACTCAGATGGTGTGGGACGACGACCTCAATTTTGAGGGCGGCTACGAGCAGGTCGCTTGGGAGCTCAGCGACCGAGTCGATGTGACTTTGCTGGCGCTCCAGACCGCCGTCAATGAGGTCAGTCGTGACCAGGATGCGTACATGCTCGCGGCTTATGGCGAGGTTGGGTTCCGCTTTGGGCCTCACCGATTACAAGTGTCGGTCGCCGACTACGCGTTCGGCAATGTCGACCAGGTGGCGGTGGGGCGAGCCACCGGTCCATTGAACAGCTTGCTCACGAACCAGGTTGAGCGGGACGCCGCCGGAAACATCATCGGGCTCGTGTCGGACTTCAACATGGTCGATACCATTGTCCAGGCCGAGTTCGATACCGGGCGCGAACACTACCCACTCCGCATGCTCGGTGAATACCTCAAGAACACGCGTGCCGCTACAGACCAAGACACCGGCATGTGGTTCGAAGCGGAGTATGGCGGCTCCGGTGAGACCGGTACGTATGAGCTGGGCTATACGATCGGACGGATCGAACAGGAAGCGGCGCTGTCACCGTTCGTGTTCAGTGATATGCCCGGAACCAATCTCTGGCTGCACATGTTCACCATCGCTTACGTCCCGGTACCCAACTTGACCTTAGACCTGACGATGCACATCAGTCGACGTCTCGTCACCGGCACCGGGGCAAACGACAACTGGTTAACCCGACCGCACGTAGCCGCGATCGTTCGGTTCTAGGTCTTAGATGGGGCGTTGCCCCATACCTCACGCCAGCCCTGTCTCGTCCACACTCTATGGGGCTTTGCCCCGATGGTAGTCCTGCTCCGTGGGACTGCTAGCGGTGGTGGCCGCACGCCGTGGCTGGCGGTTCCGAGCCGCCACCGCGCAGATCAAGACGGTGTTCGGGCTTGGCTACCGTTTCAGCGAGGACCGTGACGAGGGGCCCTGGTTGGTCTGAGTGGCGGTCGTTTACATGGAATTAACAAGGTCGTAACAGTCACGAAATTGCTGAAGGCTAGGGTAGACCCATGATGAATGAAGACCGTGCCTCGTCCCTCCCGTTCATATCTCGTCCCCCCGGAGCACTGTTCGTTCTGGTCTTGTTTGCTGGGCTCTGGGCCTGCGGTGGCAGCGGCGGCGAAGGGGCGATGTCTGTCATTACCGTGGACGGCTCGAGCACGGTCTTCCCGATTGCCGAAGCGGTGGCTGAGGAGTATCAGCTGGCCAATCCGGGGACCAGGGTCACGGTAGGTGTTTCCGGGACCGGTGGCGGGTTCAAGAAATTCTGTGCCGGTGAGATCGATATCTCCGATGCATCACGGCCGATCAAGGACGTTGAGGTCGCGGCGTGTGCGGAGGCCGGCATCGAGTTCATCGAGCTTCCCGTCGCCTACGACGGCATCTCCGTTGTGACTCATCCGTCGAACGACTGGGTGGGCACCCTGACGCCTGCCGATCTCAAGCGGATCTGGGAACCTGCTGCCCAGGGTGAGATTACCCGATGGAACCAGGTGAAGCCCGGATGGCCGGATCAAGAGTTGCGCCTGTTCGGTCCCGGTGTTGACTCTGGCACGTTTGACTACTTCACGCAGGTGATTGTGGGTAACGAGGGCGCCAGCCGCGGCGATTTCACGTCCAGCGAGGATGACAATGTTCTCGTCCAGGGAGTGTCCACCGACGAGCTAGCCATGGGGTTTTTTGGCTACGCCTACTATGAGGAGAATCAGGATCGGCTCAACCTGGTGGCCATTGACGACGAAGACGACGCCAACGGTGCCGGTGCCATCGAGCCCTCGCCGGACACGGTGCGCGACGGTACCTACCAGCCACTATCCAGGCCGGTCTACATCTACGTGAATCCGTCGGCGTTGGACCGACCTGAGGTCTCTGGATTCGTGGGGTACTTCCTCAATGAGGGCGCCAGCCTGGTTCGCGAAGTCGGCTATGTGCCGCTGACCGACCAGGAGTATGCACTGGTTGAGCAGCGGGTTGAGGATCGTGTGACCGGCACGATGTATGGTCATGGGAATGAGATGGCTTCGTTGTCCAGTCTCCTGACCGGCGCCGGACACTGACCACGACAACCTGAGTCGTCGCTATCATGACCCGGAGTTGGCGTGCTCGGATCGAGCGGCTCATCGAGTCGGTGCTGTTTGCGTGTGCCGCCCTCTCCATCGTCGTGACTCTCGGGATTATCTCGGTGCTGGCCGTTGAGACCCTGCAGTTCTTCCGAGAGGTGTCCCCGGTCGACTTCCTGTTCGGTACCGTCTGGACCCCGCTCTTCTTCCAGAAATCGTTCGGGGTGCTGCCCTTGGTGAGTGGCACTCTGCTGGTCTCGGTCATCGCCATGAGTGTCGCCGGGCCGGCCGGCTTGCTCACCGCGATCTACTTGAGCGAGTACGCCCCGGCTCGGGTGCGTCGAGTCGTCAAGCCGATCCTTGAGGTCTTGGCGGGAGTGCCGACGGTCGTTTACGGCTACTTTGCGCTTCTGTTCGTTACCCCGCTCCTGCAGCAGGTCATCCCGGGATTGTCAGGCTTCAACGCGCTCAGCCCAGGATTGGTGATGGGGATCATGATCTTGCCCATGGTCTCGTCCCTCTCCGAAGACGCACTGCGCGGTGTGCCCGGTGGGTTGCGCGAAGCGGCCTATGCACTCGGTGCCACCAAGATGCAGACGACGTTGCGGGTAGTGCTCCCGGCGGCATTGTCCGGTATCTCGGCGGCCGGCATCCTCGCCGTATCCAGGGCTATCGGCGAGACGATGATCGTCACGATCGCCGCTGGTCAGCAGCCCAGATTGACCGCCAACCCCCTGGTGTCCATCGAGACTATGACCGCCTACATCGTGCAGGTGAGTCTCGGTGATACGCCCACGGGAACGCTGGCCTATCGCACGATCTTCGCGGTAGGCATGCTGCTTTTCGTGAGCACGTTTTTGCTCAACCTAGTGAGCAACTGGCTTCGTGAGCGTTTCCGAGAGGAGTACGCGTGACGCGTCGCCTCCGAAACCAGTTCCTGGATCACTTGCTGCATGGTGCTGGGCTTGGCGCCACCCTGCTCGGTCTGGTCGTGCTGGGGGCGCTGCTGGTCGACATTTTTTCGGACGGTCTGGGCCGGATTTCGTGGGAGTTTCTGACGAGCTTCCCATCGCGGCGCGCCGAGAATGCGGGCGTCTACGCGGCGTTGGCCGGTACCGTGTGGGTGATTTCCCTCACGGCGCTGTTCGCGGTACCGATTGGTATCGGCGCGGCCATCTATCTAGAGGAGTACGGAAAGCGCGGAGGGTGGTCTCGGGTGATCGAGATCAACATCGCCAACCTCGCCGGTGTGCCCTCGGTTATCTATGGTCTGCTGGGCCTTGGGCTGCTGGTCCGCACCCTTGCCCTCGGACGTAGTGTGATCGCGGGTGCTGCCACTCTGGCTCTGCTCGTGCTTCCAGTGGTGATCCTCTCCTCGAGAGAGGCGCTCCGGGCGGTGTCGCCGTCGCTGCGGGAGGCCTCCTATGCACTCGGAGCTACCAAGTGGCAGACCATCTGGTACCAGGTGCTGCCGGTCGCGCTTCCCGGGATGCTGACAGGCATGATCCTGGCCCTCTCACGGGCGATCGGAGAGACGGCCCCGCTCATCACCATCGGTGCACTGACCTACGTGCCGTTCGCACCAGATGGGTTGTGGTCCCCTTTCACGGTGTTGCCCATCCAGGTGTTCAATTGGGTGTCTCGGCCCCAGGAGGCGTTTCTGGAGAACGCAGCCGCCGGTATCATTGTCCTGCTCGCGTTGCTGTTGGTCATGAACGGGACGGCGGCGTGGTTGCGAGATCGGTTCCAGCAGTGACGAATCCCAACGAAGGAACGACGGTTACTTCGAAAGCCGCCATACCCTCACTGGCCGATGTGTCCCAGCAAGGAACCGAGCGTGGTTCGGCCGACACGCCGACCAAGGTGGATGTCACCGAGCTCAGCTTCTTCTACGGACAGAAGCAGGCGCTCGAGCAGGTGACGATAGCCATCCCAGCCAATCAGGTCACCGCGCTCATCGGTCCATCCGGGTGTGGAAAAAGCACGTTCCTCCGGACGTTGAATCGGATGAACGACATCATTCCCGGTGCCCGGGTCGAGGGCAAGGTGTCGATCGATGGGGACGACATCTACGGGTTTGGAACCGATGTCGTTGAGCTCCGGCGTCGGGTCGGCATGGTCTTCCAGAAGTCCAATCCGTTTCCGAAGTCCATCTACGACAACGTCGCGTACGGCCTTCGGATCAATGGGATGGCCGAGTCACAGTCTGAGCTCGATGATCGAGTCGAGTCGAGCCTGAAAGCAGCGGCGCTGTGGGAAGAGGTGTCCGAGCGTCTGAGAGAGTCGGCGCTCGCACTGTCCGGTGGACAGCAGCAGCGACTGTGCATCGCTCGAGCCTTGGCGGTGCAGCCGGAGGTCCTCCTCATGGACGAACCAGCCTCCGCTCTTGATCCCATTGCGACCCAACGCATCGAGGAGTTGGTGTATCAGCTTAAGAGCGAGTACACGATCATCATCGTCACCCATAACATGCAGCAGGCGGCTCGCGTTTCCGACCGGACGGCGGTGTTCTGGCTCGGGAAACTTGTCGAGTACGGCCGCACTAGCCAGATCTTCACTGCTCCGACCGAGAAATTGACAGAGGACTACGTTACCGGTCGATTCGGCTAGGACGTGGTCTGACGGAGGAGGAGACTTTTGACCGACACTGCGCCGCGTGCAAGCCGGCACTTTGAAGAAGAGCTTGAGCACCTGAAGGAACGCCTGCTCGTGATGGCTGGTGGGGCCGAAGAGCAGGTGCGTGCTGCGGTGCAATCGTTGGTTGACCGGGATTACGCGCTGGCGGAACGCGTCCTGGCCGGTGACGCGCCGATCAACCAGCTGCATCTCGAAATCGATGAACGCTGTTTCCAGCTGCTCGCGCTGCAACAACCAATGGCCACCGATCTCCGAGTGGTGGTGTCTGGGGTCAAGATCAACAGCGATTTAGAGCGGATCGGTGACTTCGCCGTCAATATCGCCGAGGCGACACTGGGTTACCTTGAGCACCCTGCCGTCAAGCCACTGATCGACATCCCCCGAATGGCGGAGATCGCTCAGGGGATGCTCCGCGACGCCCTTAACGCGTATGTGCGGCAAGACATGGCCCTGGCTCAGGAGGTACTCGATCGCGATGACTCGCTGGATCATCTCAAAGACCAGGTGTTCCGCGAGCTACTGAGCTTCATGCTGTCTGATCCGTCGGTGACGGAGCAGTCGCTCGATCTGATTCTCATCTCGCGCCATCTCGAGCGCATAGGCGACCATGCCACCAACATTGCCGAGGAGGCTATCTTCATCGTGTCTGGTCTCGACGTCCGTCACCACGGACAGGAAGGCAATGCCGTACGCGAAAGCTAAGGGGTAGGGATAGCACAGGGGTTGTCGCGTTCGAGAATAAGAGCCAGGTTTTCCTGAAGTAACAGAGTCAATGAAAGCTAAGGTTCTTGTTGTTGAAGACGACCACGATATTGCCGAATTGGTTCGCCTGCATCTTGTTCGAGCTGGCTTCGAGACTGAATTGGTGACCAGTGGTGACGAGGTGCTCCCCAGGCTCCGCGAAGCGCGGCCGGATCTCGTCGTACTCGACGTCATGCTGCCAGGATTGAGCGGGCTTGAGGTCTGCCGGCTCGTACGGGCGGACGCTGAGTTGGCCGCTGTGCCTATTGTCATGGTCACTGCTCGGGTCCACGAGGAAGATCGGGTGGCGGGGTTCGAGATCGGAGCTGACGACTATGTCACTAAACCGTTCAGTCCAAGGGAACTCGTGGCGCGGGTGCAGGCGGTGCTTCGCCGAACTAAGCCGTTGGCCGCCGATCAGGTAGTCAACATCGGTTCGATTTCAATCGACCTCGCCAGCCACGAGGTGGCCTGCGAGGGGCAAGAAGTGCGACTGACGGCCAAGGAATTCCTGCTGCTGCGCTACTTCATCGAGCACCAGGGGCGGGTGCTCTCCAGGGACCGTCTGCTGTCTGATGTGTGGGGTTACCGATACACCGGTGGCACCCGCACGGTCGATGTGCATGTTCGCCGACTGCGCGAGAAGTTGCCTGTTTTGGTCCAGCAGATCGTCACGATCAAACAGTTTGGCTACAAATTCATCGACACCCGCTGACGTCGAGCTCCGAGGAACTGGAGAGTAGGGCAGACCCGTGAAGCTCCGCACTCGATTGTTTCTTACCTCGATGGCGGTCGCCGTCCTTAGCCTCTCGGTGTCGGCGATGACGGACACGACTGTTCTCGGCCTCTTTGCTGCCTTGGCCGGCGCGATCGGTCTTGCATGGATGATGTCAGCGTCGGTGGGACGCCGGGTTGCTGCGGTTGCAGGTGCCGCACGGCGCTACGCTGCTGGCGAGGCCGCGCCTCTGGACCAGGTCCGGGCGAGCGACGAGTTGGGCACGCTGGCTCGCGCGTTGGACGAGACTGCGCGAGAGTTAGGTCGGCGGGTCGAAGAGCTGTCGTCCCAACAGAGCCGCACCAGGGCCATTTTGCAGGGTATGGTCGAAGGGGTGCTGGTCATCGACGACGCCGGCCGAGTCCAGACCGCCAACGACTCGCTGCAACGGATGCTGGACATCGACGATCCGCCGACCGGCCGCCAATATGTCGAGCTGATCCGCCACCCTGAGGTCACGAGCCTGCTGACGCTGGCTGCGGCCGGCGAAGAGACACGGCAGCATGAGGTCACCCTCAACGCCGACCTCCCGCGGGTGCTGCTGGCCAGTGCCCGACCATTCACCACGGACCAGGACGGAGGGGTTGTTCTGGTGCTGCACGATGTCACCGAGTTCCGTCGGGCGGATCGGGTACGGCAGGACTTCGTCGCCAATGTGTCTCACGAGCTGCGCACACCACTGACCGCTGTGAAGGTCGGGGTTGAGGCGTTGCTGGATGAGACGTCTGACCCAGATGCACGGCGGTACCTAGACATCATTGCGAGGAGCAGCACGCGCATGGAGCGGCTGGTCAGCGACCTTCTGCGGCTCGCCAGGCTGGACGCTGGGCATGAGCCGCTCGACGTGTCCTCGTGTTCGGTGGCCTCGTTGTTCGCGTCGCTTCGCGAAGAGCTGGCCACGATAGCGGAGCGCAAGGGGCAGCGGATCGAGTGTTCGGTGGAAAACGCCACTGTACAGCTGTCGGCCGATTCGGTGAAGCTGTACGACGCGGTGAGAAACCTCGTCGAGAACGCGCTGCACTATGGCCCCGATGACAGTGTCATCGACCTGAGCGCCGCGTATCGCGAAGGGCAGGTCCGGATCATGGTGGCCGACCGTGGCCCCGGCATCCCCGATGCAGATTTGCCCCGGGTCTTCGAGCGGTTCTATCGAGTCGATCGGGCTCGCACACGCCATCCGGGTGGTACCGGGCTGGGGCTAGCAATCGCCAAGCACCTCATCGGTCTCCACGGAGGAAGCGTGTGGGCCGCCAACCGAGATGGTGGTGGGGCGGTGTTCACAGTTGAGCTTCCTGTGCGTCACGAATCCGACTGAACGCAGACGGCGACCAACCTCGGTCGAACGAGAGACCGCCGTATACTCTCACCATGTCAAAGCATGATGCCCATCTTGCGCTGGTGTCGAAGTTGCGGGAGCAGGGGCGCGAAGTCGAGCGGCTGACCCGCGGTCTCGATGACGAACAGCTTTCCCAGCGAACCGTCACGGGAAAGTGGTCGCTCAGAGAGCTCGTGTGTCACCTGTGGCGATGCCAGCGCCTGTTCGACGACCGCATCGAGGCTATGCTGACCCGCGACAATCCGGCCTGCATCCCCTACTCACCTGACGGTGACGCCGACTTCGAGAAGCTTGTGGCGCACCCGGCGACCGAGACTCGCCAAGCGTTTCTCTCGGACCGGATGGCGTTTGCCGACCGTCTCGAGACGCTCGAACCAGCCGCCTGGCACCGCTCCGGTCAGCATCCCCAGTACGAGCGCTTCGACGTCCACTTCCAGGTGGAGTACATGCAGCATCATGAGGCGCATCACCTCTACCAGCTGTTCGTACGTCGAGCACCCCTAGGGAAGTTGCCGCATTAGCTCCAAATTTTCAGGCTTGACTTGGGCGCGAGATATTCCCCGCGCTCGAATCCCGACCCGCCCAGGATTCGCTGAGAGAACGGCCAGCGCCGGCCGGTACGCCGCTTGCTCGAGAGGACGCCAGGCTCACTTGTGCGTTGGAGTACGAGTGAGTGGCCGGCCCGATGACGGGTGTGGAACAGGAGGGACGCTGGTGACAGCCTGGCGGCGCCCTACCTCGCCTTCGACCTGGTGGTGCTGGCGATCCGGGCGCGGCGCCGCACCGCTGTTTAGGGTGCCGCGCTGATCGAGGCCGCCGGCGCGCCAGGCGAGGCTAGATAGCCGCGGAGCGCGCGGAACGCGGCGCCACGGTGGCTCACCGCCGCCTTCCGCGCGCCGTCCACCTCGGCCAGCGTGCAGCCATACGGCGGGTAGTGGAAGATGGGGTCGTAGCCGAAGCCGGCCTCGCCCCGCGGCGGCAGCTCGACCCGGCCTTCGACGGCACCCGTTGTCTCCCAGACGATCTCGTCTCCGCGGGCCAGCGCCAGCGCGCAGACGAACCGTGCCGTGCTGCTAGTGACACCACGCTCCGCCAGCATGCGGCGGATCGTAGTGAACTTCTCCTCGTAGGACTCCCCGTTGAATCGGGCGGAGCGCACGCCGGGCTCGCCGTCCAGGGCATCGATCTCCAGCCCGGAGTCTTCCGCCACCGTCAGCTCGCCGGTTGCGGCGGCGTAGGCCAGGGCTTTGATCCGCGCGTTGGCGACGAATGTCGAGCCGGTTTCCTCGGGTTCTGCGGTTGGAGCGAAGTCGGCCAGAGTCAGTAGGGTGAGATCGAGACCGCCGAGAATCCCGCGAATCTCACGCCGCTTGCCGGAGTTGGTGGTAGCCACCAGCAACCGTAGCGGCGCGGGGGCGCTCATGACCGCAAGTCGCCGATCAGATCGCGCTGGAGGCCCACGAGGTGTTTGATCCCGGTGGCCGCGAGTCCGAGCAACGCGTCATGCTGGTCACGCGTGAACGGGGCGCCTTCGGCCGTGCCCTGCACTTCGATGAACCGCTCATCCCCGGTCATGACCACGTTCATGTCCACCTCTGCGCCCGCATCTTCGGTATACGCCAGGTCGAGCAGCGGTTCTCCGCCTACGATTCCCACGCTGATCGCCGCGACGTGATCGTCGAGCGGAATCTGATTGATGACGCCCCGCTCTTTTAGCTGACGCAGCGCGAAGGCGAGGGCCACGAAGCTCCCGGTGATGGACGCCGTGCGCGTACCGCCGTCGGCCTGGATCACGTCG
>DEAA01000048.1:0-7715 GCA_002346545.1 Acidobacteria bacterium UBA2994
CTCACCCGCCTTGACACTTTCCGCTTCGATTACAGCCCGATCACGGAGCGACCGACGATTTCGTGGCCGAATGGGGCCCGAGTGGCGTTCTATGTCGGGCTGAACATCGAGCACTATCAGATCGACAAGCCCTCCACGAGCATCTTCGGCGGTACCGCGATGCTGCAGCCGGATCCTTCGGGAGCTGGGGTATGACTACGTCCTGGACTGGACGAACGACGATCAGCCGTATCCGCTGAACGTCGACGGGATGTTCAGCGTTCCCTACACGATAGAACTCAACGATGTGACGATGTTCGTGAGTAAGAGCTATACCGGCCCGCAGTTCCTGGAAGCGGTGATCGACCAGTTCGATCAGCTCTATTCAGACTCCGAGCACTCGGGTCGCGTCATGTCGCTGCCGTTGCACCCGTTCATCGTCGGCCAGCCGTTCCGCCACCGCTACCTTGATCGGGCCCTCGAGCACATCACGTCTCACGATGGTGTCTGGGTGACGACGAGCGATGCCATCGCGGCGCACTATCAGTCGACGGGGAACAGGAGAGCCGATTCGTGACGAATACGGAGCTGATCGATGAGTACGCACGGCTGCGCGACGAGTTCAAGGCCAAGGGATTGGGCGGCCGGATCGGCTACGGCGAGAAGCCGGCGCTGCTGATCGTCGACTTGATCACCGGATTCACGGACAGCCGTTCGCCCCTGTCAGGCGAACTGGAGTCACAGCTGGCCGCCACCAATGCCTTACTCGTCCCCGCCCGTGAACTCGAGATCCCCATCTTCTTCTCGACGGTCGCGTACGACACCGAATTGCAGGAGGCGGGGCTCTGGATCAAGAAGATCCCGTCCAACCACCTGTTGGTGGAGGGCAGCGAATGGGTGGAGGTCGACAGCAGGCTGGGCCAGCTGCCCCACGAGATGACCCTGGTGAAGAAGTACGCATCCTGCTTCTTCGGAACTGATCTCGCCGCACGCTTGATCTCACGGGGTGTCGACACCATCATCATCGTCGGCTGCACCACCAGTGGGTGCGTGCGCGCCTCGGCGGTTGACGCCTGCTCCTACGGCTTCCACACCATCGTCGTCGAAGAGGCAGTCGGCGACCGGGCAGCCCTTCCGCACCTGGCCAGCCTCTTTGACATCGACGCGAAGTACGGCGATGTCGTCAGCCTCGACGACGCACGTGCTTACCTGCGGGGGCTTGCGCAACAGAACGATTGACTGCAGTAACGCCGTGGGGCCAACTTCCTCTGTGCGGAATATTGAACCGGCGTGCAGGCCGAGATCCCGCAGATGCTGGCGCAGGGCGGCGGATCCATCATCAACACCGCCTCGTCCCTCGGGCAGGTCGCCATCGCCCACCAGTCCGCCTACGTCACGTCGAAGCACGGCGTCATCGGCCTCACCCGAGCCGCCGCGGTGGAGTACTCCGACAAAGGCATCCGCGTGAACGCAGTGCTGCCCGGGGTGATCCAGACGCCAATGATAGACGCGCTGGAGGAGACCTACCCCGGCTTCAAGGACGCGCTGCTGACGAAGCACCCGATCGGCCGACTCGGCACGCCGCACGACATCGCCGAGATGGTCGCGTGGCTCGGTTCCGACGCGGCCGCCTTCGCGACCGGCGCGCAGTTCGCCGTCGACGGCGGGTACCTCGCGATTTAGACGAGGTGGCCACGACGGACGGGAGGCACGGTGTCAGCTGACACCGTGCCTCACGTCCGTCACCGGTCGCGCCGCGACCCGCGTGTCAGCCGTTCTTCGCGGCCAGTCGGTCCGTCTCGCTGTCGTTCCGCCACCCGGCGGTCGCGCCGCCGTCGACGCTGTAGTTCTGTCCGGTCACCCAAGAGGACTCGTCGGAGGCCAGGTAGAGCGGCATGTACGCGATGTCCTCGCCCGTGCCGGGGCGTTGAATGAGCGCGTTGCCGACCTGCCAGGCCTTGCCCTCCGCATCCACCGCCTTGTCCGTCGCCGGGGTGCTGACGAAGCCAGGCGAGATCGAGTTCGCGCGGACGCCGTAGCGGGCGCCCTCCGCAGCGAGCGACTTCGTCATCGCGATGACGCCGCCCTTCGCGGTGGTGTGCGCGACCTGGCGAGCGGCTCGATCCCGCGACCTTCGCGATCGACGGAAAGCAACTCGAGATCGATCTCGAGTTCGAGGCCTGGGCCAAGAGCGCGCGCCGCATCGGCGCAGCCACCCGGCGTCCGGCGAGGACGTCGCGGGGCGGACGGGCCGATCTCAACACGGTGCGTGAATGGGCCAGTCAGAACGGACACCAGGTCAGCGATCGCGGCAGGGTTCCCGC
Source organism: Acidobacteria bacterium UBA2994 (assembly GCA_002346545.1). Lineage (GTDB taxonomy): Bacteria > Acidobacteriota > Vicinamibacteria > Vicinamibacterales > UBA8438 > UBA2994. Next base: position 2,304 of record DEAA01000048.1, read on the forward strand.
GTCCATCCTCGAGGCGTACGACGCGGCGCACTGACGCGGTCACTCCTGGGCTGAGCCGCGCGCTGCGCGCCAGTGCTCCGTGACGGGATAACCGGAGCGCACGTGCGCGCGCACGTGGACCTCCCCCGAAGGGGATCCGCTGCCGCCCGGCTCCGGCGGCGGAGGGTTCTGTGTCCAGCCTGAGCCAGGGACCCAGACCGTCCCCGGTTGCACGGGCGCGTCGGCGAGCGCGGGATCGATCAGCTGACGCGCGAGAGCCACGGCCTCACCCAGATCGGTGATCCCGCCGGCTGAGGGCGTGCCGGCCGCGAGCACCCGGTAGGGACCGTCCCAACCGTCCGGGACCGTGAACGTAGTGAACGAGTCGAGCTTTGACAGTGCACGCTTCGCGTCGATGGCCATCTGCAGCTCGCGCAGGTCGACGCGCTGCGTGCGTGCAATGGTGACGATGTCCACCAGGTCTTTCGCGCGGCTGCTGGGGCGGCCGTTGTAGGTGCTCATCGTCGCAGTGACCTTCTCCGCGACCTGATCGGAGATCGGGAACAGCCGGTAGGGGTGCGACGGGACCGGCCGCCCCAGCTGCAGCCGCGTCGACGGCTCGATCGTCTCGACGCGGCCGACCGGGGGAGGGCCGACGACCACGTCGATGGGGATGTCGGAGATCCTCCGGCCGGTGTTCGCGTCCAGACATGTGAACACCAGGCGCCGGGTCGCGACACCCGGCTGGTTCTCTCCTCGCCCGGTCGCACGGGCACGGGTGAGCTGGAACCGCACATGGTCGCCGAGATCACGCGCGGCTGCCTGCTCGAGCGCCTGCTGCGCGGCATCCAGATCGGCGGCGCCGGTCGAGGCCAGATCCAGGTCTTTCGTCGACCGTGACTTCGGCACCCGGGCGAGCATCGCCGTGCCGCCCTTGAGCAGCCACTCGGACTCTTCCCCCTCCGCAAAGACCCGGCTGAGGAAACGATCGTGCTGTGCCTGCACGATCTGCGCATTCACATCCAGCGCGCTCGCGCCGTCACCGGCTGCCTTCGTCGCGGCCGCCTTGATCGCCTGCGCAAGCCCCGTCCAGTCTTTGTAGCCGTCGGGCTCAGGCATCGGCCGGCACCACCGCGTCGACGCCCGCAAGAGCGAGCAGATCAGCCGCGAGCGCGGCACCCGAGGGGTACTTGTTGGGCTTGGCCAGCGGCTCCAGATACTCGGTCAGGCGGGCGGGGGAGAGCAGCTTTCCCGCGTCCGCGGCGTCGGCGAGCGCATCGGCGACGAGGGAGCGGTCGACCCACTGCTCGATCAGGTCGGCGATCGTGCGCTCGACGCTCATGGTCGGCATCCCGTCGACGGAGACCACCTCGGTGGGCGCGAGCTCGCGGGTGCGGAGCCGCACCCCGTCCAGGCGGGTACCGCGGCGGGTGGGAACGACGAACTCGAGTGGCCCGGGGAACCAGTCGCCGATGCCATGCAGCTGCGCGGCCGTCTGGCCTGCGGCGACGACGGGCGGGACGCCGGTGTCTGTGCGGGGACGGTCGGCGCCGCCGAGGGCGAGCCAGGTCGCGAGGATCGCCTCCTGCTCGTGCTCTGGCGCGCCGGCGAGGCGGTAGACGCCGCGCGCGACGCGGATGAGCGCGCCGCTGTTGGCGAGGCGCGTCAGGGTCGGGCGCGCCACGCCAGCCTCGAGCGCCTGGGCGGTGGTCACCAGGCCCCAACGCTGTGACGCGAGCTCGCCCAGACGAGCGAAAGTTGATCCTGCCATGCGCACAGTGTAGCGAGAAACCGCAACAAACGTTGTAGCTCGTTCAGATTGTCGACTTCGAGCCTCTGGGGCCACCCCTTAGCAGTGAGGGGGTTCCAAACCCTCGGGAACGGGTTATATTCGGGAATATAACCATCTGTGAGGAGGAGAAGATGCGGACCCACACCTGCCCGCCGGACCACAAGCACGGGCTGACCTCCACCTGCTACGTCGTCCACCTCTGCGGGTGCCGCGCCTGCATGGACGGCAACGCGCGCCGCCGCCGCGACCGCTACCGTCTCCTGGCCTACGGGCGATACCAGGACGCGCACCAACCCATCGAGCCGATCCGGCAGCACCTGCAGGCACTGGTCGACACCGGGATGATCCCCGAACGGATCGCCATCAGCGCCGGCGTCGGCGGCGCCACGGTCCGTCGCCTGCTCAACAGCGAGACGGCACGGTTCGTCACCGGCGCCACCGCCCGCAAACTCCTCGCAGTCACCCCCGACAGCAGCACTCTCGCCGCGCAGGGCCGAGTCAACGGCCGCGGCACCCGCCGGCGCCTCCAGGCTCTGGCCGCGATCGGATGGAACCACCACGAGATCGCACGCCGACTCGGCTACCCGCGCTGGAAGGTCAACAAGGCACTCGAAGGCGCCTACGTGGACATCCGTGTCCACGACGACATCGCCGCGCTCTACGACGAGCTCTGGGACCAGCAGCCCCCCACCCACACCCGAGCGCAGCGGGTCGGCCGCTCCTACGCACTCACGGTCGCACGCCGGCACGGCTGGCTGCCGCCGCTGGCCTGGGACGACATCGACACCGACCCGGCACCGCCCACAGCCGGGCAGGAACCCCTGCTCGACGAGATCGCGATCGAGCTCGCTCTCGCCGGCCAGAACGTCCGCCTCACCCGAGACGAGCGCCTCGAAGCCACCCGACGCGGGACCGAACGCGGACTCAGCCTCACCCAGCTCAGCGACCTGCTCGGCGTCGACGTCCGCACCATCGACCGCGACCGTGACGACCTCGGACTCCGGCAGGCCGCCTGATGAGCAAGACGCTCGACATCCTCGAAGCCGCCCTGCACGGCACCACCGCCGGCTACCTGGCCGGATGCCGCAGCAAGGGAGGATGCCCGAACCACGGCAACCGCCAGCTGCTCACCTGCACCGAAGCGGCCCGCGCCCGCCGCCACTACTTCTCGCTCGCCTCGCTCGAGGAGACCGAGCCGATCACCCGGCAGATGCTCCGCGACGCCAAGAACAGCCCCTTCGCACCGAAAGAAGCCGCAGATGTCTGACCAGCCGAACACCTTCACCATCGACTCCACCAAAGAGGGAGAGTGGCTGCGGGTCGTCCGCGCGCTCGGCGGCCATCGCTGGGCCCTGTCGCTGCGCTTCAACCCCCTCCCGCTGACTCAGCGAGGCGCCCGGCACACCCGGCCAACGCGGCAGCCCACACCCCACGCGGCAGCAGGCCACGGGCCGAACGCGAGACTGCACCTGCCCAGCTGCGCGATCTCCCCCCAGCTCGGCAACGGCCGCGGCGCCCACCTCAAGCAGATCCCCCACCTGGGCCGAACCGAGGAGCACTGATGACCGACATCGCCGTGCGCCTCCAGGAAGCCATGACCATCCAGACCGGCACACCCGTCACCGTCCGATGGAGCTTCCGCGAGTTCGCGCTCAACTGCACCCGCCGCGACGGCCGCCCCCTCACCCAACGGATGCACAGGCTCTTCCAGACGCTGCTCAACCGTGAAGCGCTCCGCGAGCTCACTCCAGGAGAAGACCCAACGATGGGATCCCGCGCAACCCTCATCGAGATCATCGACGACCTCGCCGTCAGCGCCGACCACCAAGGCGCCCGCGCGGCCGCGCTCGCCGAGGTCCTCCTCAGTGCCGGCATGTTCCACCTCGGCGACCAGCTCCGCCGCCAGAGCCACGCACTCTCAGAGCTCGACGCCGACGACGAAACCCTCGAGGTCATCGACGAGGCACGCACCCAGATCGCCCGAACCATACTGCTGCTCGACCAAGCCGACACCGCACAGGCAAAGGAGCGCAGATGAACCGACGCACCCGCCGCGCCAGCACAGCCCTCGCCGCGGTCGCAGCTCTCGCGCTCGGCTTCGGCGCCCACCAGCTGGGCATCACCTCCTGGATCGACACATGGACGCGCCCGCAGGCACCCGCCCCGGACCCGACCTACGACTACACCGCGCTCGCCGCAGTCGCGCAGGAGCTGCCGCTGATCGATCCCACCGAGGAGATTCCCGAGTATCGCCGCGCCACGTTCGGCGAGCGCTGGATCGACATCGAGGGAAACGGCTGCGATCAGCGAGACGATCTCCTCGCCGTCCAGCTGCAGGACGTCGTCCGTGACGGTTGCACGGTGCTCTCCGGCGTGCTCGACCCCGATCCGTACACGGGCACACGCATTGAGTTCGAGCACGACCGGATCGCCGCCCCTGGAGCCCCGGGAAGCTCCGGCGTCCAGATCGACCACATCGTCAGCCTTTCGGCGGCGCACGCCGGGGGCGCGTGGGCGTGGACCGAGCAGCAGCGCATTCAGTTCGCCAACTCGTTCGACAACATCGTCGCCGTCGATGGCAACACGAATGCGGCCAAGAACGACCACGGGCCAGCCCTGTGGCTGCCATCGAACGCCGACTACGTGTGCACCTACGTCGCCCGCTACACGGAGATCGTCGACACCTGGCACCTCGCGGTCGACGAAGCCGACCGCGGTGCGCTCGTGGACACGCTCTCAACCTGCGCTGCCCAGCAAGCCAGCGACGAGAGCGGGAGCATGTCGTGAAGCCGCTACGAACCCGCGTGGGATCTCGCCGCGCGCGCCTGACGCTTGGCCGCGCGAGCGCGGTCTACGACCTCGTTCGCATCCGTCGTGTCGACACCGAGGGTGCGCCTGATCACCTCGAGCTCGGCGTCGGTCCAGCGGGTGCGCCCTCGCATCCGCTCACCGAACGTGACGACGTTCAAGCCGAGCAGGTCGATCAGAGCCGCCTGCGTGGGAACCTCGGGCGCCCCCGCCCCGTCCGCGATCGCCGCCCGCAACCGCTCCGCGAAAGCCGCATCGCGCGCCAGTCCCGGCATCAGTCGCGGCCGGCGGCCGCGCTGCGAGGGCGCCCTGCGCGCGCGCTCCTGCGCGAATGCGTCGATCGCGGCCTCGTCGTAGAGCGGGGAGTTGCCTTCTATGGCAACCGGCTCGGGGAGCAGAGGACCCTCCTGGCCGGCTCTGCGCAGCTTGTTGCTGATGGAGCGCATCTTGTAGACCGCGACGACGGACACGCCGAGCTTCTCGGCGACGTCCGCCGTGGTGAGGTGCCGTCCGGTCATCAGCGCTCCTCTCAGCTGGATGAATATAACCACTTTCGCGGTTACGGCGCGCCGCGGCAACCAGACCCAACTTGGTTGGGGATGCTGGGGCGCATGGCTAACAAGGACGCGGACGCCATCCGTGAGGAGCTCCGTCGCATCGGCCAGCAGCTCGCGCAAGCGGACGAGCTGCGCGAACGCCGCGGCAAAGTCGTCGACGAGGCGCGCGCGGCCGAGCTGACCCAGCGAGAGATCGCCCTCCTGCTGGGGATGACCGAGGAAGGGCTGCGGAAGGCGCAGAAGTCCTACCACGGACGCGGGCGCTCTTACGGCGGC
>DEAA01000048.1:8011-13262 GCA_002346545.1 Acidobacteria bacterium UBA2994
CGCGGGCGCTCTTACGGCGGCCGCCTCGCGTCCTAGCGACCCCGCCAGACCTTCATGGAGCGCCCGTCGACTGCGAAATCTGATTGCAATTTTCAAGCACTCTTGACTAATATAACCTGACGAATGAGGGGGTGAGATGGACGAGCTGAACTACCGACCCAAGCCGTGGACGCCGAAGGACGTGCCCACGATCTGGGTCGACCAGACCACCGGGCAAGGCGTCACCGACGCCGGCACGCCCGTTCGCCCCGTCATCGGCGAGCGCCGCAAGAACCCCAACCTGACGGACCTGCTCGACACGGCTGCCTCGTACGGCGCTAACCGCATCATGCTGACCGGGAAGCGCCCCGAGCCTGCGCCTGGCGTGCGGCACTGGCTGTACGTCCAGACCCCGAACTGGAAGCCCGGAGCCCACTGGGTCAACAACGGCCCGCCCACCGGTCGGTTCGAGCACGCGGTCACCGGCTTCAAGATCGAAGTCCGCACCGCGGAGGAGTGGTTCGGCGACGGGCCGCTGACCCCTGCCCAGGCTCGTCTGGCCTGGAACGTCACCGCGTCGATCATTCGCCACGCCGACGAGAACGCGCGCCTGTTCAACAGCCCTGCCGCCACCGGAACGAACCTGTGGGCGCTGTCGCTGCCGAAGAACATCAACCCCGTGCCGGTCGAAGACGACATCGCCCAGGAGATCCACTTCACCTCGGGCCTGCACCACTACGACCACCTGGTCGCGGGGGAGTCGTTCGCCAAGCACGAGGACTGCGTCCCGCTGATCGACCCGGCCAAGACGAAGAAGATCAGCGAGTTCGCCTACGTCGACGGCCGGTTCATGTTCGCCGGCGTCGGGCGCGAGCTCGGTATCGGCCCCGCGATCCGGCTGAACCAGGCCGCCGCGTACGAGCTGCTCGAGCAAGACCCCTACGCGCGCGCCCGCTTCCACGTGCGGTTCCGCGTCCCTCAGGGCTGGAACCACGTTGGCCTGCTCGGTGTGAAGCACCTGGACGTTCGCGAAGGCTGGTTCTATCCGAACCGGCCCGGAGCGGTGCACGACACCTGGGCCGACGGCAGCGAGATCCACGTCGCCCTCAAGCACGGGTGGGAGATCCGCCCTCACGAGGCCGTGGTGTTCCGCAAGGCCAAGCCTCTAGACACCTTCACCGAGCGCATGACGCGCGCCCGCGAGCGAGTCCAGCTGCAGGACGAGATGCACCCGGACCTGCGCCGCGCTGTGCTCGCCGCGCTGCGGAACATCATGCTGCACTCGATCGGTGCATTCGCCGCCGCGGGCCGCGACGAGACCCGCGTCGCCGCGTCGCCCGATGACGTCCCGCCCGAGTACAGGGCCAAGATGCTGCGACAGGGCAACCTCTGGATCTATCGCATCCCGTCGCGCCCGAACGACCGCACCCGAAGCTTCTACCACCCGGAGCTCGCCGCCCAGGTCTGGGGTCGCGCACGCGCTCGCGTCCTCCACGGCCCCAGCTCCCTCGGCGGCTACACCTCCGGTGCTCTCACGGTCGACCCCTCGACGCTCATCGGCATCCAGGGTGATGCGATCTACACGACCAAGCTGCCGGCGTGGTCCCTGCCGGACCGGTTCATCGGCGGCGGCGACGACGGCAAGACCGGGCGCCTGCGCCTGCAGGGCTACCTCAACGGATCCTTCATCACGCCGGAGACGCTGCGGCAGCGTGACGCGCTGAAAGCACGTGCCGAGCGGGCCGGCATCGCCAAGGCGCTCGAGCAGGCAGAGGAGAAGGGCTGATGGCTGACCAGCAGCGCACCGCCCAAGACCTCATCCGCGATCTGCGGCGCAAGGGCATCAGCACGGCCGAGATCGCCGAGGAGCTGCACCGCTCGCCTCGAATGGTCCGCAAGATCCTCAACGGCGAAACCAGCGGCGCCCTCTACCGCCAGGCGCTCCAGGAGCTCGCTGACACCGGACGCCTCACCCACGTCCCGCCGCGGCGCCGGCGCAAGGACGGCTCGATCGCCCCCGTGCGAGGCAAGGCCGGCGCCAAGCCCGTCATCCCCGAAGACCTCAGCGGCACCTACGTTGAGGGTCGCCAGGGTGGTCGGCTGCGCGTCGACGTGGCATACGCCACCGGGGGCGACCGGTACATCGAGATGCGCATCCCCAAGGGCCGCACCGCGAAGGGCCGCGAGCAGGCGAACGCCGAACTGATCAAGCAGGTCCGCAACGCCGCCAAGGGCCAGTCCCACGACAAGCAGAAGCAGATCACCGCCCACCTGACCTTCTCCAACGGCCGCGTGATGGAGGTCAACTCGTACAACGCCTCGACGATGCTCAAGCGCATCCACGAGAACGGCGGCGACGCCCTCGGCTGGTTCCGCGAAGAGTCGAAGAACCGATACGTGAACCTCGACACCAGCCGCGACACCATCACCGGCGTCACCCTCAACGTCGTCAGCACGGCCAAGACGACCGAGTACCAGAGGCAGGCCGAGCGCGGCCGCACTCGCCGCCCCCGCTCGCTGTCGCCGGCGGAGCTCATCAGCATGGAAGAGAAGCGGCGCATCGAGGAGCGCCGCGCTCGCCGCCGTGGAAACCGAGGAGGTGGTCAGTGACCATGGCCGCCCCGAAGAAGCCCACAGCTGCAGCGAAGCCCCGCGCACGCAAGGCCGCGCCCCCCGCTGAGGAAGTCACCAGCGACGTCGACCAGGCAGCGACGTCCGAAGCACCCGCACGCGCACCTCGCGCAAGCCAGAAGCCGGCAGCGGCGAGCGCGACGCCTCCTGAGTCGGCCGAGGCGGAGACGCCACCGCCGGCGAAGAAGAAGCGGGGGCCCTACAACGTCGTCTACGTCCAGAAGAAGCCCGTCTCGATCCGTCTCCCCGACGACGCGCTTGAACTGATGGACTGGGCCAAGCAGGATGCAGCCAGCCGCGGCGACCGCCTCACCAAGGACGAGATCGTCACCGTTGCGCTTCGCGCCTACTGGGGCCGCAAACGGCGCCGCGGGTAATGACCGTCTCCTGAGCTGCTGGCAGGGAAGTCGAGATGAGTGAAACTAACGGGCCGGCCGAGTTGCCGGTCTACTCGATCGCCGAGGCATTCGTGAAGCGATCCGGAATGTATATCGGGCAGCCCGTCACGTTCGAGCGAGTGCACACGTTCCTGCTCGGTTTCGAAACGGCGATGTTGTACGTTCGCGACGAGCTCGCGCGCGATCGCAATGCGTTTCAGCCCGTGGGCGTGCTCGGTCAGTTCCGGGAGCAGCTGCGATCCGAGGGGCGGCTCAGGTGGGACTCCTGGTCCCTGACGATCGTGGCGGAAGCGATCGGCTGGACTGGCGACGAGCCTCCGGCGATCGACGATCTGACCGAAGAGCAGCACCTCGAGGCAGTCCGGGACCTTCTCCCGTTGCTCGAGAAGGTCTTTGCCCTCCCCGCGGAGCTTGTCACCTCGCTCCGTGACTCCGCCTGAGAAGGGTAGGCACCCCACCGCTGTCGGTGTGTCGTCCCGCCCATCGAGTTCGAGAACGCGTTCTATGCTGTGCGGCGATGATCAACCTGACCGCCACCGTCCCGCTTGGACCGCTGACAGAACTTGTCGGACGATCCCTCTCGGCGACTGGGAGATGGGTCAACTCATCCGGTAGCGCCTACCTGTCATATCCATCACTCAGAGGATCCTGACCCGGACGAACGATCGCAGTCGCTCGAGGGCAAAGGACCCGTGCGGATGTCGCGCGTCACACCTCGACCTCGAACGGCAACTTTCGCAGTGTCGTCGCGGAAATCCCGGTGCTCTTGTACATCCGGGCGTGGGCGTACTGGATCTCCGGCAGCAGATCGATGCGGCCGATCGCCTCCAGCATGATCTCGTCGGCCTGACCGGTGAGATGACGCAGTTCGGGGATCGCGTACCCGCCCACGTACTTCCCGGAGTTGAGATCCCAGGAGCGCACGGCCGGCAGCGCCTCCTCGATCCTCTCGCCGAGCTCCACCAGAGCATCGAACGTGTCCTGCCCGTAAGCGTGCGGGGAGAATGGGATCTGCGACATCGTGCCCTTGGTGACGTTGAAGCAGTCGCCCGTGAACGTCCACCACAGGAACGCCAGCCGCGACGCCGCGATCGCGCTGGCCGCGAGCTGGTCCTTCCGGTTCTGAACGAACAGCTTCCCCTCGTTGAGGGGCACCGTGGCGTGCGTGGTCTTGTCGTAGGTGACCGGCGGCACCGTGTACGTGCTCAGGAAGTACGTGGCGGTCTTCTTGAAACCGACGGAGTAGTCGCTCACACGGACAAGCGGCGTCGAGGAGATCGTGCCCTTCGCAAGCAGCGTGTCGATCAGCTCGAACATCGCGTCGCTGCTGGCGCGCATCCAGTTCGGGGTCCGCGAGCCGGCGGGCCGAAGCGAATACCGCAGTGTCGCCATCAGATGCGGACGGAACGCCTCGATCCAGCTGTGGGTGAGCGTCGTGTGCAGCTCGGAGACGCTGCCATACCCGGCGGCGGTGATGATCGTGCTGCGCACCTTCACCTGGAACAGGGCAGCCGGGCGTTCCTGGAAGGTGCTCACCCAGATCGCATCGAACCGCCGCTCGTAGAACTTCCGCAGTGACTCGTCGCGATCGGCGAACTGGCTGCGGATGGGAACGATCAGGCTGAGCCGGCCATCCGGGCGCGTGATCTGCGCCGAGCGCTCGCAGCAGGAGGCGTAGATGTCGTCGACGTTGTCTGTCTCGAAGCCGGTGATGCGGTAGCTGAGCTCGCGCCGGTTGACGTAGGGTGGGTTGCCGATGACGACGTCGAAGCCGCCCTGATTGGGGTGTGACACGTCGCCCCGCACCGGCAAGAAGCGCGGCCCGTACAATGTCCAGCGCATCGAAAAACACCCCGCGACCTTCCGACTACCTCCGGACGTCTTCGAGTACATCAACCAGGCACGCGACGAAGCCGCGGCCCGTGGTGATCGCCTCACCAAAGACGAAGCGATCACCATGGCAGTCCGCGCGTTCTGGGGCGGCAAGCGCCAGCGCCGCCGCTGATCACCACACCGACATAACCGACGAAAAGAACTCTGGAGGCATCTGATGAGCCGTCGATCTATGCTCGAGCAGGAAACCGATCCGCTACACCCCGCGCGGATGCTACCGCGCACCTGAGACGAACGCGCGGTCCTTCACCGAGGATGGCTACATCTCGACATGATCAACCGAGGCAGCGAGAAGATTTCGTGCGAAGAGGTGGAGGACCTCGTCTACCGCTATGACAGCTTCGATCTAG
>DEAA01000064.1:0-110311 GCA_002346545.1 Acidobacteria bacterium UBA2994
GTGCAGTGTGGTAGCTGGATGCCGTTCAACGTAACCTTCGACGACCCAACCGGGCGCCTCGCCTACCTGAGCGGTATTGGTTCAGGTGTGACGTTGTACCCAGGGCAGTTGATGGCGTTCAACCAAGACGAAGCGACACGTGGCTTGGTGGATGACTATGACGTCACGTCAGACCTCAACCACAACTACTACAACGGGCTTGAGCTCAGTATGCAGGCTCGTCTCCCGAATGGTGGCACCATCTTTGGTGGCTGGACGGCGCATCAGACCATCCAGGACACCTGTGGATTGCAGTCGAATCCAAATGGTGTGAACCAAGAAGACATCATTCGTGACGACGAAGATATCCTTCGCGGTGGTATGTTCTGTGACCAGAGCGCGTTGGGAATTCCTTTCCGGAACGACTTCAAATTGTTCGGCGCGTACCCGCTGCCGGGCGACTTTGAATTCAGCGGTTCCATCCAGATGTACTCGGGCGCCGAGCGTGAGCTTCGGTGGTCAGTGCCGTCCAGTTACTACCCAGGTGGAAACCGGACGACGGGTTCGTCGATTCAGTTGTTTGCCCCAGGCACCAACTTCTTCGAGTACTGGACCCAGGTGGATATCGCCCTTCGGAAGATCTTCCGCTTCGGTGGCTATGAGTCATCGGCGCAGATGGATATCTACAACCTCATGAACGCTGCAACCGTTGTTGACGAAATCGACAGCTACGGCAGCTCCTTTGGTCGCCCGACGCGTCTTCTGCAGGGTCGTATTCTGCGGACCGCGTTCCAGATCAAATGGTAGTACGGTAGGAATCTTTCCACTCGGCTTCGGCTGGGTGTAGAGTGTGGGCCGGTGGGGACACTCCCTGCCGGCCCTTTTTTTTTGCCGGCTGATACGTGCACCCTTCCATGCCGATGTTGATCGATCGACGATCGTTTTTTGACCGTGCTCTGGCTCTGGGAGGAGCCTCCCTGCTTTCTTCCCGATTGGCGGCTCGTCAGCGCAGCGACGCTGACAGTTTCCCATGGGGTCAGACTCGAGAGTCACTTCGTGCGCGCTTCGATGATCTCCGTCGCCACTTCGTTTTCGAGTACTACCCTTGGTATGGCAATAAACCATTCAACCACTGGCAGCAGTGGGGACGAGTTCCACCGACTGACTTGGCCGGCAGTAGTATGCCGCTTCTCGGGGCCTACGACTCCCGGGCCGTTGCCGTTCTTGAGCAGCATGCGCGCTGGATCGCCGAGAGTGGCGTCGGCGTGGTTGACTTGAGTTGGTGGGGCGTTGGCAGCTATACCGACCGCGCCGTCTCGATCGTGATGGACGTTATGCATGCTCACGACCTGAAGGTGACGTTCCACCTGGAGCCGTACGGCCCAGAGCGAGCTGAACAACTATTGGCAGACATCAGGTATTTGCTGCGCGAATATGGCGAAAAGCGACGGTGGGACTGCTTCTATTTCAACCGACGTGACGACGGGCGGGAGGGGCCCGTGTTCAAGTTGTTCGCTACGACCGTACCGTCACATCAGGTCGACTGCCATGGTGTGCGACAGCCGGTGGCGGAGTTCGTTGAAGACAGCCGGTGGCGGTGGGCGACTGACCGGGTTCATGCGGAGTTCAGATCGACCCATCCTGACCTGCTGATTCTGTCTGGTGATAGCTGGCATCCGGAGCGGGTTGCTGCGGCCGGCTTCGATGGGTTTGCGAACTACGACCCCACCACGGCAACGAGCGCGTGGCTCGAGGCCGCGCTTGGTGCTTCACGCCGCGGGATGGTCTTTTCGTTCAACGTCAATCCTGGGTTTGACCTCATTGAGCGCGTGCGAAGCCAGCAGGACCTCGTGCCGGGAGAGTGTTACACGCCGGTTCCGTTTTTTCCGACCACCTTTCACCTCAACTGGGATCGAGCCGACGATCGCGAGCGTGCTGCCGGACTTGCGGACGCGCGGATCATCGAGACATTTGAGCAGAACCTCTGGTTACAAACGCACCCGTGGCTTGGAAACGTTAAAGCCGGGTTCTTTCTGACGTACATCACGTCGTTCAACGAGTGGCACGAGGGGACGCAGTTTGAGCCGATGCGGGCCCACGCCGATCTTACGCTGTCCGAGCAGAAGGTCGGTTATCACAACTCGGAGGACGGGTTTTATCGACTGCGTCGCTTGGCCGAATTGGTCGATCGCCTCGGGGCCTAGCCACTGCCGAAACGCAGCGTAGTGGCAGTGGTTACCCGGTTTTGCCAAAACGGTGCAGGTCCGAAGATGCGCCGGCGGTCGACCGTGACTCGAACTGCGAGCCGGTCGTGGATCGGGAGCTCGATTCCACCTCCGACCTGCAGGGCTGCGCGCCGCTCAAATGATGATCCGAAACTGTCGACTGGTGATGGGCTGCGCACGTGCAGGTTAATTTGAGTTTGTCCTGCGAGCACTTGCACGAGTGGTCGAACACGCCAGACTGGGACCGATATTCTGGCAGAAGCCATGGTGCCGAGAATGCTTGCGTTGACGCCGAGGCCGAAAATGTCGTCGGTTTGAGTCGTCCGATCGAGTTCGAATCCTACCGCTAACCAAGACGTGGCGTGCCACCCGCCGCCGATGATCCATCCCGGTCCGATCCCGCCGACCAGCGTGCTGGAATCGATCGCAGCAACGCCACCCACGACCTCGACCTGCCCTACGGATTGGGTTTGGGCGAGAGCTGGTAGGATGCTAACGATCAAGATCAGAGACACAAAAATGGCGGAGAGAGTGGGATTCGAACCCACGGTAGGAGGATTACCCCTACACACGCTTTCCAAGCGCGCTCCTTCAACCACTCAGACATCTCTCCGCGAATGCACGTTAGCGGTAACAAAGTCTAACAGTCTCAAACAGGTTTGTGTCTTGATCAGCAGTAAGTGCCGACGTACACTGAAGGTTCTTCCCATGGCGATGGGTCGCACCGTGGCTCGGACCCTGTGCAATTTCAGCCTGCGAACCGCGTCAGGGCCGGAAGGCAGCAGCGCTAAGTAGTCACTGAGATGTGCCGCAGGTCCTTCCGGGTCGCGGCTGGGACCCGCCACCCACCCGCCGTCACCGCACATGGCGTATCAGGTCATAGCCCGTAAGTGGCGCCCGCAACGTTTCGATGATGTGATCGGCCAGCCTGGCGTCACCCAGACGCTGCGCAACGCCATCACCCAGGATCGGCTGGCCCAGGCGTTCGTGTTCGCCGGTCCCCGCGGGGTCGGCAAGACGACGATCGCCCGCATTCTCGCGCGCGCCCTCAACTGTATGGACGGCCCCACCGAGTCGCCGTGTGGTACTTGTGACGCCTGTATCGAGATTGCCGAAGGACGCGATATCGATGTACTTGAGATCGATGCCGCGACCCACACCCAGGTCGACAATGTCCGGGAAGTGATCGTTTCCGGGCTGGCGATCGCCCCGGTGCGTGACCGGTTCAAAGTGTTCATCATCGACGAGGTGCACCAGCTCTCGGCGAGCTCCTTCAACGCCTTGCTCAAGTCGGTCGAGGAACCCCCGTCGCATGTAGTCTTTATGATGGCCACAACTCTCCTCGACAAGATTCCAGATACCATCCTGTCGCGGTCGCAAGTCTTCGAGTTCCGGACCATCGGCACGGCGGCGATCACCGAACAACTCAAGACCATCGCCGCGAGCGAGAACGTTGCGATCGACGACTCGGGACTCACGTTGATCGCACGGTCGGCAGATGGAAGCATGCGCGACGCGCAGAGCGCGCTCGACCAGGTAATCGCCTTCGCTGGCGACTCGGCGAGTGCCGAAGAGGTGTCGGCTGTACTGGGTCTCGTGGGTCGGGACGCCGTGTTCGAAGTGGCCGAGACCGTAGCCGACGAGGCGGCGCCGAAGGTGTTCGAGCTGGCCGGGCGTTTCGTCGAATCTGGCTACGACCTTCGGTCGGTCTGTCGGGAGCTGTCACGATTGGCGCGCGACCTCCTGGTGCTGAAGGTGGACCCGCGTCGGATCGACGATCCCGAGGTCGCGGCCGACAATGAGCGGGCCCGGCTCGAGGCGCTGGCGGGACGGTTTTCACGTGAGGACCTGCTCCGAGGGTTCGAAGTCCTGTCGAAAGTTGAGTTTGAGATCAGAGGAGCGTCGCAGCCGCGCTATCACTTCGAGGTGGCGATGCTGCGCTGGATGCACCTACGCAACCTCGTGCCGCTGTCTGATTTGGTGGACGGGCTGGCACGACAGCCGGCCCCTCAAGGCGGGGCCCCGCCAGTCGACCGTCGGCCTGCGGCGCCGACCGCGAGCCGCCCTGCTGCCGCGCTAGCCCCTTCCACCGCGCCGGCACGGCCCCGTTCGTCCGCCATGTCATCGTCCCCAGCGGCCGCGGCGCCGCCGGGTTCTCCGCCCGAGTCTGAACCGGGGCCGCCGCGGGCCGAGCCGTCCGGCCCGACTGGCGCCGAGGATGCGAAGGCCGCGTTTCTTGCTGAGCTCATGCGCACCAAGAAGTTCTTCCACGGTACGGTCGCGGCGCAGGCCCAGGCGGTTCGGGTTGAGACCGATGCGGTAACCTTCGATTTCAGCGACGGACAGCGCGCACTCGCGCAGCAGGTCGAGCGAAGCCGGACCTGGCTCGAGCCGTTGGCCACGCGTGTGATCGGCCGCAAGATGCGGGTCGCTACCAGGCAGGTGGCCGCGGCGCCGGCAGCGTCGACCCCGGCCGAAGCCGGACCTTCGGTGGACCAGGCCGAGCAGCCGGCGCTCGGCGCCGACCCGGGGCCCGACCCTGCGGTCGAAGAGCCGCCACTCCCCGAGGAGCCACCGGATTTCGATTCTGGCACCAGAGGCGCCGCCCCCCTCCCGGCGGTTGCCCCGCCGCGACACATAAACCCTATGAAACCGACCGCGGACGACCTGGCCGACGACCTGCTGACGCAGGTGATGGACGATGAGGCGGTGCAGACGATGCTCGAAGTGTTCCCCGCCGAGATCAAAGACGTTGAGGAGATATGAGCGAGCCGAGCCCATGAACATCCAGAAGATGATGCATCAGGCGCAGAAGATGCAGGAGGACCTACAGCGCCAGCTCCGTACCACGAAGGTCGAGGCTACCGCCGGCGGCGGCATGGTTACGGTAGTGATGAACGGAGTGAAAGAGATTCAAAGCATCACGATCGATCCCGAGGTAGTGTCGGCCGATGATGTCGAGATGCTCCAGGATCTGATCGTTGCCGCGGTCAGTGACGCACAGCGTCGCGCGGATGAGCTCCTCCAGCAGCAGATGGGCGGCATGATGGGCGGCATGAACATTCCCGGCCTGACATGAGCGAGATCGAACCGCTCGTCCGGTTGACCGAAGAGCTCCAGAAGCTCCCGAGCATCGGCGCCAAGAGCGCGCAGCGCCTGGCCTTTCATCTCCTCAAACAGCCGCGGGAGGATGTGGATCGGCTTCGCGCCGCGCTCCACGATGTGAAGGAGCGGGTGACGTACTGTTCGGTATGCTCGAACATCACTGACCGCGATCCCTGTTTCTATTGTACCGATCCCGGACGAGACCGGCAGCTGATCTGCGTGGTCGAAGATCCTCACAACGTGGCGGCGGTCGAGAAGACAGGGGATTTCAAGGGCGCCTATCACGTGCTCATGGGCGCGCTGTCTCCGCTCAAAGGGGTAGGGCCCGACGACCTGCATATAAAGGGTCTGTTGCAGCGGGTGGGCAGCGACCAGGTGCGGGAAGTGATTCTCGCCACCAACCCGAACGTCGAAGGTGAAGCGACCGCCATCTATCTGGCCAAGCTGCTGAAGCCGCTCGGCGTGCGGGTCAGCCGCATCGCCATGGGCGTACCGGTAGGGAGCGATCTTGAGTACGCGGACGAGATCACGATGTTGAAGGCCATGGAGGGGCGCCGGGAAGTATGAGTCGTCGTCCGGCTTTAGGATTTAGGCTTTGGGAAGAGCTCGTCAAGCGCGAGCTTCGTCGCTGGCGAACGGCTGGCATTGGCGGCGGTCGCCAGATCTTTTCGTAGACGCGCGAGTCCCATCTCGTCGTCGACGTCGTACCAGCGATCGACGTAGCTCGCCGCTAGGCCGGCGGCGTCTGCCGCCTTCACTGTATCGTCCAGGGTGTGGTTGGTGCTCCAGCGAATGTCTCTGAATAGATCCGGTACCACGCTGTTTGTGTCTCCGGCCAGACCCATCAAGTAGTAGCCGCCATCCTCGGCTGGACCCAGGACCACCTGATCCGGCTGCCGCGACAGGCGACCGAGCGCGGTGCGGACCACTGAGATGGGTAAGGTTGGCAGGTCCGAGCCGATCATGACCACCGGTGAGAGGCCGTCGGCGAACAGATCCTCGAACACACCGCGCTCACGCGCGCCTAGGTCGTCGCCGCGCTGTGGAACAAGCTCGTCCGGGCGCACGCCAGCCTCGTCGAAGCCCCGCGTTCCACCGCTCGTGGTGTAGGCAACCCGCACTACCGAGCCAGTCTTTCGGCATGCCTGCATCGTGTCATTCAGAAACGCGGTGTAGAGGCGGCGACGGCTGGTTTCCGAAGGCAGGATACTGGCCAGCCGTGACTTCGGTGCCCGAGGGCCGCGCGGTGCACGCGCCATCACGACCACCGCCCGGTGGGACGAGTTCATCGGCTCGGGCCGTCACCGGCCGCCGCGCGGTTTTCGGCGGAACCCACTGAGAGGCCCCGGCGAGCCAGCAGGACCCCGCCGATCGTCATCCACACGAGCATTCGGGCTTTTCGGACCAACGCCAGGGTGACGCCGGCGGCGGTGCCGAATTCGAGCAGCTCTGCAAAAGCGGAGGTGCCTGCTTCGTCGACCCCGATGCGCATCGGGACCACCTTGAAGACCACGGCGATGAACCGGTTCACCGCCTCGAATACGAACGCGTCGAGGACAGTCGGCGCCACGGGGCTGATCAGCGACAGCACCAGGAAGATCTCCAGCACCGCGAGCCCGTGGAACGTCAGTTCCCATGCCGTGAGCGCGGCCAACTGGCCGCCATGACGGGGGTAGCGGCTATAAATTCGGTCCTCGACGTCACGGACGCGAGCCGCCCAGCGTGCCGCCACGCCTGGGCCTCGTCTCGCCAGCAGGTTCAGGCTTCTGCTGGCGACCCGGACCCGGCGCCAGATCACGAGATGCACCAGGGTGACGAGCCCGATGATGGTGGCGATCACCCCTACGCTCGCTATCCACCAGGTATCGATGGTTCCGAGTCGAAGCAGCAGCGCGACGGCACCCCCGGCAATGACCAGGGCAGCCGAGAGCGTATAGAACAAGTTCTCGACTGCGAGTGCCGGCAACGTCCGTTCGACTGGTTCGCGGTCGGCGACGTACAACGCCTTGGCCGGCTCGCTGACGAGGATGCTCAGGAAGGTCAGATTGCCGAGGGTGTCTCCCGCCACCACCGCTTGAAACGCCGGTCTCAGATTCAGTTGGTGGGAGCCCTCGAGGCAGCGGCGCCAGGCCATCCCACGAACCATGAACCTGAGACCGCCGAGGGCAAGGACTCCGAGAAACACCCAACCGAGTCGGCCGATCAGGATCGCGATTTCACCCAGGCCGGCGCGTTGGAAGGTGTAGACGAAGAGCGCCACTCCGGCCAGGCCGGCGACCACCCCGACCGGGGTGATACGACGCGAGGGGGCGCGAGAGGAAAACGTTGCGGTCATCCGCTGTGAAGTTGCGACGTCTAGAGCGGCCCCGGCATAATGCCCGGATGTTACTCGCGTCGCCCGAGGTGCCAGCGGCGATCATTCTACTTGCCGCCGGGTTGTTAGCCTGCTTTATGGGCTACCGGCTCTTCCGGTGGCTGCTGGGCCTGTACGGCTTTGTCGGTGGCGCCTACCTCACTTCGCTCTTCGTCAGCATGCCCGAGCCTTGGATGACGGCGGCCGCCGTCGTGACCGGCGGACTGATTGGGGCGCTGTTTCTGCTGGTGGCCTATTTGGCCGGGGTGGCTATTCTGGGCGCTGGTCTGGGGGCGCTCGCAGTCAGCCTCTTCTGGACGCCCGACGGGGGAAGTGCCGAGACCTGGGTAGTCATCGCAGCCTGCCTCGTCGGTGCTATCGCGGCGGTGTCGCTCCAGCGCTACGTCATCATCGTCGGTACTTCGTTAGGCGGCGCGTGGACGGCGCTGGTGGGGGCGCTGGCGCTCGGCGGGCACACCGAATCGGTGGCGGCGGCCGGCGGCGATCCCTGGCAGCTATATCCGATGGTGCCCGCCAACGGGCAGGTCGGCTTCGCGATCGGCTGGTTCGGCTTCGGGTTGCTGGCGGCGCTGGTCCAGCTGCGGTGGTCGAGCCCGATGCGCCGCCGAAAACGACGCTCGTCCGAGGACGACAAGTAGCTCTTGCCCGGCCGCGGCCGGCGCGTTGACCAGGTCGGACCGGTCCACTAAAATCAGAGGCTGGCCTGACACCAGGGTCGCCGCCTGGCGACGTCGGGCCGCGTAACTGCCAAGTGGTCCTCAGTAGCTCAATTGGCAGAGCATCCGGCTGTTAACCGGAGGGTTGCTGGTTCGAGTCCAGCCTGAGGAGCCAATTTCTTCAAGAAGTTAGAGGATCGGCCTGTTGGGGATTGGGCTCGCCGTGCCCCTTCTTGTGTCATCCCAGGGTCACTTTTCTGTTCAGGACGGCCACTGTAGGAATCAGGTGATTCACTTAGCTCGTTCTATAATCCAGCAACCAACATAAAACGAACCATGCCGCTTTCCTGTCCATCGCCGCGGCCGAGAGCCGGCCAGGCGAAGAAGACATGCGGTATGTTTTCGACCTCGCAACCAGGCGCTGATCTTCGTCTTCGCGGTTGGTGCGCCGCCTCATGCCGCCCTATCAGGCGACGGCACTCGGTCGGTTGAGATCGCCACTCCGCCACCATCCGGTCAAACGACGCCGTGTCAATCCGGCCGTCCACCTTGTCGACGCACATCGCATCGAGCCGGCTTTTGAGTCGGGCACATTCGGCCTGCGGTCCCTCAATCTTCGGCGCCGCTAACCGCGTCCCGCCTCGTGCTACGCTCTTGCTCGTCCTGCACTGCTCGGTGACACCGGGTTTCGCATGCGCATACTGTTCGTCCTCAAGCTCCCTTTGGTTCGCCACTTCGACGAGACGCTGGCCGCACTGGCTGACCGAGGCCATCAGATCTTTATCGCGCCGACCAAGTTCGGCGACGAGGAGCTGCTGCCGGAACGGTTGTCCGTGCATCCCAACTGCCGCGTCGTGTCGGGCGCCGCCAAGCGAACTCGAGCGGCCGTCGCTGCATCGGTCGTCCGCGCCACTCGCGACTACCTCCGCTATCAGGAACCGGCGCTCATTGGGGCGGAGGTGAACCGCCGGCGCGCTTTTGCCAGCCTTGTGCGCACGGTGTCACGTGGGACCCGCACGCTGCCAGCAGACACCCCGGATCTTGCCGTGGCCCTGAACACACACGAGGTGTGGCGCCTGCGCGAGACGTTCGACGAGCTTGAACAGCTATTTCCACTGGATCCGGAGTTTGATCAGTTTTTCGCAGCCCAGCGTCCCGATCTTTTGCTGGTTACTCCGCTGGTTTCTTTCGGGGGTCTGCAGGCCGACTACGTGAAGGCGGCCCGTCGCCTTGGCGTGCCCAGCGCGTGCCTCGTCTTCAGCTGGGACAACCTGTCCAACAAGGGCATCATGCACGAGCGGCCCGATCGGACCTACGTCTGGAACGAGGTGCAACGTCGGGAGGCGGTCGAGCTCCACCAGGTGCCAGCCGACTCCGTCGTGGTGACCGGGGCGCCTCGATTTGATCCGTTTTTCGGTCGCACCTTATCGACAACGCGTGAAGCATTCTGCGAGTCGCTCGGGCTCGACCCGACGCGTCGTCTCGTTGCTTATCTCGGCTCATCACCTCTGGTTGCCGAGCGGGAGCCGGAACTGGTCGTGACCTGGCTCGATGCGTTACGGGGATCGAGCTCCGGCGCCCTCCGTGAGGCGCAGATTGCGATCCGTCGACATCCGCGCAGCAGGTCCATCTGGTCGGAGCACCCGGTGTTTCGCAAGAAGCACCCGGCTGCGGCCGGTTACCCCGGTGTGGCAATGACCCCGGCGAAGAGCGCAATGGGCGACCAGGCGCTCTACGATCTACTGTCGCACGCTGATGCGGTCGTTGGGCTAAACACCACCGCCGAGCTCGAAGCTGGGATTCTGGGGACGCCGGTGTACACCATTCGTGCGACAGATTTCGCCTCGGGACAGACCGGGTCTCACCATTTCCAGTACCTTCTCAAGGAACACGGTGGGTTTGTGGAGTGCGCCGCTGATCTCAACGAGCACATGGCGCAGCTTGAGGCCGGTCTGTCGGGGCGCTTCGATCGGGGCGCCATGCAGGCGTTCATTCGCGATTTCGTCCGGCCGCACGGATTGGAACAACCGGCGGCGCCGATCCTGGCTGATGACATTGAGGCGTGGGCGACTACAGTGGTCGGGACCGGGCGGGCGAGCGGCGGGCTTCCGTCCGAGCCCGGTCAGCTCAAGGAGGCGGCCGATGTTCCGACGGCCCCACCCGGCATGCCGGAACCCGAGAAAGTGCAGGTCGTGTACGCGAAGGCACCGCTGTTCATATTGGTGGAGACCCACGCCGAGCGCATGTGGCGGCTCGATCCGGGACGGAAGGAGCCGTGGACCGTCGAATGGTTCGACACACAGGTGCGCCGCGGCGATGTTGTGTATGACATCGGCGCGAACGTCGGCGTGTTCTCGCTCATTGCCGCGGCGAATCTCGACGGACGAGGGACCGTGCTCGCCTTCGAACCGGGATACGCGACATACGCCCGTCTGTGTGAGAATATCCGGCTCAACAAATTCAACAGCCTGATTGTTCCGATGCCGGTGCCGCTGTCGGATCGCCCGGGGCTGCAGCGTTTCCGTTACAAGTCGCTCGAACCCGGACAGAGCCGACACAAGTTCGCCGCGGAGTCATGGGATCCGGCGACCACGTCGGTCAAGGCGTCCGACCAGGCGATGCTGGCGACCTCGCTGGATCAGGTCGTCTCACAGTACGGCGCGCCGATGCCGAACTTGATCAAGCTGGATGTGGATGGGGCCGAAGCGCTGGTGCTGCGGGGCGCCGGGGAAGCACTCCGGCATCGGGAGCTGCGGAGTGTGCTCGCGGAGGTCGATCCTGCTTGCGAGGACGAGGTGTTGCAGGTACTGAGCACCGCAGGCCTCAATCTGATCGATCGATTCCAGCGCAAGAAGAAGGCTGGGTCCTGGTACGGCATCTTCCGCCGCTAGGGCGGAGCTGTTCAAGCCCTCCGGAGACTTATGTGCTTTCCCCTCCCCCGCTTGGAAGCACGTCGCTGACAGCGGGTTCAGTGACGTGCTGCTGGGGCGTCCTGCCCTGTGTTGAGTTAGCGCCTCGCTCGTATTAGGGTCTGGCCGCATCTACATAGTCGTGAGCGGGAGATCCCTCACACACACTTGGCCCGTTGCCGGTTCTACGCTGCGAAGGGGTCTGTTGCGGCGTACTGAAGCGCCAATGAGTTCAGGTGTTTGTTCTTCAGGGGGGAGATAAAAATGGCAGAGCCGACTGGTGAGTTCTCGATGAAAATGACAGGGCACTCAGAAGAAGCTATTCCGAGCGGCACTCGATTAACCTCTTACTGGGAAGGCACTGCGACTGGGTTCGGTACGGTGTTTGGCACCTTGACAGTCGATTTGTCCCACGATGACATCGCTGCGACATCTGGAACCTGTCGCTATGTCGCTGTGGCCTATCTTCCAGATGGTGGACGGGACGCGGGTGCCGCTGAGGGAACGTGGACCCAACATGCGGGGCGTAATGCGTGGACATTGCAGCTCACTGGGACCACTGCGAGTGGCCAGAAACTCCGTAGTGAGAGTGAGATCGATCTCGCCTCCAGAAGTTGGACCGGGAAGAATTTTGACGCCAGCTAGAGGTGAACGAATAGTCTTGTGCGGTCACTTTATTCCCGGTGAAGTTTGACCCTGAGAAGGTGTCAAAGCTTGTCGGTGTAGTAGTTCTTGGTGAAAGTTGTCTGGGGTGACCGGCTGGTACTTACCGTGTAAAGAGAGCTCGGTCACGATGAGGAGGGTAGAGTGGAACGATCTGCTGCATACGCGCTTGACGATCGAAGTATCCAGTGGGCACCGATCGAAGTGCCAGGCTGTGGCGTTTTAGAGAACTTTGAGTTTGCACCTTTAGCCGGAAGTACGAAATTCGAAGTGGTGGATTTTCTCGTTAAATTTCCACCCAAGAAAGAAGCTGATGGCCAAACCGTAAACCTCATCCACACGCATCGACACTGCGGAACATCAAACCTGTTTGTTGTCGCAGGTGAGCAGCACATTTATGAGCCCGACGGCACCCTCCGAGAAGTGCGACGAGTGGGTAGCTATACCGTTTCTCAGCCGGGAGATGTACATACAGAGTGTGGTGGTCCTGAAGGTGGCGTGGTGCACTACAGCATACGGGGAAAAGGCATGCTGTTCGAGTTCGTTGACGAAGACATGAATGTGTTGGGCGGGCTTAGCTTGGACGATCTTGTTGCAGCATGCGGAGGGGACACTTAAGCGTGCCCCAGACTGTTTTTCGTCGCAATTAGAGACGCTTAATCTGGTGCGCTAGCAGCTTTCCTTTCGGTGCGGATCGTGCTGTATTCACTCTCACAAAGAGATTGCGGTGACTCGATTATCTCAGGCCCTCCTTGCCGTTGCGATGCTCGCCCTACCCGTTGTTGGCGGGTGGACGGTCGGGGCTGTGCCCCAACGCGCCAGCGACGAGCAGCTCCGGAACGCGGCTGATGACAACGCGAACTGGCTGATGTATGGGCGGACGTACGACGAGCAACGGTTCAGCCCTCTCCAGCAGATTAACGAGGATACGGTCCGCCGACTTGGCCTGGTCTGGAGCCGTGAGCTGCCTACGACCCGAGGCGTCGAGGCCACACCAGTCGTCGTCGACGGTGTCATCTACACGACGGGGCCGTGGAGCATCGTCTACGCGTTCGACGCGAAGACGGGCGACCGCCTGTGGACTTATGACCCCGACTCCGATCGCACCAGAGCCAGGCTCATCTGCTGCGACGTTGTGAACCGGGGCGTTGCTTTCTATGAGAACCGCGTCTATGTCGGGACCACCGACGGTCGGCTGATCGCCGTTGACGCCGCCACCGGCGTCCAGGTGTGGGAAACGCTGACGATCGACTTGGACAAGCCGCTCGCCATTACCGGGGCCCCCAGAATCGCCAACGGCTTGGTCGTCATTGGCAACGCGGGGGCCTAGTACGGCGTGCGTGGATATGTCTCTGCGTACGACGCAGAGACCGGCGGACTGGTGTGGCGAACGTACACCGTTCCTGGAAATCCGGCAGAAGGGTTCGAGAACGCGTCGATGCAGCGCGCCGCAGAAGCCTGGACCGGTGAATGGTGGCTGGCCGGTGGTGGGGGCACCGTGTGGGACGCGATCGTCTTCGACCCCGAGCTTGATCTCGTGTACGTAGGCACAGGAAATGCCGACCCCTGGTATCGCGATCTCCGCGGTCGAGGTGGCGACAACCTCTACGCCACCTCCATCCTCGCCCTGCACGCTGCTACCGGCGAATACGCGTGGCACTTCCAGCTAGTACCTGGCGACCACTGGGACTACGATGCTACCCAGCCGCTGATGCTGGCAGATCTTGAGATCGACGGACGTCAGCGGCGTGTGATCATGCAAGCGTCGAAGAATGCCTTTTTCTACGTGCTGGATGCTGCCACCGGAGAATTTCTTTCCGGGACGCCGTATGCGCAGATGACCTGGGCGACCGGTATCGACTCTGAGACCGGTCGGCCGGTCGTAGCAACAGCGGCGTACGATGGTATGGAACCGGTGATCGTGACCCCGGATCCTGGTGGGGCACACAACTGGTATCCGATGGCCTTTCATCCGACGACCGGGCTGGTCTATCTACCGGTGAAGGATGGCATGTTCTTCATCCATCCGCCCGACCCTGAATGGCAACCGGGCAAGAGAGCCTTTAATGCTGGGATCGAACCCGGCTATGACGGTTCACTCCTGGAACAGCTATTGCTCAAGCCTCCCGCTCAAGGCAGGCTCGTGGCGTGGAACCCCGTGGCAGGGCGCGCAGACTGGACCGTTGATTTCCCGGTGGCCGAGAGTGGTGGCGTACTAGCCACGGCAGGCGGTCTCGTTTTCCAGGGACGTGCGGACGGGATCTTTGCGGCCTACCGCGCAACGGATGGCGACGTGTTGTGGGAGTTTGACGCGGGCACCGGGATCATGGCGCCTCCTGTTAGCTACCTCGTTGACGGCGTGCAACACATCACGCTTATGGTGGGATGGGGTGGAGCGCCCGGACTGATCAATCCGCCTGGAATGGGTCCCGTCAAGCCTGGTTATGGGCGCGTCTTAACCTTTGCGCTCGACGGCAACGCGTCGATGGAACCGAGGCCCTTTGGCCATACGGAGCCGCCTGTGCCGGCGCTCCCCGTAGAGGCATCCGCCGCGACCATTCGCGACGGACGAGAACTCTACGAGGGACTGTGTTTTGGGTGCCACGGTTTCGGTGCCATCGCCGGATCACTTCCAGATCTTCGATGCTCGTCTGCGAATGTGCATGCCCAGTTCGAGCAGATCGTCCTCGGCGGGCTGCGCGAGCAACGTGGGATGCCGAGATTCGACGACCTCATCGATGCCGAAGATGTCCGGGCGATCCAGCAATACATCCTGGAGAGATCCCACGCGAGCTCAGATGTCCCCTGAGAACTAATTTGCGCCGCGCTCGATACCGAGAAGGCGAAGTCCGACTTCACGCCGGTCGTCGACGCCATCGGCCTCGGTGGTCAGTCCACCCCCAAACCACATCCCGCTATTGGGGCGGGTATTCGGTGTAGCGCTGAGGTGTGCGCCTTCTTGGCGCTTGGGTGCTCCAACTTCAACGCCTCTGCTCGTGCCGAACTGGTAGGATCCCGCCCCGACCAGATCCAAGGAGGGCTCGATGGTGAACGACACGAAGCGCGCCGGGTTTCTCGACCGGTTCCTGAACACGATCGAGGTGGTCGGCAATAGGCTACCTGACCCGGCCGTCTTGTTCTTGGTCCTGATGGCGTCTGTCTGGGTCCTGTCCTGGCCCCTCTCGAACGTCGATTTCGGGGCACAGCACCCGGCGACGGGCGAGGCGATCCACGTACTGAACCAGTTCAGTCTGCCCGGTCTGGCCAATCTGCTCTCTACGATGGTCAACACGTTCGTGACCTTCCCTCCATTGGGGGTGGTTCTGGTAGCGCTCTTGGGCATCGGCGTGGCGGAGCACACTGGGTTCATCGGCGCCCTGATCAAGACCGTGCTGCGCTTCACCCCGCAGAGGTTCCTCACCCCGGTGCTGATCCTGGTTGGCGTCGCTAGCCACTACGCGGTCGACGCCGGTTATGTGCTAGTCATTCCACTGGGCGGCGTGATCTTCTACGCGGCGGGCAGGCACCCCTTGGCCGGGATCGCAGCCGCGTTTGCCGGCGTGTCAGGCGGCTTCTCGGCCAATTTTTTGATTCCCAGTGGGCTCGACCCTTTGCTACAAGGGTTCACCCTGTCGGCTGCCCAGTTGCTCGACCCGGAGGCACAGGTCAGCATCGTCAACAACAATGTCTTCACGGCGGCGTCGACCGTTCTGATTACCATCATCGGTTGGTTCATCACCGACAAGATCATCGAGCCGCGTGTGAGCGGTCACACCATCGACGGGGACCCCGAGCAGATGCCCAAGATGGAGGAGGTGACCGCCGCCGAGCAGCGGGGTATGGTCGCGGGCATCGTCACCGCGCTCTTTGGAGCAGTGGCCTTGATCTTGTGGGCGGTGCCGACGGACTCGGCGTTGCGTTTCGAAGAGCAGATCACTTCCTTCCAGGCGCCGCTGATGCAGTCGATCGTGCCGCTGATCTTCCTCTTCTTCCTGCTCCCTGGCGTCGTCCATGGGTACGTCTCGGGTTCGGTCACCTCGCATCGAGACATCGTCAAGGGTATGTCGAAGTCGATGGAGACCATGGGCTACTACCTGGTCTTGGCCTTCTTCTGCTCGCTGTTCATCTGGATGTTCGGGCAGTCAAACATCGGCATCCTGCTGGCTGTCAAGGGCGCCGATGCACTTAGAGAGTTCGCCCTGCCCGGCCCAGTGACGATCGTCGGCATCGTTCTCTTGGTGGGCTTCGTGAACCTTCTGGTCGGCTCCGCGTCGGCCAAGTGGGGGCTGATCGCGCCGGTGGTGGTGCCGATGTTGATGCAACTGGGCATTTCCCCGGACCTCACGCAGGCCGCCTACCGCGTCGGCGATTCGTCAACCAACATCATCACGCCTCTCATGCCGTACTTCCCGCTGGTCGTGGTTTTCTGCCAGCGCTACGTGAAGAACACAGGTATTGGTACGCTGGTCTCGCTCATGCTGCCGTATAGCATCGCGTTGCTCCTGGTGTGGTCGGTGCTGCTGGTCGTGTTCTGGGTCAGCGGTATTCCCCTGGGTTCGCAGTCCAGCTACGTGTATCCGTAGCGGCCCCGACGTCCTGACGTCGCGGGCGCTACGGGGGGACGGGTTGCTGCCCCCCGCTGACCGGAGGGTTGCTGGTTCCCGAGCGCACGCTACGGGAGCGCGAATGTCAGGATCGAGCCGGTCGCAATCACCGTCACGTACTGGGTGCCGTTCACCTCGTAGGTCAAGGGGCTCGACTGGATGGTGCTCTCCGCCATGTAGTGGAACAACTGTCCGCCCGTCTCGGCGTGGAACCCGTAGAGGCCCCCGTCCTCGGTACCTTGAAAGACGACATCGCCAGCCGTGACGACGCTTCCGCTAGAGGCGCCGAAGGTCACCGAGGGCAGGATCTGCTGCCACATCTCTTCGCCACTGGCCGGTTCGTAGGCCGTCAGGGTCGTCGTTCTCGGGAACTCGGGGACCCGGTTGAGCTCATCGATGTCGAAGCCCGGCACATGGCCGCCGCCCTGTCCGAACTCCAGGCCTTCGCCGACCGGCTTTACGAGGAGCGACACGCCGGCGTTCTTGCCGGTGACATAGAGCAGGCCGGTTCGCGGGCTAAAGGAGGGCGCGCCAAAGCTCGAACCGCCGTGCGCGACGAGAAAGTGCTCGTCAGTGGCATAGGGCCAGTACATCGGTCGGGCCTTAGCCCGAAGCTCGGGGTCGTCGAAGTGGAGATACGTCGCGCAGAACGGCGTCATCTGGACGCCACGGGCGTTGTAGGGAATTGGCTGGGTCGGGTAGACCACCTCCCCCGGCACGTTCGATCGGATCTCCACCGGGGTTTCGACCATCGGGTTGATTGGCTCTCCGGTGTCGCGGTGCCACATGTACAGGAGGCAGTTCTTGCCAGCCGCGGCAATTCCCTTGATCGTCTCGCCGTTGGCATCGGTCACGTCGAATAGGGTCGGGCCGGTGATGTTGTCCCAGTCCCACAGATCGTGGTGGATCGTCTGGTAATACCAGCGGAGCGCGCCCGTTTCGAGATCCAGCGCGATCGTCGAGTTGGTGAACAGGTTCTTCCCGGCTCGTGCCGAGCCGTCGTAGGGAGGCATCGGGTTCGCAGCGTTGACATACACCAGGCCAAGCTCGGCGTCGATGGCCGGCTGTGTCCAGATGCCGCCCCCGGCGCGTTTACCGTAGCCCCAGGTCGGGTCGGCAATCTCGAAGCCCTCATCCTGCGGCCGCTGCGGGACCGTGTTGAACACCCACTTGATCGCACCGGTGTCGGCGTCGGCTGCGACGACGAGGCCACCCGGGATGTTGCCCTCGGAGATCGCCGAGCCGACATAGAGCGTCCCGTCGTGGTACGCCGGTGAACTGTTGATGCGGTAGCGCATCGATAAGGCATCGAATCCGGGAGGATAGGTGTCCGGATACTTGTGTTGGAGGGCCAAGCTCAGCACCGGCAGGATGCCGTCGTCGCCGAACTCTTCGACGAGCTCGCCGGTTTCGGTATCGGTCGCCACCAACTGATCGCCATGGTAGGAGTAGATGCGACCGTCGACGTGCAGCGGACCGCGCACGGTGCCGCCGGTCATCCCCTCGACCTCGGTGGTCCAGACCGACTCGCCCGTGACCGCGTTGAGCGCCAGCACGGAGTCCCGGCCGTGCAGATACATCACGCCATCGACGACCAGCGGCGTGACTTGTCTTACGTTGATGGTGCTCGGCACGTCGAACGTCCACAGACGCTCGAGCTGACCCACGTTCGTCGTGTCGATCTGGTCGAGCTCCGAGAACCGCTGGTTGTAGCGATCGAGGTTGTTGCTTTCCCAGTTGGTCTGGCTCTGGCCGGCGATGATCGAGGGCGGATTACCCCCGGTAGTGATGCGTGCCTGCGCGTCTGCCGTGGTCGGGTACAGCCCGACGATGGTCGTGAGGGCGAGCATTGCCAGCGCTCGATAAAGCGGCAAGTTCTTGGATGGTCGCATGGTCTCTGTCCTTGGCGTTACGTCTGAAGACGTCGGTCGGATGATCATGTCACTTGAGTTCGTCGGTGCGAGCTCCGAGCAGGATATTCAGGAGGCCGTAGTTTCCCTCGTGACAGGCGTACTCGAAGAGCGGTTCGTTGATGCGTTGCATCGGGTACGAGACCGTGAAGTCTTGCGTGAAGATGGTCGGGTCGTCGACCGTGTACTCGTATTGCAGCGTGTCGTCGTCGAGCCGTCGGAAGCGCTCGGTGAGCGTCATGGTCGAGCCGGTCCCGATCGCGACCCTGGAAGAAGGCTCGTAGCTGGCCCTTAGGTCGCTTAGGTTCGTCGTCACTACGACCAGCGTGTCGCCATCCCAGTGCCCTCGCGATTGCCCGGCCCATTGCTGGATCTTGTCGGAGATCTGGGGACGGTCGTCGAGTGGGACGATCCGGGCGTCGTGCACCATCTCGTTGTAGAGAACCACGGTATCCGGCGTCTGGAACAGCTGCATGTAGTTGTTGTAGCCGCCCTGGATCATTGGAGGGCCGGAGTTGAAGCCGACAAGGCACCGTTCGGCGAGCCCCCGGTCTTCGGGGTGGTCGACGCCAGCACCCACGGTCCGTACCCGTACGGGCCGGTTCATCGGCAGGTCCTCGAACGGGGAGCCGATCTGATGCAGCGATTCACCCCGAGGGGTCAGCGCGGGGAGTCGGCCATCGGGCGGATCGATGATCAGCGACGTCTGGTTCCCGGCCACATTGGTGCCGCGGTCGAACCAGAACTCGTTGTACCCGCCCACCGCTTGGCCACCGGCGGCGCCCTCGCCGCCTGCCGGTAACGGCTCGGTGCGTACTTCGCTGGGCGCGAGCCCAACGTTGCGACGTTCGGTCGCTCCCGTCTCGATTTCGGCGGCCTCTTCCTCGGTCAGGAACGCGCGATCGGAGAGATCCTCGGGACGCTCCAGCGGCGTTACCGTCCTAAAATCCCACACGCCTTGTAGGTCAGGTCGACCATCAGGCGTTCTGGGCTGCGACCCTGTCTGGCCGGCCGCGGTCAGGGGTAGTGCTAACGCGAGTGCGACCGTCACCCTGGCAAGAACGCGAAACGTCATGAGAACCTCCTTCGATACGATACCTTGAAGGAGAGCGCGCCGGCCGCCGTTGAGATCTTGGCCAGTAGGTTTCGAGTAGCGCCATCCTGCGCATCGAACCCGTGCCGGGGTCGTCGTCTGCGGGCTCTCCTACGGCGGTTACTGGCTCAATTCGTCGGTAGGGCGAAGGCGATGATCTCGTCGTTGGTGACGTCTGACCCGGTCAGCCCTCCACCCGTGCTGATGATGGTCACGAACTGTCGGCCATCCTCACCGAGGTAGGTGATCGGCGTCGCCTGAATCGATGACGGGAGCCGGAGTTCCCAGAGCTGCTCGCCGGTCGCAGTGGCGAAGGCGCGGAAGCGGAAGTCGTCGGTTCCGCCCACGAAGGTGAGTCCGCTTGCGGTCAGGATGACGCCGCCGGTGCTGGGGCGGCCGGTGTCCCGCATCCCGGAGGGGAGCATGTCGGACACTCCCAGGGTCTTGCGGTAGGCGATATCGCCCGTGGACATGTCCACCGCGACCAGCTCGCCCCAGGGCGTCGGCCCGCATGGGAGCTTCCGGTCAGCGTCGCCGAAACGACGCAGTCCCGCCAACGAGCCGGAGTTGAACCAGGTGCCGTTGGGCCGCTGAACCAGTTGCATCGGCTGAAACAGATTCGTGACGTTGGAGATGAACAGTCCCAGGTCAGGGTCGTAGGCCGGGCCCCAGTAGTTGATGCCGCCGGCTGGCCCCGGAGGCGAGATGCTGTAGCGGTTGACGGCAATCGGCATGTAGGGGCCGCCCAGCTTCATGTCGTTGTCGTCGACCATCCGTTCACAGTAGGCCTGGTGTTCCGGCTCGCCCGTGTAAAGGTTGTCGCGGGAGATGGTCATCTGCGCCAGCGGTTCCGGTTTGACCGGGAACGGCTGGGTGGGTGACGCGAGCTCGCCGGCGAGGTCGCTCGGCGGTACCGGGCGCTCCTCGATGGGGATGATCGGTTCCCCGGTGACGCGATTGAGTGTAAAGAGGAGTCCCGACTTGTTGACCGCGAGGAGGGCTGGGATGGTTTCCCCATTCCGTTCCAGGTCAACCACCAGCGGCGCCGACTGCGCGTCGTAGTCCCAGATGTCGTGGTGCACGAACTGGAAATGCCAGAGGTACTCGCCGGTCTCGGCGTTGACGGCCACGATCGAGGAGGAGAATAGGTTGTCGCCGGGGCGATCGACACCGACCCGGTCGTCGTTCGGGGCGCCAATCGGCATGTAGAGGATGCCGCGCTCGGCGTCGAGCGACATGTAGCCCCAGACGTTGACGCCTGACCGGTCTCTCGCGCTGTCTCCGGCCCAGGAGTCGTAGCCGAACTCGTCTGGCCTCGGTACCGTGTGAAATGTCCAGACCAAATCGCCTGTCCGCGCATCCCAGGCGCGCGTGTCTCCGGCCGGTCCCGTGCCGTTCGGGAATCCGCGTCCCTCGCCGGTGCCGGCGCCAGTGATCACCAGGTTCTTGTAGACGGCTGGCGCCGAGAGCAGCGAGTAACTGGCGTCGGTGAACGATCGCATCACCTCCGAGGTCTTCAGGTCGACTATGCCGTTATCGCCGAAGCCTGCGTTTAGGGTACCGTCGGCGGCCGTGATCGAATAGAGGGCGCCAGAGCTCGCCCCAAAGATGAGCGAGGGCGGGATGCTTCCGTCGCCCGGCCAGTAGGCGATACCGCGGCGTGATGGGAGCGCGCCGTCAGGCAGATCGAACCGCCAGTGTTCCTCGCCGGTGGTGGCATCTAGAGCGATGACGGAGCCGTAGGGCGAGCCCAGATACATCATGTCGCCGATGACCAGTGGAATCGACTGGTCTTCCCGCAGTCGTCCCTCGAACCCCTCCGGCTTGAGGTTGATGCTCCAGACCCGTTCGAGTGAGGTGACGTTCTCGGCCGTGATCTGGGTGAGCGGGCTGTACCGGTTGGCGCTCTGTACGTAGTTGGTGCTGGGCCAATCGGTCGGTCCGGGTCCCACGGTCTGGGCGGTCGCGTTGATACCGCTGATGACCATCGAGAACACGGTGGCGTGTGCGAGTGAGCGAAGGGCGCGATCGAGCAACAGAGTTCTCCTTGAGGACTTGGTGGAATACGGTCGCATTGTATGTTGACCGGCGACGTCGACACCGGTCTGTCGGGAACGCGGCCCAGTCCGAGGGCGTCCTATCAACCATGGAGCTGTCGCGGGTGAAGCCGGTGGGCACGGTCGAGCGCCCGGCTGGTACGCCGGGCCGCCCGCGCCGCCATCCCCTGGGGGTGCGTATCGCGGCGGTGGTTGCCCTGGTCTCGTTCGTCACGGTGTCGATGGTGGCTACCGTCCTCAGTCTGGGCGCCTACTGCCTCACGTCAGGCACTGGCCCGGTGGCACTCTTTTGAGACGGGAGTGGGAACGGAGCGTCCCGCTAGCCTCGTTCTAGAGGGAGTATGCCGTCTCCGGAGTATCTGGACGCCGTGGTTGTGTACTACTTCGCGGAGATGGGGAGGCTGCCCACGCCAGCGCGCAGTCGGACCTTCAGCGCGGGCCAGCGACGTCTCTGCAGCTATGATCGGGCGACAGGCCCGATATGACTAAGATCTGGCGTCGTCACGCCGCGCGAGCCGTGCTTACACTGATTGCCGTCTCGGCCGTGATGGCTGTTGCCGCTGCGCAGGCGGACCGGGCGTTCGTGTTCTCACGTGTGTGCAACGTGCTTCCCGGTGGAAAGGCAGAAGCCGATCGTCTGGCGAGGGACATGGTGACGCTTGTTAACGAGCGCTATCCCGGCGCCGAGTTGACCACGCAGACCGGACGATGGATGACCGGTTTTCAGTCACTCGAGGTTCCGGTGGACCAGATCCGTTTCACCGAGCAGCACCCAGACCAGACCAGCCGCGAAGACTTCAACATGATCCTCCTCGGTGACGAGGAGTTCGTGGCCTTGCAGCGCCGGGTGGCCGACGTCGTGGATGCCGCCACCTGTACCGAGTCTCGGTTCCGCGTTCCGTCCTAGATCCTTATCTAGGTAGCTGGGCAGTCCGGTGGTCCGAGCGTGGTCTTTACCTCATTCCAAATGAATCCCAACAAGGCCAGTCAGACAGCACGATTTGTGTCAAACGGCATCTACTGGGTGTCACAGCAGCCGCACCTCAAGAGAGAAGTGCCTCCCGAACTGGCCAGATATACCGCTGAGATCACCAGACGCCTGGAGATTGATCGGAGCATCTTTGGTGCCGATACCGCACGCAGGCTGCTTCTCTTCAAAGCCAAATTAATGCAGGTAGTCTCAATACCCGGCATCTATTTGCATCAGCTAATCCGGAAACGATACATCGAGTCTATTGCCAGCGAGACTCTTACGAAAGGAGTACGACAGCTCGTTGTGATCGGGGCTGGCTTCGACACACTTAGCCTCCGCCTCTCGGCGGAGATACCAGGTTGTCGTGTCATTGAGGTCGACCACCCCGCTACGCAGCAGGTTAAGAGGGCTGCCCTTGAAGAGTTCCGCCTTCCAATAGGGCACTGCCATTTCGTTCCGGCAGATTTATCGGAGGAAAGTCTCACTTCAGCTCTTTCGCAGTCGCCCGCATATGACCCGACTGAGGCCACCCTCTTTATCGCCGAAGGACTCACCATGTACTTGGATGAGTTAAAGATTCGAGCTTTGCTCGCTTCAATTGTCGCTCAAAATCAGACATCGAAGTTTCTCTTCACATATATGCAAGAAGCGACACCGAAGAGGTATCACTTTCAGCACACGCGTCCAGCGACTCTGCTGTGGCTGGCTCTTAGAAACGAGCGTTTTACCTGGGGAATCAAGCCAGCGGCCTTGTCTGAATTTCTGGGTGACGCTGGTTTTAGACTGCAGGAGCACTGCACTTCGGAAGAACTCAGACTCAGGTTCTTGACAGAGGCCAACCACAGTGCGGTTCTTGCACTTGGCGAAAATATTGCTTTGGCTTCACAAGTACAGACTCACACGTAGCAATGTGCGGACTATGAACATGCCAGAAGTTAACGATATTCAATCTCAATTGAATGCCACGAATGTGCATTCGCTCGTTGTGCCTCACTCAGAAGTGGAGATTCGTGAGGCGATCACCTTGGCGGCTACGCTGGATGTGCCGATGTCGGTCGCAGGTGGAAGGCACTCGATGGGTGGCCAACAGTTCGGAACAGACACGATCTGTCTCGATATGCGGTCCTACAATAAAGTTTCAGCTTTTGACCGAGAACAAGGTTTGATCGAGGTGGAGAGCGGCTTAATGTGGCCTGAGCTGATCGGCTATTTGCATGCTAACCAAAGTGGTGACGGGGTCACTTGGGCCGTACGACAAAAGCAGACTGGGATCGACAATGTCTCTATCGGAGGATCGTTGTCCTCCAACATCCATGGCCGAGGTCTCAAATTCCCGCCCTTTATCAGCGATATCGAATCGTTCAAGATCATTGACCATTCAGGCGACACCCATGTTTGTAGTCGACAAAACAATGCCGAACTCTTTTCGCTTGCCATAGGCGGCTATGGACTATTTGGGGTAGTGACACACGTTACGCTTCGTCTTGTCCCAAGGCAGGCAGTAAAACGAATGGTCGAAGTGATCGCCGTTCGAAATTTACTCCAGAGAATCGATGCAGCCCTAGAGGAAGGGTTTCTCTATGGCGACTGTCAATATTCGATCAGCCTCCAAGGAGACGAAGAATTTCATCCAGGCGTATTCTCGTGCTACAAACCAGTCACGGACGGCAGACCTGTGTCAGGACAACAGAAGCAGATGTCAGGCGCAGATTGGGCACAGCTGTATCGGCTGGCGCGAAGCGACAAAGAGAAAGCCTTTAGCCATTATCAACAGTTCTATCTCGGAACGTCAGGCCAGATTTACTGGTCTGATATGCACCAACTGTCAAACGTGTTCGAGGGGTACAGCGCAGCAGTGGCTGGGAACCGGGAGACAGAGGTGATCACTGAGGTCTATGTCACACACAACTCGCTCATTCCCTTCATGGCCGACGTGCGGAGAGACTTCATTAAGCACCAGGTGGATATGACTTACGGGACGATCAGGTTCGTGGAACAAGACGCGGAGAGTTTTCTTCCGTGGGCGACTGAGTGCTCTGTTTGTATAGTCTGCAATCTCCACGTCACGCATACGGCAGAGGGAATCAACAAAGCGCGCGACGACTTTCGCCGAATCATTGATCGTGTTATCGAGCATGGTGGTCGATTTTTTCTGACCTACCATCGGTGGGCTACACGAGACCAAGTGGAGACGTGCTATCCGAAATTTCCGGCCTTCCTGAAGAAAAAGCTAGAGTACGACCCTTTCCTCCGTTTTCAGAGTGACTGGTACCGCTACTATGCCACCTTGTTCGAGACGCATTGAGTTCCGTTGCCACAATAAGGTTCGCATGTCTCTCGTATTTCTTACCTCAATCACAAGCACGATCGATTCTGGTGGTCTGTAAGGTGCCGCGGTCGATGCCGAACTGGCTGTGAATGTCCTCGCTCTTTAACGTTTCGAGAGTTGATTGATAGCCCAGTTCGACAAGCGCGTCTATTGCGTCCCACTCAAGCAACCCAAAATCAGAGACTGGCGGTTCGATGATCAGGTCAGCGCTCTTTCGGACTTCTGATCGATCTTTGGCAGAAGTGACTGTTGCGACACGACTGATGACCTGCAGAATGTTGAAGGGCTTGCGAGGCGTAGAGAATGGATTGAGGTGGTTCCAGAGGAGTCGCCAGCCACTAGGCAGGTCTTCATAGTCGCAAGCGACGGTGAGTTCGTTGCCTCGGCGACTAACGTCGACCACGATGGTGGGGCCCCTCTTGAGGCGATTCATGGTCTTCACTGGAATGTTCTCGATAACGCCACCGTCGACGAGCAACTGGCCATCTTTGACCATCGGAACGGAGATGCCTGGTAAGGCTGTCGTTGCTCTGATAGCGCGCCAAAGAGAGCCCGTGCGATGCACGGTTGTATCTGCTGTTGTGAGGTTGCAGGACACACAGAAATATGGAATCCACAGGTCTTCGATGGCGATGTCGCCAAAGCTGCGCCTTGTTGCGATGTCAAGTTTCGTCGGGTCAAGTAGAGACAAGAACGGTACTGTAAAAGAGTTAAGGGGCCTGGTCTCAAGAAAGACCTTGCGGGCATCTTCAATCATCGCTGAGATGCTGAGCCCCTGAGCAAAAGAGCCAGCCACCATTCCGCCGGAGCTTGCCCCTCCAATCATGTCTATAGGTATGCCGATTTCCTGTAAAGCCTTGAGTACGCCTATATGGGCAAGACCTCTAGCGCCGCCGCCGCCCAGCACGATGCCAACGGCTCGACCAGCGAGGTGCCTGGCGACTCTTTCCAGGTCGGCGTCATTGTCGAGCCGGCAATGGAGAAAGAGGTCGACACGTCGCCTGCTTAGCCATTGTGACGTGCCAGTGGGTAGTGCGCTGGCTGAAGGGTGCCTGATCACGAGAAAGCGCTGAGTGTGAACGCCGGTGTCTGCCTCCACGTGTTCAAGCAAGGCTTCGCAGTCGCTAAGAACAGGTGTGGCCGTACTGGAGCCCACCATCAAGATGAGGTCAGCACGTTCGATACAGCGCTTCGTCCATGGGGACGCCTCAGTGTCCGTCTGATAAATAACGAAGCGGTTCAGTTCTTCGCAGTCGTCAAGTAAAGAGCTTAGACGGATAAACTGGGGATCTTCGTCTAGCATCCGACCAAGGCGCTTACCGCCAAGGTCTTCGCTGAAATGGTCTGGGTGAAGGCGCCGACTTGTCCCATGCGTTGCCAGAACGGACGTGAGACTCTCACAGAAACCATCGATAGAGACGTCTGAGCCAGCGGGCATCACCGCGACCGTTCGAATCTCGTTTCGATCAAGACCGCCTGCCGTCACCATTTGACGTAGGCGCTTGCTGAGAAGGCGACTCATGCTTATCCCGAGGGCTGGATGACGAGCAGACAACTCGTCAAAACGCTCCACGGGTACCTCGATGAGCTCGGAGTAACGTAACGCCACGGCCGTCGCACTACGCACAGTTGTGCCCAGAACGGCCATCTCTCCCAAGACATCACCAGCTACAGCGTCGCCGAGTTCACGCGTGTCGTCTTCGTCGGCTCTCCTGACCTGAAGCCGACCAGCCATAACGATAAACATCGACGCAGCGTCTGCACCCTCGCGAAACAGGGCTTGGCCGCGCTCCAGCGAACACCAACGACTCGAGCGCTCCAAATGCACAATCAGCTCTGGGTCATTAAAGCCAAGTAGCTTTGATAGCACCGAGACACAGCGATTATGCCGCGACCGAGCTCGAACCAGCGTAGTGAGTGCCCTAAGTGCAGATGGATGTGCGGCGATAAGCTCAAGTGCGGTGCCGCGCGGAATGGGAAGGACTTCACAGCTACTGGACGCAATCAGCGAGGCGATGCGCGGGTGTGCACTTAGCAGTTGCATTTCACCGGCGATATTTGGCGCACTAACCCGTCCAGTCTTGACAGGTTCTTGTGTAGGGGACGTGATGACAATATCAAGTTCCCCACGAAGCAAGATATATAGGTGTGTTGGAGAATCACCTTGCCTGCAAAGCGGTACCCCAGCACTAAGGGAGATACAGGGATAGTCTGACGCGAGCTTGTCACGCGATTCTTGGGTCAATTCTTCGACGATCGGAATTGTGGCCAGGACCGAGGCGATATCAGAGTCCAACAAATGTCTATGCCTTTAGTGGACGATCGTAGTGAAACTATTAATGACCGAAAAGTTCTAGTGCCAGACCGTGACTCAAGCGAATGAAGAAGTCTTAGCTTCGAGACTCCTTAATGTAGATTAAAAGTACACTCGCAAGGCCGCCTGCACGTAATCATCTTTTCGCAATCCGTAAAGAAACATGTCTGCAGACGAAATACCAGCGAAAGCTCGCATCTGTATGTTGAGACTCGACCGCTCTCCAAGGCGACGACTGGCATCAACCGAGAAAAGGCTTGCTCCGCTAAGGCGGTCTACTATGGCTCCTGCAAGAAACTGCGTAGCCTGGACATCATTCAACGACAATCTTGCTCCTACAAAAACGTCGTCCTCGATTGGCGTTAGTGCTTCAAGACCGCGCTCATCGTAAGAATATTCAGCGAGGATGCCGAGTTCTATACCCGTTGACCGAAGATTTGAGAGGGCATACTCAATGCCCGCGGTCACAGCTGCGAAGCGTGGCCCCTGACCCCAGCGATTTATGGCCTCCATCTTTAAGAGCCAACCGCTCGCCGTTAATTGAACTTCTAAGCCCGCTTGATCAATGTTTTCGTATGCCGGTACAACAGTCGAGAGTTGAGTGAGATCTGTGAGGACAGGTTCGTTATCACTGACCAGGGTGAGCGCCGCAATGCGCAGTGGACGATTGCCCACAAAGAACCTCGGCTCACGCGCAGTGCCGTGAAAATGAGACACCGCAAGATCGAGCGGACCACGCGTGTGGCTCCAGCGAACTGCCAAATTTAGCTTGCCGCCCTCGACTATTGAGTTTTCACTGTCAAGAGGAAACGGGATACTAGGCCGTCTGTCCTGACCAACGTAGTTGCGTTCTCTAAAACCGATCAGAGCGAACGTCTCTAGCAAGCCCCAAGAGTGGCTAGTCGAGACACTGACCATGGGTTGCCCAAGCTTTTCTTCGCCCTCGAAACTCTCGAGCAAGTCGATCTGATTGACAACATCAACAAGGTGCTTGGACTCAGTAACGCCCCAGAAAATCTTTCGTGCTCCAATACTGATCTCCCAAGAGTCCGAAAAATACTGCCAAGTAAGTTCACGAAAGTCCCAGTGGCTTCGATTGCTATCTTGCTGGTCCCATCGGAAAAATGGAACGATCGTGATGGCCTGTCGTGCGTTGTCCAGATCACGGTAAAATTCAGACTCGATCGCAATCGAAAGATTGGCAGTCTGGAGATTGTCTCTTAGTGCCGTTTCAGGGAAAAAGCGTCCCTCCACCGAGACGTGGCCCGTCAAGGGCTGGCCAGTCGACGAAGCGCCCAATAAAAGCCAGACCGCACCGGTAGTGAGCGGAAGCGCTATCGCTGCGCGCCAGGAGGGCCACCTTCTGGCCGCACGGCTAACGGACACGTCTTAAACTACTTTGTTCGAAGTCGCGATCGGTGAGATCTGCCTGGAAAACATAGTCACTCCAGACGAGGGTAGTGCTCTTTCCTGTTTGGTGATTCTCCATAAGCA
Source organism: Acidobacteria bacterium UBA2994 (assembly GCA_002346545.1). Taxonomy (GTDB): domain Bacteria; phylum Acidobacteriota; class Vicinamibacteria; order Vicinamibacterales; family UBA8438; genus UBA2994. The sequence continues at coordinate 28,686 of DEAA01000064.1, forward strand.
TCTCGTCAGGACGCCAGTATTGGTCAAGATGCCGACGGTAAGAGCTATAAACTAACGACTTAAGGAGCGCATCTTTTCGATCGAAAAACTCAATTTTCTCCACACGATATTCTTCTTGGTCATACCAGACGAGCTGTTTCGTATAGCCTGAGTTCGCATCGATAGGAGTTCGTTCGACGACAAAGGTCGCTCTGTCGTGAAAGACGTCGTCTCGGATGTAGCTGTAAGTGAATTTGTCGACCTCTTGGGAGGCGAGGTCTTCATAAGAGAACTCACTCCCCATGAAGGGACCAGATTTATTGTTCGACGAGATTCGCTTCACCCGTTCTAGCGCAGGAAGAAAGAGCCACTGGTCGTCGGGGCCAGAGCGGTGAGTATGGGTCAGAAATGCCGTGCCGCGGACATCGCGTGGGCGATCAAAAATGATCATGAGCTTGTCGCCATCAGCAACAACCTCTAAGAGGCGACTGCGTAAAGAGCGTCGACTTTCCTCGCCCTGACGATTACGAAGAACCATTTCGAGCGTCGCAGTTATGCTGCCCCACCCAGCATCTCGTCGTTCTGCTTCTCTGGCGATGTCCTCGCCGTTCTGTTCGCCGAAAGACGATGTTGGAGTCAGAAGCCCTGTAATGGCCACCACTGAGAGTCCAGCCGCGAGGCGCCTGAGAACTCTTTGAAAAGCAACAAAAGTGAAGCAAGGCATTACAGGCCGTGAGTTAGTGCCTACAATCACAGACAACCTCCTTAGAGTGCCGGCTACTGCTATGTGTTTATGCAGAAAAAGTCACAGTCTTGCGGTCAAGAAAAATCAGCAAAGGCGGTAAGAGTAGTAAATCAGCGAAAAGTGCCAAGACAATGACTAGTGAGGTAAGTTGGGCCATTCCGGCATTGAAGCCGAATGTTGACTGAGCCAGAATCAAGAAGCCGGCGACCAAGACGATAGAGGTCACTACGAGGGCAGCACCGACGGTCGAGAAAGCGTAGCGGACAGCGCTCTCAGCATCGAGCTTTTGTTCGCGACGTGCTCGTAGATACTTGCTGAGGAAGTGAACGGTGTCGTCGACGATAATGCCGAGGCACATGCCTGTCACGATAGACAGGCCAAGATTGATCTCGCCAACAAGAAAGCCCCACAGTCCGAGAGCCATAAGAGCTGGAAGAAGATTGGGTACAAAGCTAATAACCCCATAGCGAAAACTGCGTAACATAAGCATCATCGTAACGCCGATAAGACCAATGGCGACGAGAGTGCCAATCAGCATGCTACGGATGTTTCTGTCAGAGATATACGAGAACATCACGGCCGGTCCAGCGCCACGGGTAGTCATGGCGGAGGGTGCATTTTGCTCCAACCACGTTTCACCGGCCTCAACAAGAGCAATGAGCTCGCGGGACGTAATATTCTCCAGCGTGACTGAGAACCGAGTGGCCGACTTGTCGATGTTTATTTGATTATTCAGGTCCAGGCCATAAGGTAGAGACATTTCATACACTAAGAGGTACTGTGCTGCCAAAGTGCGTTCTGTTGGCAGTCTGTACTGCTCAGGGTCGTCGCCATTCATGTTCTTATTTAAGCGGCGAAATATATCGCTAATGCTCGCGACGTGAGCGACTCCAGATTGTTGGCGATACCAGTTGGCAAAACGATCTACCGTATCGAGGTAGTCGGGTTCATTGATACCGCCGCTGTTGCCAGAGGAAAGAGAAAAGTCAATCTGGTAAAGGCCACTCAGCCGTTCGGCAGCAAAATCTGAGTCCTGCCGAAACGTCGTGCTTGTGTCGAAATAGTTCACGAACTGATCGTTAAGCGTATTGAGTGGAACCATCGACATGAGGACGAGGGCCACCGCACTGGTGCCCCATAGAAGGGGTCGACGGTGGTCGATCACAAGGTCAGCAAGGCGGTCCATCAGTGAGGTCGCGTTCGAGGATGCGACACGCACCTTGACCGGAAGCGTTGCGATTAACGCTGGTAAAAATGTCATCGAAAGAAGCCACGCCAGGGCGACACCGGCAGCGCTGATATTGCCAAGGTCGTTCAGTGGTGGCACTTCGCTGAAGTTCATACTCAGAAGGCCGACGATCGTAGTGAGACTCGTCAGGAAAACAGGCTGCGCGTTGATGCGTAAGCTTTCTACGATGGCATCAGATTTACCGCGTCCGTGCCGCATCTCCTTAAGCATGGTGACCAAGATGTGGATGCTGTCGGCCACCGCCAAGGTCATGATCATGGTGATCGATGCGGTGGAAGGTGGCGTCAAGGACAGACCGGTCCACCCAGCAAGGCCGAGTGCTCCAAGAGCGGACATAAGTACCAGCATCAATGTAGATGCTGTTGCGGCAAGTGAGCGGAGAAGAACAACAAGAGTCAGGACGATCACGAAGCCCATAAGTGGGATCAGCGTTGCCATGTCGCGCATCGCAGATTCTTGGAATGCGTTGTTCAACATGGCCATGCCGGTCAGACGCACACGATAGCCGGCGTGAGTGCGCTCGATGTCCGCCGCTATTTGTCTCGCGTGAGTGGCCGCTCGTGCGGTCTCATCGGTTGCAAGGCGTGGTAGTTGGAGGGTGACGCTAAGGCCAAGGACATCAGTTGTCGGCGGTACCAGCCGATCGCGGAGCATGGGCTCGTTGAGAGCGATGTTTCGGATGGTCACGAGTTCTGCAGGAGTCTTGTTTGCAGAATCAATAACGAGAGGTTCGACAATTAGGTCATCGCCTTCAGCCCAGCTGTGCTGAAAAGTGGCTAAGGAATCAACGCGGATTGCGAATGGAATGCGCCATGCCTCTTCAGTGATGTTTTCAACGACAGTGAGTGTCTCGGTCGTGAATGCATCGTCGTGGTGGCTTGGTGGTTCAATAATGAAGAAAATATTGTCGTTTTTTGTGTAGATGTTTTCGACTTCATCAAAAGCTAAGAGCTGGGGGTTATCTGGCCCAAAAAAGACCCGATACTCGTCGATAAAGGTGAGGTGTCTCACCCCCGTCGCGGCTGCAATGACGAAGGCGAGTGAGACCGGTAGTACCAGCCAACGCCAGCGGACGACGCTTTTCGCATAGCGCTCAGCGGGAGATAGCGTGACAAGGTGTTCGGACATCTGTCTGAGGTTTCAGCTGGCTCGTGATTCCAACCTGGATGGGAAGTTCGCGAAGGGTACCCCCGAGGCCACAACCAGTCTCTGGCGGTGTCGGTGGCTGAATCGGGCGGGAGTGAGTGTACCGATTCGTGTGGTTACCATGTCGAGATTGAAGTGACTCAGCACTTGTATGCCGTGAGGATGATATTTACGAACGCCGTCTGGGGAACGTTCAGTTTCAGGCACTTGAGTTGATGTTGATGACATTTAGACCAATATCTAGAGCAGTGTTTCTGTTGGGTGCTGCCATGATGACCATGTTGGGCGACCCAGCCGAGGCCCAGACCTTTGAGAATAACGTGGATTCAGCGTTACTGCCGGGTGAAGTTTCGGTGGAGTATCGGGTGCTCGCGACCTCGCGCACCTCGACCATGGAGAACGAGCTGAACGAGGTGGCGGCCGAGGGGTTCAGGCTCCAGGGCGTGATGGGGGGCGACACTGCGTTTGGGGGCTCCCAAGTCGTATCGGTGGTTATGCGCGGCGCCGACGCCGAGGGTGGCCGCTACTCCTACCGAGTGCTCGCGACGAACCAGACCTCCAGCATGCAGGAGGAGATGCAGGAGGTTGGACGCGACGGCTACTTGTATCGAGGACAGACCGTCTATTCGTCGCTTTTTGGCAGAGATGAAGTCGTTGTGATCATGGAACGGGACGAGGCCGCTCCGCCAAGGCATTACGACTATCAGTTGCTGGCGACGTCTCGCATCTCGACCCTTGAGACGGAGCTCAACGAGGTTGGGCAGGACGGGTTCCGATTGGTTGGCATCACCGTCGCCGTGACGGTCTTCGGGGGCGACGAAGTGGTGGTGCTCACTGAGCGTGTGGCTGACCGCTAGCGGGATAGATTCTCATACCACTTCAGGTTCGACGTACGGCCGCCGATGCAGACGATGTCCATCTGATAGTCGCGATTCATATCGACGGCCAGGCAGCCTGAGGGCGCCATGCCTTGATCGTCGACCACTTGGCGGGTCCAGCGGGTGTCGTCATCCTCGGCGCTCCAGAGATACAGGGTCTGGCCATCCCCGCGATCGCCGGCCACGATCTCGTCCCGGCCGTCGCCGTCGAAGTCGGCCGTCACGATGGTGTGACCGCCGTTGATGGTGCCAATCACCTGGCGCGACCAGGCCCCCTCGTCCTCTCGGTAGACTACGACCTGATCGCCGTGCCACGGCTCGATGGTGGCGACGTAGGTCTGGTCTCCGAGGCGTCCCGTCTCCACCTCGCTGGCGCCGCTGGCGGGCCACTCGGCGGGGGCGCCTTCCGTGATCCGCGTGCGTACCCAGTCACCGTCGATGAACTGATGCACATGGACCCCGAGGAAGCTGGCGCTGAACACGGCATCCCTGTCGGGGTCTTGCCACGGTTTGACCAGCAGTCCATGCACTACCCCTCCGTCTACGCCCGTGACCACGTGACGCGACCAGTCCTCCGGGTTGTACCAGTAGATCGGCGTGTCATCTCGGTAGTCTGGCGAGGTAGCGGCCAAGCCGGCGAGCGGCGAGTTGATCAGCACTTTCCGGCCGCTTCCGTCGATGTCGGCCCAGCGCAGGCGATGAGCGGTCGGTGCGCGGTCAATCTCGCGCATAGTCCAGCGGGCACGCGGGTCGCCGTCATGGGTCAGCAGTGACACGACCCCCAAGCTGTCGGCGTGCGTTGTCCCGAACTCGTGGGCGAGTACGAGCTCCGGAATGCCGTCGCCATCCAGATCGTGGGGCGCCAGATTGATCGATCGATTGAGTCCGTCGGCGATGAGATGGCGCTCCCACCCTGGGTTTTCGTACCAGGCCAGCTGGTCGAGGCCCACTGACAGCGCGATGACGTCGAGGCGACCATCCGCGTTCATGTCCACCACGATCGGTTGGTAACCGCCCCGCTCGAGTGTCGCGATGGTGTGGGTGCGGAAGCGCACGTCGTCGTTGGCTGTCTGTGCCGTAGCCTCAGGGGTGACGACGTGGGTGCCGACCAGGACGATGGCGGTGAACGCCTGGCCGATCCGGTTGAGGGTGACCATAAGCAACTCCTGGGAACGCTCAGGACGCTACCAGACCCTCCAGGTGTGAGGCAATGTCGCTTGCTTTGTGCCTGAGGTGAGTCACGCTCCTATAATTCGAGGAATCTGGTCGACAGAGGGGGGTGGATGGTGGCATGCGGACGAACCTTGATGGTCGCGGTCGGGTGGTGCGGCCTGGCTGCGGTGTCGGCGGCTCAGGAAAAGAGCTTCGAGCAGACCGTCGAATTTGTCGCCGGGAGCCGGCTGGAGCTTCAGAGCGACGCGGGGAGTGTCCGGTTGACGGCCTGGGACCAGGAGCGCGTCGAGATTAGCGCTCGTATCGTGGCGCCGCCCGACGCCGCTTCTGCGCAGTCGGCGGTTGACGGGACAACGGTGGAGGTTCGCGGCAACCGTCGCTCGCTGCGAATCCGTTCAAACTACTCTGGGGTCTCTCGCTCCGAACGTGGTTGGCGCGCAGGAGTGCCGCACGTGCATTACGAAATTCGCCTGCCGAGCCAGGTCGACCTCGAACTGAGCCTCGACCGCAGCGATACGACGCTCTCGGGTCTGGAAGGGCAGCTGATCTTCGAGCTGGACCGGAGCGACCTCACGGTGGCCGAGCTGTCTGGCACCACCACGATCGTGCTCGACCGGGGCGGCCTCGAGGCGCGCGATCTGTCCGGTGTCGTCGCGCTGGACGTCGACCGGGGCGACAGGTTGCGGGTGGACGGCGTCGACGGAAGTCTCGACCTTGAGCTCGATCGCACGGATGCGGTCCTGACAAGAGTCCGGCTCGATGGGGACTCGGCGGTCGGGATCGATCGCGGCGATTTGCTCCTAGAGCTGATGGCCGACCAACCGCTGTCCCTTGAGGTGCAGGGGACTCGCCGGACCAGGGTCCAGGGCGGTGTGCGTCTCCATAGCGGGTCGGGGCTCGGCGAATACAGCGGCGCGATCGGTGGGGGCGGTGTCCGCTTACACATCGATGCCGACCGCGGGGTCGTTCGCCTCGATACGAACTGACAACGGACCCTAGGCCTTCGTGGCCCATGTCGCCTTTGAAGTTGCGGAAATCTAACCGCTGACGAGACGTTCCAGGCTGGCACCCATCCTCTCCTCGGCGGCCATGCTGCGTCGCGTCAAGTTGTTGTTCTTGAGCGACCGAAAGCCCTTGTCGTGCATAAACTGGAGCTGATCAACCAGGTCCTGACTGGCGTGGCGCTGGAATATGCCGGCATGGGGGTAGTCGAGTCCGAACGGCGATCCGGCACTGGTCTGCCAGGCAGCCGGGCGGGTGGCCGCCAGTCCGACAACCGGTTGGAGAAACCGTCGTCACTGCGTGTTTGTGGAGCCCCCTGTCCTGCGTCGCGAGTCTATTGTGCATCGCAAGGTTGCCGAACGCCCGCTGGGTCACCCTTGACAGCGATTCTCCGAGCCTCGAAACTCCAGGCACCATGAGCGAATCGACCCCCCTGGCGGGAAAGACCGGTCTCGTGTTCGGCGTCGCGAACAAGCGGAGCATCGCTTGGGCCATTGCGCAGGCCTGGGCCGAGGCCGGCGCGAACCTGATCTTTAACTACCAGGGCGAGCGGCTCCGGGGCAACCTCGAGCAGCTGACCTCGACGTTCGGCGAGGACGTGCCGATGTATCCCTGCGATGTCAGCAGCGACCAGGAGATCGACGCGTTCTTCGAGCGAGTGCGGTCGCACACCGACCGGGTCGACCTGCTGTTGCATGCGGTGGCGTTTGCCCCGAAGGAGGCGCTCGAGGGCGATTTTCTGGGCACTACCCGCGAAGCGTTCGCCGCCTCTCACGACATCAGCGCCTATTCGTTGGTGGCGTTGTCCCAGCGGGCCGCACCGTTGATGACTGCCGGCGGCAGCATCATAGCCATGAGCTACTACGGCGCCGAGAAGGTCGTCCCGCACTACAACGTCATGGGGGTCGCGAAAGCGAGTCTTGAGGCGTCGACCCGCTATCTGGCCCGTGATCTTGGCGAGCGGCAGATCCGGGTGAATTGCATCAGCGCCGGACCGGTGCAGACGCTGGCGGCGCGTGGTATCTCGGGCTTCACCACTATGCTCAACCACTACAAAGAGCATGCGCCGCTCAAGCGGAGTTGCGACCCGGTCGAGCTGGGCAAGACCGGTGTGTTTCTGGCCAGCGATGGCGCCGCCGCCATCACCGGGCAAACCATCTACGTGGACGGCGGCTACCAGATTATGGGGATGTGATTATGAGCATGCGTGTTCTCCTCTCGGTATCGGCGGTAGGTTTGTTCTTGGGCGTGGCGGCGCCCGCCGCCGCGCTGTGCCACCCTGACGGCGACGTGGAGTTCATCTGTGGACCGGTTAGTCCCGAGGACCTCGTGCTGGTGCCCGATTCGCCGTGGGTGATCGCGGCCGGTATGGAGGACGACGGCTATCTCTATGCCATCGATCGACGGGATCTCAGCGTCGTGTCGCTGTTTCCCTCGGCCAGTTATCGCGCGAAACCGGATCCCCTCTACAGCGGGTGTTCACGCATGGTGACCGGTGGTTTCCGGCCCCACGGTCTTAGCCTCCGGGCGGGCGCCGGAGGTAGACACACCCTGTATGTCGTGCGCCACGGCGCCCGGGAAGCGATCGAAGTGTTCGAGCTCAATGCTCGGCCCGGTGTGCCGGCCCTGACCTGGCAAGGCTGCGCGGAGGCGCCCGACGGCGTGACCTTTAACTCGGTGACCGCGCTCCCAGAGCAGGGGTTTGCCGCGACGCACTTCAACCGTCCCGAGGGAGAGTTGTGGGAGTGGGCGCCCGGCGATGGGTGGACTGAGGTGCCCGGAAGTACCTGGAACGGCCCCAACGGTTTGGTATCGTCGCCGGACGGAGCGTGGTTCTACATCGGTGGGTGGGGAACCAACTCGCTGGTGCGGCTCTCGAGAGGGCGGACGCCGGTCGAGGTAGATACCGTGGAGGTTGGATTCCACATCGACAATGTGCGCTGGGCCCCCGACGGCTCGCTGCTGGCGGCAGGGCACCACTGGGATGACGATGCCGCCTTGGGCCGGTGTCTCCAGCAGGGTGACTGCGACGGCGTGACCTCGCGAGTGGCCCGGGTGGACCCCGAGACCCTCAGCGCCGAGGAGATCGTCCGTTATCCCTCGAACGACTACTTCCTGTTCGGCACCGTGGGACTGCAGGTCGGCGACGAGGTCTGGGTCGGCAGCATCGCCGGCTCGAACCGGATTGCCCGATTCCGCCGGTAGCTGCCGGTAGCCGGTATGGACGTCCAACCGGCTAACTTACGGGCACTTGGCTGTACCCGCGGGGGTCGAGTGCCTCGGTGCCGAGGGGACTAAGTGCCTTCGCTGTTCCACAGTCTAGAGCCCACGTCCGGAACGGCGGGGTTCGTCCTTGTCCCCGCCTCTACTTCCCGTTAGGCTTACGATCCCACTCGCGAGAGGACAGAGATGGCCAAGGTCACAATCACCGTCAACGGCAAGACCCGTGCGGCGGAGGTCGAGCCGCGCATGCTGCTCGTGCACTTCCTGCGGGAACAGCTCAATCTCACCGGTACCCACGTGGGCTGCGATACCAGTCAGTGCGGCGCCTGCACCGTGCTCATCGATGGTCGGAGCGCCAAGTCGTGCACCGTGTTCGCCGTGCAGGCGGATGGGTCCGAGGTCACGACGATCGAGGGCCTCGCCGTTGCCGACGAGCTGCATCCGCTGCAGAACGGGTTCTGGGAGGAGCACGGACTGCAGTGCGGCTATTGCACGCCTGGCATGATCATGTCGGCCGCGAATTTGCTGCAGGACAATCCGTCGCCTAGTGAGGAGGAGATCCGACACGGACTTGATGGCAACCTATGCCGGTGCACGGGTTATCAGCATATCGTCAACGCCGTGCAGCATGCGGCCGGGACCAAGGAGTAACCGATGGCGGCATCACCAGTACTGCCGAAGTTGGTCGGGACCCGCGTCAAGCGCCGCGAGGATCCGAGGCTGATCCAGGGTAAGGCCACCTACGTCGATGACGTTAAGCTCGTGGGCATGTTGCACGTCGCCTTCAAGCGGAGCGACGTGGCTCACGGTCAGATCACCAACGTCGATACGAGCGCGGCTGCCGGTATGCCCGGCGTCGAGGCGGTCTATACCGGCGCCCAGATTGCCGAGTTCGTCGGGCCGATGCCGATCGGCACGCCATTCCCGTCACCCGATCACCATCCCGTGGCCGTGGACACGGTCCGCTATGTGGGTGAACCGGTGGCCGTGGTAGTGGCAACCGATCGCTACCTGGCGCGGGATGCGGCCGACGCTGTCGTCGTTGACTACAAGATGCTACCGGCGGTGGTCGATCCAGAGAAGGCCATGACCGGGGAGCCAGCGCAGATTCACGCTGACTTCGAGAACAACCTCGCGGTGGACTCCCTGCCGAGCGGCACCGGCGTGTCCGCCGATCTGCAGACGGTCGACAGCAGCGCCGTAGACGAGGCCTTCGCCAAGGCCGAGCAAGAAGGCGTCGTGGTGTCGCAGCGGATGGTCAACCAGCGGCTAGCCCCGACGGCGATGGAGCCGAGGGGGGTCGTGGCGCACTACGAGCCTGGCAAGGACTCGATGACCATCTGGTCGTCGACACAGAACCCCCACATCCTGCGTACGTTCATTGCCGGGATGAACGGGATGGGGCAGGACCAGGTGCGGGCGATCGCGCCTGAAGTCGGCGGTGGGTTCGGCGCCAAGATCAACATTTACGGCGAGGAGTACGTCGTCGCTGGTGTCTCCAAACAGCTCGGCGTACCGGTCAAGTGGGCCGAGGATCGCTCGGAGGCTTTCCTGGCCACCATCCATGGACGCGGCATCACCGGCTACATTGACATTGCCGCGAAGAAGGACGGCAAGGTGCTGGGGATGAAGCTACGCCTCATCGCTGACATCGGCGCCTACAATATGTTGCTTACGGCGGCGATCCCGACCCTGACCACGTTGATGGCGAACGCCACCTACGACATCCCTGCCATCCGCACCACGCTGTACGAGGTGTTCACGAATAAGACGCCGACCGACGCCTACCGCGGAGCCGGACGTCCCGAGGCGACCTACTTCGTCGAGCGCGGCATGGACATGCTCGCGCGTGAGCTCGGCATGGACCCCGGCGAGGTGCGGCGACGGAACTTCATTCAACCGGACCAGTTCCCCTACGCCACCCAGATGGGGGCGGTCTACGACTCGGGCGACTACGCGAAGGCGCTCGACAAGGCGCTGGAAGCAGCGAATTGGGATCAGCTCAAGGCCGAGCGTGATGCGGCCCGGGCCGAGGGCCGGCTCGTCGGGATCGGCCTGGCGATGTATGTCGAGGTGTGCGGTCTCGGACCGTCGGCCTCACTGCCGACCGGAGGCTGGGAACATGGGCAGGTGACCATCGAGCGTGACGGTCGTATCAGCGCCACCACCGGGGCGTCACCGCATGGTCAGGGTAACGAGACCACCTTCGGCCAGATGCTTGCCGACCAGTTCGGCGTGCCGCTCGAGCACGTCACCATCCACCACGGTGACACCGGCGTGGTGAAGCAGGGCATCGGTACCTTCGGCAGCCGCTCTCAGGCGGTGGGGGGCACCGTCCTCCACATGGCGGGCGAGAAGGTCAAGGCGAAGATGGCCAAGTTCGCGGCCGCTCTGCTGGAGGTGCACGAAGACGACCTCGAGTTCGGCGACGGCAAGATCTCGGTCAAGGGCTCGCCCGACTCGAGCAAGACCATCGCCGAGGTCGCTGCCTACGCCTATGTGCCGGTGCCGCTGCCCGAGGGGCTGACCCCCGGTCTCAGCGAGGAAGCGTTCTGGGAGCCGGCCAACAACACCTATCCATTCGGGTGTCACATCTCGCTGCTCGAGATCGACCGGGACACCGGCGAGCCGACGTTGCTTAAGCTGGTGGCGGTTGACGACGCCGGCAACCTCATCAACCCGCTCATTGTCGAGGGGCAGATCCACGGCGGTCTGGCCCAGGGCGTTGGCCAGGCCATGATCGAAGAAGTGGCCTACGGCGATGATGGGCAGCCGCTGACCGCTTCGTTCATGGACTACGCCATTCCGCGCGCGGCCGACCTGCCGCGGTTCGAGCTCTCGGCCACCGTGACCCCGACCCCGGTCAATCCGCTTGGGGCAAAGGGCGTCGGTGAAGCCGGCACCCTGGGCTCGACCCCGTGCATCGTCTCGGCCGCCGTCGACGCGTTGTCCGAGTTCGGAGAGAAGCATGTCGACATGATGCTGCGGCCCGAGAAGCTGTGGCAGATCATCAACGGAGGACAGTCGTGATTCCGTCCGCATTCGACTACGCACGGGCAACCTCGGTTGAGGACGCCGTCGCCAAGCTGGCCGAGGCTGGCGGCGCGGCCAAGCTGCTGGCCGGTGGGCACAGCCTGGTACCGATGATGAAGCTGCGGCTCAATGAGCCGTCGACACTGATCGACATCGCGCGGATCCCTGGACTCTCCGGAATCCGGGCCGATGGTGACGCCATCGAGGTGGGGGCGGCGACAGTGCACCACGAAGTCGCGACCTCCGACCTGCTCGCCGAACAGTGTCCCGCGCTCGCCGAGACCGCGGCAGCCATTGGCGACCCACAGGTGCGGAACCGCGGCACGCTCGGAGGCAGTCTGGCCCACGCCGACCCGGCCGCCGACTACCCCGCGGTCCTGCTCGCACTCGATGCGAGCGTGCAGCTGCAGGGGGCCAACGGTACGCGCAGCGTCAACGCGTCAAATTTCTTCCAGGGCCTGTTCACGGTCGACCTGGGCGCCGACGAGATCATCACGGGCATCCGGTTCGCTCCGGCCAAGGTGGCCGCCTACGCCAAGCTCTACCAGAGGGCGTCCCGGTTCGCCATCGTCGGTGTGGCCGCGGCGCTTGAGGTGACTGACGGCAAGATCTCGTCCGCGAGACTCGGCCTGACCGGCGCGTCGACGCACGCGACTCGCATGAGCGCGTCCGAAGCGGCGCTGGTGGGCACCGACGCCACGGCCGAGGCGACCGCCGAGGCGCTGGGCGACCCGGGCGCCGGGATCGAGGATGTGAACGACGATCTGCACGCCAGCGAGGGGTATCGCCGGGCGATGGTGTCGGTGTTCACGCGCCGCGCCGTGGCCGCCGCGCTGGCCCGCGCGTAGGCAGGTGTGTAGATTTCCCGGCGATCCGCTCGTGTGGACAGCGTTGCTCGGTCGGTCACAGCCCACCTGGCTGCCCCTTCCTCGCGCCTTGCCACACGGACGGCTTGCCTGGAAACCACCGCTTCGGGCCGTACCGGCTTGTCGCCGCCCCGTTGGCACTGCGGCAGCACCTGTGTAACGATCTGGTGATCTGTTGACGGTTTCGTGGAGTAATTGAAGATGACAAGACGGTTGTGCGCGCTCGTTGGCGCAGCGGCGTTGATCCTGACCCTGGCTCCGTCCGGGGCGTTGGCGCAGGGAGACATCCCGCGCGCGTTTGATGGCAATCCGGACCTGAACGGGGTCTGGCAGGTGATCGGGACCGCCCACTGGGACCTCCAGGACCACCCGGCTGGTCCGGGGCTGCCCGATATGGGCGCGATCGGCGCGATTCCGCCCGGTCAGGGCGTGGTCGTGGGCAACACCATTCCGTATCGACCCGAGGCACTTGAGCAGAAGCAGGGCAACTTCGAGAACCGGTTCACGGACGATCCGGAGATCAAGTGCTTCATGCCGGGCGTGCCCCGGGCGACCTATCTGCCCTATCCGTTCCGCATCATCCAGGGCGACAAAAAGATCATGTTCATCTACGGGTTCTCCGATGCGAACCGGACGGTGCACATGGACAAGGAGAACCCGGAGCCCGCGCCTATCGACTCGTACATGGGACGCTCGCACGGGAGCTGGGATGGCGAATCGTTGGTCGTCGACGTGGCTGGCTTCAACGGGGAGTCCTGGTTTGACCGCGCCGGCAATTTCGCCAGCAATACCTTGCACGTGGTGGAGCGTTACACGCCGATCAATGCCAACGCGTTGATGTACGAGGCGACCATCGAGGATCCGGCCGTGTTCACCGAGCCGTGGACCATCCGGATGCCGCTTTATCGTCGTCTCGAGGCAAACGCCCAGGTGCTCGAGTTTAAGTGTGTCGAGTACTCGGAGGATCTGCTCTACGGACATCTGCGCCGTGAGCCGACCCGCCCGGCGCCGGAAGATCGGTAGACGAACCCGGTCGCGGCCGCGAAGCGGGTAGAATCGGGGAAGACTACGAAGGTAGCGAGGTAGGACGATGCGAAAGACGATAGCCACAGTGGTAGCCGGGATCGGACTCGGCGTGCTCGTGACCGGAGCGGCCGTGCAGGCGCACCACGCGTTTGCGGCGGAGTTCGATGCGGACAAGCCGGTCCGGCTCAGAGGCACCATCACCAAGATGGAGTGGATCAACCCGCACTCGTGGATCCACATGGACGTCGAGAACGATGCCGGTGGCGTCGATAGCTGGATGATCGAGGCTGGGCCCCCGGGGGCGCTGGTGCGCCGCGGCTGGTCGAAGCAGTCGGTCACGCCCGGCATCGAGATTCTCGTTGAGGGCTATCAGGCGATCGACAGCGCGTTCCGGGCCAACGGCCGCGACGTGACACTGCCCGACGGCCGCCGTCTGTTCGCCGGTTCGTCCGGCACCGGCGCGCCGCGTGACGGTAGCGACCCGACCGAACCCGAATAGGGTCCCGTTCACGGCGTTTTTCGACTTTCGGCGGTGGGAACCACGGAGATGTGGCCTCACCGCCGTTTCTCGATCTGGGAATTGGCAGAAAGTCGGCCTAAAGAAGCGGGCTTTGTGGAACGAAGCCTGCAGGGCGAGCAAGGCGCGCCCTGCGGCGTGGCTCGGGGCGAAGGGGGTCCCACTAACGCCGCGAGGGGCTTGGGGCGAAGCCCCATGGATGGAGGACAGTCATGAGTGACAGACGATTGATTCTGGCCGTACTCGCGGGAGCGTTGCTCGTCAGCCCGGCCGCCGCGAGCGCCGCCGACTATCACCACGTCCACCTGACCGCGTCCAACGCCACCGAGGCGATCGGCTGGTACTCGCGGCATCTGGACTGCGAGCCGTTGTCAGATCGTGACGACGGCGTGGAGTGCGACGGAGTACAGATCGTCTTCGACTCGACGCCGACGCTTGGCAGCAGCCAGCGGACCGGCATCGATCACCTCTCGTTCTCCTATGAGGATCTGACCGCCAAGATGGCGGAGCTCGAGGGCGTCGGCGTTGGGGGCCGCGGCGTGCGGTTGCAGAGGTTCGACGACGGGGCGACGCTGCGCGACGTGCAAGGTCTCTTCAAGTACGGGTTCATCTTCGACCCCTGGGGAACCCGTATCGAGCTGGTCGAAGACAGCGACACCCTCGGGTTCCACCACATCCACCTTGCATCGACCGACCCCGAGGCGACGCTGGACTGGTATCAGCAGACCTTCGGCGGTGAGCGCGCCCAGCTCAGGGACATGCTCGATGGGGTGATGCTGAACGACATCTGGCTGCTGGCGATGGAGCACACGGAAGGCCAGCCGGCCGCCACCGCCGGTCGCGCTATCGACCACATTGCGTTCGAGGTGGACGACCTCGACGCGCTGACCGGTCAGCTGCAGGGCGCCGGCATCTCGATCCTCGAGGCGCCCGGCGTGCCCGAGGGTGGCCGCACCGCGGCTCGGCGGGCGTTCGTGTCCGGGCCGGACAATGTGAGCCTGGCGCTGGTCGAGGCCGGGTTTGCGGGCGTGGACGTGGCCGTCGACCATGGCACCGACATCACCACCGAGCAGGTGGAGAACTACACCGTGCCCAGAACCCCATGGGGCGACCCGGACCTGCAGGCGGTCTGGACCGGTGACGCCGCGCACGGGATCCCGCTGGAGCGGCCAGAAGAGCTGTCCGACTCCGATGTGCTGACGCCGGAGCAGGCGGCGGCGCGTCGGGAGCGCGGCACGCTCGGCAGCATCTGGGGCTACGAGTCGGAGTGGCGTGACACGACGCTCGGCTATGTGAAGTCTGCGCCGTCGCGGCAGGTGGCCATGGTCATCGATCCGCCGGACGGTCGCATTCCGCCGATGACGCCAGAGGCCCTGGCCGCTCGCAACGCCAACCGTCGCGACATGTCCGGGCGGACGCCGGTGGCTGGCCCCGAGGATCTGAGCATCTTCGTGCGCTGCATCACGCGCGGGCAGGTGCCGTCGCCGGGCATCTACAACAACGGCCTGCAGATCGTGCAAGGACCGGGGTATGTGGCGATCACGCAGGAGATGATTCACGAGACCCGCATCATCCCGACGACGCCGACGCCGAGGCCCGGTCCGGATGTGACGGCGTATCGGGGGTACTCCCGGGGGCGCTGGGAGGGTGACACCCTGGTGGTGGAGATCACCAACTTCAACGAGGGGGGGTCGTATCGTGGTTCCAGCCCGGATCTGGTCATGACCGAGCGCTACACTCGCACCAGCCCAGACACGCTGCAGTATGCGTTCACGATGGACGACCCGTCGGTGTGGACGCAGCCCTGGACCGCCACCTTCACCTTCGTCCGTGACGAGACCCAGTACGAGCTGGTCGAGTATGCGTGCCACGAGGGCAACTACGGCATGCCCAACATCCTGAGTGGCGCGCGGGCACGCGAGGCCGACGGTCAGTAGGCAGATCCGGAAAGGAAATCCAGATGGTGTTTCGACGTCCGAGTCTTGCGCTGGTAGCCGGCGCGCTGTTTCTCTCGCCCCTTGCGGCTGACGCTGCCGACTACCACCACGTGCATATCACCTCGTCGGACGCCACCGAGGCGGTGCGCTGGTATTCGCGTCACCTCGACTGCCAGCCCCTGTCGGACCGTGACGACTCGGTCGACTGCCAGGGCGTGCAGGTCACCTTTGATTCGCAGCCATCGCTCGGGAGCAGCCAGCGGACCGGCATCGATCGTCTCTCGTTCTCCTACGCGGATCTCACCGCGAAGATGGGCGAGATCGAGTCGGTGGGGGTCGGCGGGGCCGGCGTCCGGTTGCAGCGGTTCCCGGACGGATCCACGCTGCAGGATCAGCCCGGGCTCTACAAGCATGGGTTCATCTTCGACCCGTGGGGCACCCGGATCGAGCTGGTCGAGGACAGCGACAGGATCGGGTTCCATTCCATCCATCTCAGCGCCACCGACCCCGCGGCGACACTGGCCTGGTACGAGGAGCACTTCGGCGGTGAGGCCGCGCAGCTCCGAGGGCAGATCGACGGTCTGCGGTTCGGCGACATCTGGCTCTTCGCGTTGCGGCACGAGGACGGGGTGCCGGCGGCCACGACCGGTCGAGCCATCGACCACATCGCGTTCGAGCTCGAGGACGTCGACCGCGACAGTGTTCAGCTGGCCCAGGCCGGCGTCTCGTTCACCCAGCAGCCGGCGGTGCCGGAAGGTGGTCGCACCGGGGCCCGGCGCGGGTTCGTCGCGGCGCCCGACAATGTCAGCGTCGCGGTGGTCGAGGCCGGTTTCGCCGGGGTGGCCCGCTCGATGGACGACGTGGTCGACATCACGACCCAGCAGCGGGACTACACCGTGCCTCGCACCCCGTGGGGAGAGCCCGACTTCCAGGGGGTCTGGACCGGCGACGCCGCCCACGGGATTCCGATGGAGCGCCCCCGGGACCTCACCGACACCGAGGTGCTGACGCCCGAGCAGGCGGCGGCGCGTCGCGAACGGGGCACGCTCGGCAGCATCTGGGGCTACGAGTCGGAGTGGCGCGATACGACCCTCGGCTACGTCAAGTCCGCGCCGTCACAGCAGGTGGCGATGGTGATCGATCCGCCGGATGGGCGGATCCCCGATTTCACGCCAGAGGCTCAGGCCCGTCTGGCAAACCGGGTCGACACGTCCGGCGTGCGCCGGCTCGCGGCTGGTCCCGAGGATCTGAGCCCCTGGGTGCGCTGCATCACTAGGACCCTGATCCCGACCCCGCAGGTCTACAACAACGGTATGCAGATCGTGCAGGGGCCGGGCTACGTGGCCGTCCAGCGCGAGAT
The DNA here is from genome assembly GCA_002346545.1 of Acidobacteria bacterium UBA2994. Taxonomy (GTDB): domain Bacteria; phylum Acidobacteriota; class Vicinamibacteria; order Vicinamibacterales; family UBA8438; genus UBA2994. The sequence goes on from DEAA01000064.1 coordinate 45,820, forward strand.
GATTCACGAGACCCGGGTCATCCCCACCGAGCCGAAGCCGCACGTGGGCGAGTCGATCACCTCCTGGCTGGGCGATGCTCGCGGGCACTGGGACGGCGATACGCTGGTGGTGGAGATCAAGAACCTCAACGGCCGGGTGCCGTTCCGTGGGACCACCGACGCGCTCACGCTCACCGAGCGTTACACGCGCACCGGACCAGATACGCTGCAGTATCAGTTCACCATCGACGATCCGGAAGCGTTTACCCGCCCCTGGACCGGGATGTTCACCTACGTGCGTGACGAGACGCAGTACGAGCTCGTGGAGTACGCCTGTCACGAGGGGAACTACGGGATGCCGAACATTCTGACCGGTGCTCGCGCTCGAGAGCAGGAAGAAGGCCGTTAGCGTCCCGCCGAACGGGGTTGGGTCAAGACTGTGGCCGGACCGGCCACGAGCGCCACCGCCGCGAGTTGGTGCGAGGCTGCCACGCTGCTGGTTACCCCTCGGGCAGGGCAAAGATGAACAGGTTGTTGCCGATGCTTGGTCGGTGGTCAGGGTTCAGCCGGGCCAGTACACCGGTGTTTAGCGAGCGGCCGGTGCTGACCGCCACATACTGCTGGCCCTCGATGGCGTAGGTCACCGGAAACCCGGTCACTGGCGATCCGATGTTGATCTCCCAGAGCAGTTCTCCGGTGTCCTGGTCGATAGCCTTGAAGCGGCCATTCGAGTCGCCGAAGAACAGCAGGTGCCCGCCGGTGGCGACCACCGACATCGTGAAGGCCTCCTGATCGTGGCTCCAGGTGACCTCGCCGGTCTCCACCGAGATCGCCTCAATGGTGCCGAGTTGCTGTTCGCCAGGCGTGATCTGCGCCCGGACGTTTAGTGAGTACCAGCCGTTTCCGGAGTCGACCATGACCCGGCCACAGGTATGGCGGAGCGGCATGTACATGTGGTTCGTGAGGGGGCTATAGGCGCCTGCCTCCCAGTCCTTGCCGCCTTGCCAGATGGGGCACGCCATGACCTCTTGGCCGTTTCCCGTGAAGACCACCTCGGAGTTTTCGGTCACCGCACCGGTCGCTCCGTCGATATGACTTACCACGTTCTGGCTGACCGACGGGGTTGCCCAGAGAAACTCGCCTGTCTCGCGATCGAGCGTGTAGATGATCCCGGTCTTGCCCGGGATGCCGGTGACCACCCGCCGGCGCTCCCCTGACTCCAGTCGCGGGTTGATCCAGGCGACTGCCTCCGGGTTCGGCGCCACCGCGGTGTCGACCAGGATCCGTTCGAACGGGTGATCCAGATCCCAGTGGTCGTTTAAGTGTTGGTAGTACCAGCGGATCTCGCCGGTGGTCCCGTCGAGCGCGAGTGTGGAGTTGTGGTACAGGTGCGTGTTAGTGACGCCGCCCACCAGGAACTTTGGCGCGGGCGAGGTTACTGACGTGCCGATGTAGACGAGGTCCAGTTCGGGGTCGTAGCTCGGCACCATCCAGGCGCCCACGTGCTTGCGCTCCTCGTAGGGCAGCCCTCCCCAGGTCTCGTCGCCAGGTTCCCCTGGGCGGGGGATGGTCCGGCGGCGCCACAGCTCCTCTCCAGTGCGCGCGTTGTGGGCGGTAATGACGCAGGCGTCTGGGCCAGAGTCCGGCATACAGCCCCGGCCAGAGTAGATCCTGCCATTGCCGATGATCGGACCGGATGACTGGTGGGCCGGTAGTTCCCGATAGTCGAGGATCTGAGTCTCCCACACTAGTTCCCCGGACGAGGCGTCGAGCGCGAACACGTAGTCGTCGGCGCTGGTGTCGATGATGAGGCCTTCGTAGATTGCCAGGTTGCGGTTGATCCTGGAGAGCATGGGGATGATGTAGTCGTCCAGATCGTCCGGCAGGTTCCGACGATACTCCCAGACGAGGTCGCCGGTGGCGGCGTCCAGTGCCTGGATGACGTCGCCCGGATTCGGCATGTACATCATGCCGTCGTAGACCAGCGGAGTGCCCTGGTTGCTGCCGTCGTTTAGCGCCCGGGTCCACACCATGCGCAGTTGGTCGACATTGCTCCGGTCGATCGTGTCGAGCGGGCTGTAGCCCCAGCCATTCAGGGTGCGCCGCCACATCGGCCAGTCTTCGGGCGCCGGGTTTTGCAGCATGGCGTCGGTCACCGGGACGAAGTCGGCCGGCTGGGCTGCGGCTGGGCCGGCCAGGACGGTCGTCACCAACAGGAGTGCGGCGGTCGCGCTACGGGTATGGGGCATTTCGACTCTGCCAGGTTGGGTTAGTTCGAAGCGCGACGACGCCCAGACGGACGCTGTCCAAGTGCCCGTTGCATCACTTCGTACTGCACTCCGATGATTCGGCCGATCGACTGGATCCAGTAGTCGGCGTCGTGACGGCCAGCCATCTGCATATAGTCGAACGGGATGTCGCGTTCCATCAAGATGCCGGCTAGCTCTCGCGCGCCGCTGATGAGGCGGTCTTCGGTGCCACAATCTAGGTAGATGTGAGGCAGTGCCTCCTGCGGCACCTGATCGATCAGGGTGAACGGGTCGTAGGCGTCGGCGTCCTCGGCGGTCACGAACTCGGTTCCCTCCGGGGTCCGTTCCACCTGGCTACTGAAGCCGTCGATGCCGATGAGCGGGTTCGGTTGTTGCCGCCGCCGTTCGCGTTCGGCCCGCTGTGCTTCGGTTAACTGCCGTCTCGGCTGGCGGGGTGGCTCCTCTCCACGCATCCGTCTTGAAACCTGCCGCGCATGCTCCAGCGCGCCGCTGGTGCTCCCGATGGAGATGAAGAGCTCAGGGTTGCGCAGACCCAAGCTTATCGAGCCGTAGCCGCCCATGGAGAGTCCTGCGATCGCCCGACCCTCTCGTCTGGCGATCGTCCGGAAGTTCCAGTCCACGTGGCTCACCACATCCACCACGATGTGGTCTTCCCAGTTGTTGGTCTGGCCACCGGTGCTTTCGGCCCAGTTGGCGTACCACGAGTTCCCGCCGTCGGGCATCACCACGATGAGGTCGTCGTAGAGGCTGGCGTAGAACGGCGTGCCGTTGGCGAGTCCCCAGGCGGTGTAGTTCTGGGTCAGCCCGTGCAGGAGATACAGCACCGGATACCGTTCGGTCGACGCCGCATAGTCGCTGGGTAGCAGGATGTTGTATTTCATGTCGCGGTCGACGGCCGGGCTGTAGAACTCGACCGTCAGTAACTCCGGTGTCTGGGCCGTGGCTGGCTGACCCAGCCCCACCAGGACAACCGCCGTCACCGTTGTTACGAGCGCTCTCTTCAGAGTCATGTATTCTCCTGCCGGTTGCTGTCGCGTTCGCCCTTCATCTTAATCCCGTCAGTCCGAGGTGCATCCGTCAATAGGGGAGGCCGGTGCGCCAGTCACCAATCGCCAGCTCCCGGCTCGCGAACTGGTAGATCACGAGCCGTTTGCCGGCCAGACGGTCTCGTCCCTGCTGCCGCTGAGCGGCCAGTAGCTGACGCGTGGCGTAGCTTCCGGCGTCGTTCTGACGCAGCGCATCGAGGGGACGACCCAGGCGTAGGCTCAGCTGTTCGGTTAGACCCGCCGCGGTACCCCAACCAAGCGCCTCCAGTGAGTAGATGTTGGCGAAGCTATCCCCAAGTAACAGGATCTCGGCGGTGGGATCAGGTTGCCACCCCTGCCCTTCCGGATCCAGTACCTGCGTCAGCGTCACCCGTTCGGCCGCTCGGTCCGCTTGTGCCTGAGGCAGGTTCAGGAGCGCCAGCGTGTCGCCCTGGTTCCTTGCCTGGCGGGTGGCGGTCGAGTAGGTGCGTGGCGCTCCAGCCCAGTCGAGGTCGAGCGACTCGATGTGGTCTGCGAGTAGGTCACTGGCCAGGTCGACGCCGGCTGGGGTCCAGTGGGTATCGCTTCGAAGATACAGTGGGACGTCGTCGATCTGACGTGCCTGCCAAAAGTCCGCCGTCAGATCGACGATGTCGATGCCCTCCGCGCGCACCGCGTCCAACCAGGCCGCCTGCGAGGTGTTGCGCATCGGTTCCACGGCGTTCTCTGCCCGCCGTACGTAGCGGTCGGGATAGATGGTGGGTTTGAGGGGCACCGGGACCACGACCAGCGCGATCCCGCGTGCCTGCAAAGCGTCGCGCAGCTCGATGAGTGCAGCCCGGGGATCTGGCTCGACGTCGGGGTCCGCCAGGAGACGGGCGGCCAGGCGTTCCGGTTCGAGAAACCCTGGCCCCGTCACATACTCCACGTCCGGGCGGTAGAACAGCCAGCCACCCCGGCCCGGATAGACAGACTCGGTCGAGCCACCCAGCCAGCTGGTGACGACCAGATTCACCATAGGCACCAGTGCGTCGATCAGCGGCGATCGTTCTTCCAGCGACGTTTCGTAGTCGGCGATGTTGACGCCGACACGCTCGTTGGCTAGCGCCAGCGCGTCGATCCAGCCGTCGACGGCGGCGACCGACGAGATCTCGTCCCAGACCGGGGGGAGGGTGCGCGGATCGAGCACGCTGGGCCAACGTCCGGGATCGGCCCGCAAGTCCGCGATGGTGTGCCAGCCGAGCGTCCCAACCAGGAAAACGAGCGCGCCGGCCGTCAAGAGACGACTGACCGGGGCCGTTACCACGGTCTGGCCCACCTCGTTGCGCGCCTGGCGTTCCCGTTCCTCGGGTGTGGTCAGCATGGTCAGAAGATGAAGTAGATGAACGGGTTGAATGTCTGGCTAGCCATCAGGCTCACTGAGATGCCGAGCAGCACTAGGCACCACGCGGCCCTGAGGGGGGTCAGGGTGCGGGTGAAGTTCCAGGTCTGCGGCGCTGTCCACACCACCAGCGCGGCGACGACCAGGGTCAGCGCGTAGTAGGGCTGATACAGAAGTCCGCCTACCAGCGCCGACTCGGGTGGGGTCGGGGCCAAGCCGACGAGCGCGGCCAGGTAGCCAAGCGCCACAGCGAGCGTCGGCGCACGGAAGAACACCCACGCCAGACAGACGATGGCGAACGTGACCGCCGTGGCGGCGGTGGCCGGCAGACGGCGATACAGGCTGGTCTTGCCGCGGCTCCGCTCGAACGCCAGCATGGCGCCGTGGATGCCGCCCCAGATGATGAAGTTCCAGGAGGCGCCATGCCAGAGACCGCCCAGCAGCATCACGGTCATGAGGTTCACGTAGGTGCGGAGCCGGCCCTTGCGGTTTCCGCCGAGCGGCAGATAGAGGTAGTCCCGCAGGAAGAACGAGAGTGACAGGTGCCAGCGCTGCCAGAACTCGGTGATCGACCGGGCCCGATACGGAGAGTCGAAGTTCTTCGGAAACACGAAGCCCAGCATCAGACCGAGCCCGACCGCCATGTCGCTGTAGCCGCTGAAATCGAAGTAGATCTGGAACGCATACGCCACCAAGCCGTACCAGGCGTCGATGACATGCAGTGCGCCCGCTTCGAAGCAGGTGTCGGCGATCTTGCCAGCCGGGTTCGCCAGCATGACCTTCTTCGCCATGCCGCAGGCAACGAACGACACGCCACGCGCGAACTTGGCTACGGTGTGTTCCCGGCTGCGAAGCTGGTCGGACACCTCGCGGAACCTGACAATCGGACCGGCGACCAGCTGTGGGAACAGCGCCACGTAACAGGCGAAATCGATGATGTTCGAGAGCGGGCGCGCCTGACCGCGGTAGATGTCGATGGTGTAGCTCATCGACTGGAAGGTGTAGAAGCTGATGCCGAGCGGCAGCGTGACGCGAAAGAAGGTCTCCCACTGCAGGTGGTCGGCGCCCAACGCGCTCACCAGCACGTTGTAGTTCTCCAGTCCGAAGTTGAAGTACTTGAAGAATCCGAGCAGACCCAGGTTCGTGACGATGGAGACGGTCAGGGCGGCGCGGTGTCGTCGGGTGCGCGGCCCTGGTTCGCCCACCACTAGTCCGCAACCGTAGTCGACGAGCGTGCTGAAGAGCATGAGCAGCACGAACGCCGGGTTCCACCAGCCGTAGAAGACGTAGCTGAGCGACGCGAGCAGTAGGTGGCGTAGCCGCTGTGGCGCGAGGTAGTAGGCAGCCAGCGTGAGCGGCAGGAAGACGAAAACGAAGATGTATGAGGAGAAGACCACCGCGGTTGCCGGGGGACCAGCCCATCATAGCGCGGAAGCCGGTGCGCACCGTCACGCCATATAATGCGGGCCTCGACGCGATATCTGACGGGAGGTTCTCCGTGACACGTGCGCACACCAATCCTGGCGGCCTGTTCATCGCCGTATTGTCGTGGCTCTGGCTCGCTGGGTGTGGCTCGCCAGGCCCTGGCGATACGGTCGGGGACGACGCGGCTCCTCCAACGGCTGCCGTCAGCGGCGACTGGCCCATGTATCGCTACGATCTCGCGGCGACCGGGTATTCGCCGCTTGGCGAGATCACCGTAGCGAACGTGTCCACGCTGACCGAGGCCTGGACCCATTCGCTGACGCCCGTTGATCCGGAGGCACGCGGACCGAACTCGCAGATGACGCCGATCGTGGTCGACGGGGTCCTCTATGGGACCGCGGCCGACCGGGTGGTGGCGCTTGATCCCGCCACGGGCGCCGAGTTGTGGAGACACGCGGTGGACGGGGCTCGTCCCTCGCGTCGCGGGGTTTCGTACTGGCCAGGTGGTGCCGGCCTCAAGCCTCGCATCATCTTTACCACGGGGCTCCATCTACGCGCCGTCGATGCCGCCACGGGCACTCCCGTCGAGGCGTTCGGCGCCGCCGGGCTGGTCGAGCTTGGCGTGCCCTACAACTCGGTGCCGATGGTGGCGGGCAACGTCGTCGTGGTTGGAGCCAACACCCCACCAGGGAGCATTGGTGGCATCGGGAATGCCCGGGCCTACGACGCTCGAACCGGGGAGAGGTTGTGGGAGTTCTCTTCGGTCGCACAGCCAGGCGAGCCTGGTCACGATACGTGGGAGGGAGATAGCTGGCAGGACCGGTTGGGCGCGAACGCCTGGCCGTTCTACTTTTCGATGGACGAGGAGCGGGGGCTGGTCTATCTCCCGCTGGCATCGCCGATTCCTGGTGACTATGGCGGCGACCGGTCCGGCGACAATCTCTACGGCAACTCGGTGGTGGCAGTCGACGCCGAGACCGGCGCGTATCGTTGGCACTTCCAGACCATCAGACACGATCTTTGGGACGCCGACCCGCCGGCGCCGCCCGCGCTGTTCGACATCGGTGAGGTCCCAGCTCTAGGCGTGACCACCAAGTCGGGCTACCTGTACATCCTCAACCGGGAAACTGGCGAACCGATCTACGGGGTCGAGGACATCGACGTGGCCCCGAGTGATGTTCCAGGCGAGGAGACCGCGGACACCCAGCCGGTGCCGCTGCGGCCCACCGGCCTGTCGCGATTGACCTACGACTCGGCGGACCTCGTCACCGCGGAGATGACATCGGCCGAGCACGCGGCGGCCTGTGGGGAACTGGTGGGTTCGCTTGGTGAGATCTTCAACGCCGGACCGTTCACGCCCTGGGTCTATCGGGCCCCGGGTTCGCCGCTTCGCACGACGCTGTCGTTCCCGGGGCAGGTAGGCGGCGCTAACTGGGGCGGTGTGACCGTGGACCGCGAGACCGGCTATCTCCTCGTGACGACCCAGGACATGGGCGCGCTCGGCTTCGTCGAGGACGCGCCAGACGATCACCCGTTGGCCTATCGTCGCGGAACGATGCGACCCGGGAGCTTCACCGTTCGACTCGATGACACCACGCTGCCGTGCCAGGCGCCACCCTGGGGACGATTGACCGCGGTGGACGCGGCGACCGGCGACATCGCCTGGCAGGAGACGCTGGGGGTGACCGACTCGTTGCCGGACGGGAAGCAGGCGACAGGGCGGCTGATACGCGCCGGGGCCATCACGACCGCCGGCGGACTCGCGTTCGTGGCCGGTACCGACGACAACCGGCTGCGCGCCTTCGAGACCGCGACCGGGCGTGAGGTGTGGACCGAGCGGTTGTCCGGGTTCGGCAACGCCAATCCGATGACGTATGCCGTCGACGGGAAGCAGTACGTGGCGGTGGCGGCGAACGATACACTCGTTGCCTACGCGCTGCCCTGAGGATCCCGCTGGGCGATCACGCCGGCGTCGAGGAGCGCCCCGATCTCGTCCGGCGTGAGTCCCCAATCACCGAGGGTTTCACGCGTGTGATCGCCGGGCGCTGCCGGCGCCCCGCGGACGGCGCTCGGCGTCCGGCTGAAGCGAGGCGCGGCGTTCGGCTGCCAGTGACCGTCCCGCTGCACGAACGTCTCCCGTGCCTTAAGATGCGGGTGCTCGGGCGCCTCGGCCATGCTGAGCACCGGCGCGAAGCAGGCGTCGGTGCCTTCCAGTCGCTCCACCCACTCGTCCCGCGTGCGTGTCTTGATCCGGGCGGCCAGTCTTGCCTTGAGTTCCGGCCAGTCGTCGGACCGCGTCGACCGCGGCAGTTCGTCGGCGCTCACGCCCAGCAGGTCGAGCATCGTGTCGTAGAACCGCGGCTCGATCGGGGCGAGCGCGATGTGCTTGCCGTCGCTGGTCTCATACACATCGTAGAAATGGGCCCCGCCGTCAAGTGCGTTGTGCCGACGCTGGTCGTCCATCATGCCGGCGGCTCGGAACCCGTAGAGGCCGGTCATTAGCGACGCTGCGCCGTCGACCATCGCCGCGTCGACCACCTGCCCCTGGCCTGACGTACGGGCTTCCAGGAGCGCCGCGGTCACGCCCAGCGCCAGATAGAGCGCCCCGCCGCCGAAGTCGCCCACGAGGTTGAGGGGGGGGATCGGGCGGTCCTCGGTACCGATGGCGTGGAGGGCGCCCGTCAGTGCGATGTAGTTGAGATCGTGACCAGCCGCCGTGGCCAGGGGACCAGCCTGACCCCACCCGGTCACTCGACCGTAGACCAGTCGCTCGTTGACAGCGAGGCACTCCTCAGGGCCCAGGCCAAGACGCTCGGTGACACCAGGGCGAAATCCCTCGATCAGCGCATCGGCGTCCCGGCAGAGGCGCAGTACGAGTGCGCGACCGTCAGGATGTTTGAGATCGACCGCGGCCGACCGCCGGCTGCGATGGAGATAGGCGTGCTGGTTGGGTGTGCCGAGGCCCAGGCCGGACGGACTCAGCCGGTCCAGACGGAGCACGTCGGCCCCCAGCTCGGCCAGGAGCATGGCGGCCATCGGGCAGGGACCGATACCAGCCAGCTCGATGACCCGGACGCCGTCGAGGGGGCCCACGCGGACGTCCCGTCTAACGGCGCCTGGAGGGTGCCCGGTATTCCTCGTCGGTGACCGGGTCCATCCAGTTGACGCCGCCTTCGTAGACGGTGATCTGGAGCACGTGCTCGTCGTGGGCCGCGCCGTGCCAGTGTTCGATGTCTGGTCCGGTCCACCACGGTTCGCCCGGGAGCATCTCGTAGATCGGCTCGTCCCGGACCTGCGTCAATGCCCGGCCCTCTTCGACCATCAGCAGCTGGCCCCACTCGTGGGTGTGCCAGTTCGACCGAACCCCGGCGGGGAAGCGGAGTTTGATGGCGCCGAGGTTCTCATCGTCACCCCGGGTGGGGGCGCCGCCCATGAAGTTGCTCTGCCACGCGGAGATCGGTTCGCCGAGGGTGAGCACCGTGGTAACGGTTGCAACGGCCGCCGCGGCCAGAAGGAATCGAGGACGGGTGCGAAGTAGCTGCATGGGCGGCAGTATACCGCCTGCACGCGGATGCGCCTGAAGGTCGGGTTGCTATCCCAGGCCGGCGCCGAACCGACACCCGGCCATCGGCGTTGACGCCTCCGTGTTGAACGGTCCACAATGCCGCTCGCCATTCGCGGTCCCACTAGCATCGTAAAATCCATGAGTTCTCGCTTTTGCAGCGGTTGCAGACTTGTTGCCCTCGCGGTCGTACTGGTCGGTCCGTTTCCGAGCCCCACCGCACGCGCCCAATCTCCTGACCATCGGACAGTAGATTTGACCTACCACATTGAGGTCGCGCCGCCGCTCCATCCCGGCCCGGTTTCGGTCTGGATCCCGCTGCCAGTCGAGGATGCCCATCAATGGGTGATTTCGACAGAAGTCGAGTCCCCGGTCGACTACACCGTAGGGACCGAGTCCGAGTACGGGAACCGCATGCTGCATCTGCGGGTCGAGACGCTTACCGAGCCATTGCCCGTGACGCTACGATTTAGGGTCCGGCGTCACGAAGTGCGCGCCGAGTTCGATGGGGCTTCGACCACTCTCGGGCCTCCGCTGGGGCGTTGGTTGGAACCTGACCGGCTCGTGCCGCTCGACCAGCGGATCAGGACGATTGCGCTCGAGACCACCGATGGCGCTAGGACGCCGCTCGACCGTGCCCGGCGTGTCTATGACTACGTGGTCGATACGATGACCTACGACAAGAGCGGCACCGGGTGGGGGCGGGGCGACATCTACTGGGCGTGCGACGCACGTGCCGGTAATTGCACGGATTTCCACGCGCTGTTCATCGGTCTCAATCGGGCAGTCGGGATCCCGGCCACTTTCGAGATCGGGTTTCCACTGCCACCTGATCGGCGGGATGGTCAGATCGAGGGTTACCACTGTTGGGCGCAGTTCTTCCTCGACGGCGTCGGTTGGGTGCCGGTGGATACCTCAGAAGCCAATAAGTTTCCCGAACTCCACGAGTACTTTTTCGGCGCGCATGACGCACACCGTGTTCTGTTCACGAAGGGACGGGACGTCACGCTGGCACCACGGCAGCAGGGTCCTCCCTTGAACTACTTCATCTATCCTTACGTCGAAGTCGGGGGTCAGCCGTATGATGGAGTGACGCATCGCGTCAGGTTCACCGACGTCCCAGATGATGCAGCGAAAGGAGATCCACGATGATCCGGAATCTCGATTCCAGCACGGTACTTCTCGCGGCGGTCTCGCTAGCGGTCGTAATCGTCTTGGTGCCGGCGTCGGTCTTCGCGCAGAACGCCGAAGTAGCCGGCGCCTGGGTCCTGACCGTCGAGACCGACGTGGGCGGTACCACCAATCCGAGCATTACGTTGGAGCAGAATGGCTCGGCGTTGACGGGCCACTACTCGTCGGACACGCTGGGTGAGGCCGAGGTGACAGGTACCGTCGAGGGCCAGGAGGTGAGCTTTTCGTTCGATGCCGAAGCGGGCGGCTATGCTCTCGAGGTGAGCTACACCGGGACCCTGCAGGACGACGGGACGTTGTCCGGTGCGATGGATCTGGGCGGGCTCGCCAGCGGAACCTTCGTCGGGAAGCGGCAGTAGCTAGCGGCCGAGCTTGTCGTCCGGCGGTACGCTGGCCGGCGGCTGCACGCCGTTGAGCCTCGCATACACCAGCATCTGCCCATAGTGGTTGAAGCTGTTGAAGCTGTGGTACGCGATTCCGGCGGCCACGGCTGACCGCGGCATAGCCCCGAACGCCGTCGGCACTGGGTCAGACGCGTTGCCCGCGTTCAGATCCGCCACGGCTCGGCGCGCGTAGGCCAGCGCCTCTCTCAAGTAGGACACGCTCGCCTCTTTCGTCTCGAGGCCGTCTGGGCCGTTGTTGTGGGTGCCTGGTCCGTGCGGCGACCTTTCCTCCCTGACTAGCGCGGCGGTCATATAGATCATGGTGGCCGTGTGCCTGACCTGTTCCCCGAAAGTACGTGCGTTGCGAAAGTGCTCTCCGGTAGGAACGAAGCCGTAGCGGTTCGCTGGCATCGCTTCGGCCAGGGCAAGTACCTCGCGCTCCACTAGAGTGAGCTGATCGTCGAACATCGTGGTCACGATGCAGAGCATGCCATGAATGGCGTTGCCGTTTCCGGAACGAGTCTGGTCCTGCTGTTGGCTCGGTATGGCTCAGGGACCGAGGAGCGGTTCGTAGCTCAGTGGGTCGAGCGGGGTAGCCCCGGCGGGCACCGAGTTTAGGCGGAGCAGGTAGGCCAGGACGTTCGTGTAGCTTTCACCGCGGGGACGCACTCCGGCGGGAGGCATGCCGTCGCGCATCCTGACAAACAGATCACGAATACGGCGTTCGCCCCAGCGGTCTTCGAACCCTGGTCCGGATAACGCAGGTGCCCGACGAGGGAAGCCGTCGCTTGCCTCGTGACACTCCGCGCATCTACGGTCGTACTCGAGACGGCCGGCGTCTGCCTGGGCGGCGGTGTAGGTAGACTGTGCGCCGATGGTGGCGGGGAGCGCGTTCCAGACCACCACTGTCAGACAGCATTTCACCATCAGCTTCAGCCCAAAACTTAGTTCGGGCGCTGTGGACTCTGGTGGCATGCTCGGACGCCGCCGCGGCGCTTCGCAGATAGCGAGGATCACTGGTAGCGCCACGCGAGCAGGCGGCGTTCCAATCTGCTGGCCAGCGAGAATAGCGCGAGTACGCAGCCCATGATCACGATGATCAGGGCGATGGTGAGGCTGGTGTTGTAGGTGCTCTGGGCGAACTGTAGGAGATAGCCGAGGCCACGGCTCGAGGCGACGAACTCGCCGACTACTGCGCCGGTGAAGGCGAAGCCCACGGCCACCTTGAAGTTGCCGAGCACCCAGGCGGTGACCGATGGGACGTAGACCTCGCGCACGAGCACCGACTGGCCGCCGCCGAGGGTGCGCACCCGTTCCACCAGGCGTTGGTCGACCTCTCGTACGCCGTTGTATACGGCGAAGAAGATCAAGACCGCGACCAGGACCGTGGCCAGTGCCAGCTTCGATGCCAGCCCGATGCCGAGCCAGATCACGAAGAGCGGGGCGAGGATGACCCGCGGGATGGCGTTCAACAGGATCATCACCGGCTCTAGTAGCTCGGCGACGAATGGGAAGAGCGCGGCGGCGAAGCCGAGGGCGATTCCCAGGAGCAACCCGATCAGCAGGCCGGCGAAGGCGGCCAACGCGGTCGCGCCCAGGTGGGGCCAGATCTCACCCGTGGCAACCAGCTCGGCTAGCACCGCGGCCACCGTGGTCGGAGCGGGCAGATAGAACGGGTCGACCATGCCAGTGCGAGTTAGGGTCTCCCACACCACGAGCAGCGTCAGGCCGGCCAGCGCGCGTCTGGCTCCCTTCGGGAGGCGCGTCATGATTCCTTCTGCTCGCTGTCGGGGGCGCCGGTGAGCGCTTGCCACAGCCCGTTGACTGCCGCTGGAAACTCCGGATGCTGACGGACCTGCAGTAGGTCGCGAGGGCGCGGCAGTGCGAGCTTCAGCGCCGCGACCACGTCGGCGCGGGGGCCTTGGCCTAGGACGTAGACTTCGTCTGAGACACTCACGGCCTCTTCCAGGTCGTGGGTGACCAGCATTACGGTCAGCCCGTCCTTCTCGACCCAGGTCACCAGTTCCTGCGTTAGACGTGTCCGGACGATGGCGTCCAGCGACGCGAACGGCTCGTCCATCAGTAACAGCCGGGGCTCCAGCACCAGCACCTGTGCCAGCGCGGCGCGTTTGCGCTGGCCGCCGGACAGCTGGGCCGGGTAGCGACTGCCGAGTCCGGTCAGACCGACCCGCTCCAGCCACGACGTGACCCGCCGGTCGATGTCATCGGGCGGCAGGTTGCGGATGCGTAGCCCTAGTCCGACGTTCTGGGCGACGGTCCGCCACGGCAGCAGTGCATCGTCTTGAAAGAGGAAACCGACCTCGGTCGGGGCGGCGTCGCAGTCAATCGTGCCGCCCAGCGGCTCGAGGAGCGAGGTCACCGCACGCAGTACGCTGGTCTTGCCAGAGCCGGATGGTCCGACCAAGCTGACGAAGCGGCCGGTGCCCACCTCGAGGCTCACCCCGTCGAGCACCGGCTCTTCGCCGTAGCCGACCGACAGGTCCCGGATGCGCAACATATCGTCGTGGGGCACCTAACCGGACAGTGCGCCTGGATCGAGCAGCGAGTCGAGTTCGACATCGCCTGGAGTGAGGAGGCCGGCCACTTCCTGCGCGCGTTGCACGCGCGCCGCCGCCTCTCGGTCGATCGCCACCGACTCCGGATACAGCGACGTGCGATAGCGTTCGACGATCTCGCCGAGGTGGTCGAGATCGCCGCCGGCCACCAATGCACTTGGCAACGCGGAGAGTACGTCGGCGACCGGAAGCTGGCGGGTGTCCCGAAGACCCGCCGCGAGCGCCGCGGCCAGCCGCCGGATCTCGTCCAGCCGCTGATCCCGTTCATCCGCACGCACCGAGACACCCATGAACTCGTAGGCGCCGCCGACGTGACGTTCGGCTTCGGTCAGGTCCATGAAGTTGACCAGTTCGCGTCCTCCGGCCTCGATCACCAGCGAGAGCGCCGGCTCCTGCAGCATCCCGGCGTCGACCTGCCCCAGTCGGAGGGCGTCGAACAGGTTGGTGCCGATGGCGGCGATGTCTACCGCGCTTGGGTTCACCCCGTTACGGTCAAGGAGATAGAGCAGGAGGGCATGGTCGGCGTTGCCGAGGCCGGAGACCCCGACAGTGCGACCCGCGAGGTCGCTGACCGCGGTGATGGCCGTCGCCCGATCGGGGGCTACACCGAGCGCGAACAGTGGCAGCCGGCCGGTTGAGGCCACCCGCCTGATCGCGGCGCCGTTGGCCGCTGCCTGGAGGACGACATCGAACGAGGTGCCCGCATAGTCGACCGAACCTCCGACGAGTGCCTGCATCGCGGCGCTACCGCCGCGGGTGTAGACGAGCTCAGCAGCCAGTCCCCGGTCGGTGAAGTGACCACGGACCCGGGTGACCTCGTAGGGAATGACGCACAGGAGCTGGCCGCAAAAGGCCAGTCGGACTGAGGTCGAGCCGTCGGACGGCGGGTCTGCACACCCGCTCACGGCGATGACACCGGCGGCGCCCAGCAGTCCTTTGAGGGCGGTACGGCGGTCCCAGGCCACGCCCACGTCCGGCCAGCGCCGGTCCGCAGCCACCGCGCCCCGAAGAACGGGGTTCGTGGCTTCGCAGCAGCCCATGTCGTGGGTGGTCGGACGGGCCCAGGAATTGGGTCCGGCGAGCCTGTGCTAGCGGTTCACGTAGGCGTTTGCGAACTCCTTGAGGCGTTCGCTCCGCAGGCCAATCGTCTCGGCTTCGGTCATCGCGCGGTCCTGCGCCCAGCCGTCCTGCTGCACCCGCTTGATGAACCACATCGCACCGACGCGGTTGGCCGACGCGCAGTGGATGTAGGCCGGCTGGTTTGCCGGGTCGGCGATCGCGTTCAGGAACTGCTCGGTCGTTTCGTCGCTTGGTGCGCGGAACGGGATGTGTATGTAGGTCAGGCCGGCCGCCGCGGCGGCGGCGCGGCTGCCGTCGATGTTGGCGCCTTCCTCCTCGGCCGTCCGGAAGTTGATCACCGAGGCGAAGCCCATTTCCTTCAGTGCGGGCATTGCCGCGGACGGGGTCGCCCCCGCGCAGGCCACGGTGGCGTCGATGCGTGTGTAGTTGCGGACGCCTTCAGGGGCTTCGTCCTGCGCGTTGACGGCCCAGCCGGCCGCGACGATCAACACAAGAACACTGCTTGCCAACAGTGGGAGGCAAGCGGTCGTCAGGGGGCGTCGCATGGGCATTTCTCCTCGGTCTAGCCGCTGGCTCGGTCGCCCGCGGGAAGCAACTGATCGTGCCACGATACCACGCCTGATTTCCCCTCCCGAGAGGTGTGCGAGGCCCCCCGAGCTGGCCGGTTTGGTCGCCGGCATGCGGTGGCGCGGTAGACCGGGCAGTTCGACGTTGCCCGCGAGCAGGTCCGGATAGTCGCGTTGTCAGCTCTTGCTATTCAGCCAGCGGGTGCGGGCGGATCTGGAACTTCACCAGGTTGCCCGGCTCGGCCGGTCCTCCTTCGACGTGCCACGCGGCGTCGGCACCATAGGTGGCGTAGAGGCCGCGGCCCTTCCAGCCGCCGTCCGGGTCGTCTATGCGGCCGTCGACGCCGCGGCTGTGGAAGCCCATCGGGTACGGCACCCGCATTACCACCCACTCACCGCTCTCGGGGAGCAGTGCGAGCAGCGAGTCAGAGCTTGAGCCGTTGGCGATCGGGATGTTGTCTCCGAGCCCCAGCGTGTTGAACTGGTCCACCCAGTTGTAATAGTGGAAGTCGGTGCCGATGTCGGTGCCCCGGAAGTTGGGCCCAGGCGCTTTGTAGAAGGTCCAGCCCTCGTCGCACTGTCGACCGTTGCGCATCTCCGGTCCGCCGAATACGGTGCACTTCGATCGGTCGAAACTGGCGAAGTGGCTGCTGCCGGCCAGTGCCGCCCAGAGCACGCCGTTGCGGTCAACGTCGAGCCCGCGTGTCCGGTAACCCTGCTCCGCCGGTACGCTATAGAACTCGGTGAGGCAGGTTTCCGGCGGGTCGTCGCCCTTCTCCATTCGGACCAGCTTGCCCGGGTAGTCATCCGACACGGCCCACACCGCATCGTCGAGCGGGTTGGTGATGACCGCGTAGGCCCCCACCAGGATACGGGTGTCGAGCGCGGGGTCGAAGGTGGCCTCCTGGTCGCGCCGGGCCGGCTCGTTCCACGGTCGAGTGATCTTGCCATCGCCGTTGGTGTCGATGACGGTCGGGCACCAGCCCTGGGAGGCTCGCTCGTCGCCGGTCTCGTCATACATCTTCACGTCGAGCCAGCCGATAACGTTCCGGTCGCCGCTGAAGTAGAGCGTGTCGTTGGCGTCCTCGGCGAACTGTAGGTGGTGGGTGCTGAAGCAGGTGTGAATCAGCACGAACTTCTGCTTCTCGGGGTCGAAGTAGCCGGTGTGTCGTCCTGCCCGAGTCATAGGGAAGTTCTGGGCGTAGGGGTTGTCCGACCCCTCCCGGCACCAGTTGGGGTTGTCGACCTCCTGCACGCGTGTGGTCAGCCAGACCCGTCCGTGCTGGTCGAGCATCGGGTTATGCGGGTTGGCCGGGTCTACCCAGATCGCTTCGGAGCCGAAGTCACGCCAGGGCTCGAACCCCTCCGTCTGGAACATCGACGGTATGGTGTCGCGGGGAACACGCAGCGGGATCTGGAGCATGGTCGATTGATGCACGTTGGGATCGGTGATGAGCAGGAAGTCGTTGCCGATGTCCACGCCGTAGATCGGACCGTTGGCGTTGACCGTCGGGTTCCGCTTGTCGGTGGCGATCTCGTCGTGCACGAAGGCGACGTTATTGCCCCAGTTCCACTGGGTGAGCACGACGTTACGCTCGATGCCTTGGGGACGCGGCGGCACCGGAGGCGCCTCCCCAGCCGCGATCCGGCTGCTCCAGTCCGAGAGCATTGCCAGCCCGCGCTCACGGCCCCACTGTGTGATGAAGCTGGTCATCAGCGACCCGCGCTGGCCTCGCCGGGTGCGGTGGTCCCAGGCCGCCGCTGTTGAGTCGAACTGATCGAGGTCTGGCACCACTCGGGTCCGTTCGTTGCCGACCTGGTGGCAGCGCTGGCAGCCCTTGAGCACGTTGATCCACTCGCTCTGGCTTCCGAGGCGTTCGTTGATGCCGTTGCCGTCGACGCCGGTTCCTGGGAACTCGTGTGCCTCGGGTAGGTTAATGAGCGACAGCCAGTAGGTCGACGGGTAGACCTGCGCCGCTTCCTGCGGGGTCGCGGCCACGGTGGCCGTCAGCTCCAGTTCTGCGCCCGGCCGCGCTTCGGTATGTCCCGAGTCGACCAGGCCATAGCCTCGGACCCAGACCTCGAAGATGACGTCGGGTAGCTCCGGCAGCAGGAAGCGGCCGTCGTCGTCGGTGACCACGATCTTCCGGTAGACGGTCTCGAGCTCGTCGGTTTCGGCGATTACCCAGACGCCGGCCTCCGGGCCCACGCTGCTGGTTACCTGTCCCCGGATCACTCCGGTGTTTTCCTGGGCGTCTACTGCGACCCAGGACCAGGTCCCGAGTCCGACCGCTACCAGCCCAATCGCTGCGACGGATCCCACGATCTTATCCATCGTCGTCTCCTGTCTCCTGAGTTCTTCGTGTCACTCCGTGCCCCGGTCGCTGATGCCCCCGAGGTTTCGAAGCAGAGTCACCGTCTCCGGCCAGGCCTTCTCCGTGTTGGCCACGAAGACACCCTCGGCCACCATCAGTGGTGTCCATCCCAGGGCGTTCCTGGCGTTTATATCGGCGCCCTCGTCGAGAAGGTACTGCACGATCTGGTTCGCTCCGATCATCGCGGCGCCGTGCAGCGCCGTGCTGCCGTGCCACCGCATGTCTCCACGGTCGCGCTGGGCATCGAGCTGCGCCAGGTTGAGCGGGTGCCGCAGGAGCAGTGTCAGCCCGTCGCCTTCGAGCTCGGTGTCGCCGAAGTCGGTGGCCGTATAGACGTCGCCGCCGAGCGAGTGCGCCAGTCGTACCGCTTGCAGCCGGGTCGCCTCGGGGGTGCCGTTGTTCGGCCCGGGGCTCTCGCCGTCCCAGAAGCCGACGCCGGCCGCCGCCATCATCGGTGACACCCCCTGGGCGGTCGGTGACAAGACGTCGGCGCCGTGCTCGGCGAGGAGCTGCATGTAGTCGACGTCGGCATGCTTGGCGGCCAGGTAGAACGGCGTCGCTCCGACGAAGCTCAAAAAGTTCCGGCCCACCGAAATCCCAGACGGGCCGCGGACCACGCCTAAGTCGACTTCGAACGGGACCTCCTCCCACTCAACGCGACGGTTCGGTTCGGCTCCTGACTCGAGCACCGCCCGCGCCAGCTCTAGGCTGTCGGTCATGCCGGTCGGCAGCGGTGGTCGTCCGGACCCCGGACGTCGAACCCACGAGAGTGCGTGCAGAATCGAGCCTCGTCGGTCTGGCAGGTTCGGGTCCCCACCCGCTTCGAGCAGCGTCAGGCCGAGCTCAAAATGAGCGTTCAGCACCGACGCCACGAGTGGCGTGGTCCCGTCACGAGCTGGAGCGTTAACGTCGGCGCCGGCGGCCAGCAGCGCTCGCACCGCGTCGATGTGCCCCTCGCGTACCGCGAATAGCAGCGGTGTCAGCGCGTCAGCCGACCGGGCCTCGACGTCGGCATCGGCGGCAGCCAGGGTCGTGATCGCCTCGGCGTTGCCGGCCTCGGCGGCCCACATCAACGCCGTCTGGTTCTGCCAGCTTTCGCTGGCGTTCACTGCCGCCCCGGCGGAGAGGAGCGCGTCGATTACGGGGACCCGGCCCGTGCGGGAGGCCAGCATCAAGGGGCTGTCGCCGCCCGGACTCGCGGTGTTGACCTCGGCCCCGGCGTCGAGCAGAAGCCGTACCATCCCTAGGCTGCCGTTGGTGGCGGCCAGCGTTAGCGGGGTTACCCCGTAGCGGTTCGTCGCCTCGGCGGTGGCGCCCGCCCCGACCAGTGCGCGGGCGATCTCGACCGCATCGGACTCGGCCGCCCAGTGGAGCGCGGTCGTGCCGTCCGGTCCGGAGGCATCGGGAGATGTACCGTCGCCGAGAAGGCGTCGTACGGTACCGGTATCGCCCAGCTGGATCGCGTCGAGGAGCGCGAGCGCGGGGTCCTGTCCTGCCCTGGCGCCTGCCGCGGTCAGCGTCAGCGCCAGGGAGAGGAGGATCCGCGTCGAGAGGAAGCGCGGTCGGGTGTTGTTAGGCATTTCGAACCCCCGGGCCATAACCCGCTACCGATGGCAAGGAACGACTATACAATATCTGGGCTGACGCACAGGACATCCGCTGGGAGGTCGGCGGCCGTCTAGCGAGGCCGACCGTTGACACGGAGGCCGCCTTGGCGGGATAAAGGAACTTCACCATGCAGCATCGAGGTGTGGTTAACGCGGCGGTCGCGTCGCTGGCCGTCGTCGGTGTCTTCCTGCCCGTGGCGGTTGCGGCGCAGCTAGCTTCGGGCGGGGCCGGTCAGGTGACGGCCACGCTCGATCGCTATTGCGTCGCCTGTCACAACGACCGCCTCCGCACCGCTGAGCTGTCGCTCGAAGGGCTCGACCTGGCTCGGATTGGCGACCACGCCGAGGTTTGGGAGACGGTGGTGCGCCGGTTGCGGCTACAGACCATGCCGCCAATCGGCCGGCCTCGTCCCGAGGCCGAGGTCTACGATGCGGTCGCCAGCGAGCTTGAGGCGGCACTCGACCGGCACGCGGCCGACGCGCCCGACCCGGGGCGCCGACCGGCGTTGCACCGGCTCAGCCGGACCGAGTACCAGAACGCGGTGCGTGACCTACTGGCGTTGGACCACCTGCCGAAGGAGTTCGACATCGGCGTGATGCTGCCGGCCGACAACGCCACCAGCGGTTTCGACAACCTGGCTGATCTCCTCTTCGTCTCGCCCACGCTGATGGAGCGGTATCTTGGCGCTGCACGGAAGATCAGCCGTCTCGCGGTCGGCGACTCGACGATGCTTCCGATCGTCGATACCTATCAGCTGGACCGCAATCTCATCCAGGATCGCCACCTTGAGGGGATGCCACTCGGGACTCGTGGAGGTACTAGGGTTCAGACCTATCTCCCACTCGACGGCGAGTATCTGATCACGGTCGAATTCCCCGGCGCCGTCCGCCAGGAGAGCGATCTTGATGTCAGCGTCGATGGTGAGCGGGTGGCCCTCCTCACCGTGGGGCGGAACCCTCAGCAACGGGGTGCCAGCGGCGTGTTCACCTTCGAGGCCGAGCCGGACGTCGAGACCCGGGTACCGCTCCAGGCTGGTCCACGCGACATCACGGTCGCCTTCTTGCCCAGAAGCGCAGCCGCCTCGGGAGGCGTGGTGCGGTCGGGTCGGGGCGGGCGAGGCCGTCAGCCATCGATTGCCAGTGTCATCGTGAGCGGGCCGTTCGGGGCTGATGGGGCGGGCGACACCCCCAGCAGGCAGCGTATCTTCAGCTGCCGGCCGGGTACCGGTGAAGCTTCTGCCGTCCGTGAAGCCTGTGCCCGCGAGATTCTGGCTACCACCGCCCGTCGGGCCTATCGCCGGCCGGTGAGCGAGGAGGACATCACGCGTCTCCTCCCGTTCTACGAGCAGGGAGTTGAGGAGGGCGGGTTCGAGCGTGGTATCCAGCGGGCGATCGAACGGGTGCTGGTCAGCCCCGAGTTCCTTTTTCGTATCGAGCGGGACCCGGCCGACGCCGCGACTGACGAGATCTACCAGGTGTCGGAGTTGGAGCTGGCCTCGCGGCTGTCGTTCTTCCTTTGGGCCAGCATTCCAGATGACCAACTATTGGAGCTGGCCAGTGCGGGGCGTCTGCGCGAGCCCGGTGTGCTCGACGAGCAGGTGCGGAGAATGCTCGCCGACCCACGGGCCGAGGCGCTGACCACCAACTTCGCCGAGCAGTGGCTGTTCTTGCGAGATATCGAACTGAAGGAGCCCGATGCCGGCTATTTCCCATCGTTTGATGAGAACCTCCGTCAGGCATTCCGGCGTGAGATGGAGCTGTTCGTCGACAGCGTCCTGCGCGGGGACGACAGCGTGCTCGAGCTACTGACTGCGGAACACACGTTCGTGAACGAGCGGCTCGCCAAGCACTACGGCATTCCCCACGTCTTCGGCAGCCGGTTCCGGCGGATCGAACTCGAGGAGGAGTCGCGCCGGGGGCTACTCGGCAAGGGGGCGATCTTGACGCTGACCTCCTACGCCAACCGCACGTCGCCGGTGCTGCGAGGGAAGTGGGTGCTTGAGAACCTACTGTCGTCGCCGCCTCCTCCGCCGCCGCCTGATGTCCCGGCGCTTGACGAGACGACCGACGACGGTCGGCCGAGGTCGATGCGTGAGGCGATGGAGCAGCACCGCGCCAACCCGGCGTGCGCCAGCTGTCACGCGCAGATGGACCCGCTCGGGTTCGCGTTGGAGAACTTCGACGCTATTGGCCGCTGGCGGGTCCTGAGCGAGACGGGAAACCCGATCGACGCGAGCGGTCAGTTGCCGAGCGGCACCAGCTTCGAGGGTCCGGCAGGACTCCGTGATCAGATCCTGGCTTCGCCCGACCGGTTCGTCACCACCGTCGTGGACAAGTTGCTGATGTACGCCCTCGGGCGCAACATCGAGGCCCAGGACTACCCGACCATCCGTTCCGTCGTGCGGGATGCCGCGCGCGACCAGTATCAGTTTGCGACCATCGTCAACGGCATCGTCAAGAGCACTCCATTCCAGATGCGAAAGGCCCAGTCATGATCATCTCCAAAATGGCGCTCCCGCGCCGGACGTTCCTGCGTGGCCTCGGGGCGAGCGTGGCGCTGCCGTTGCTTGATGCCATGGTGCCAGCCGCCACCGCGTTGGCCCAGACGCCCGCCACTCCGGCGCCCCGGCTCGGTTTCGTCTATGTGCCCAATGGGGTCATCCAGGAGCAGTGGGTGCCGGCGGCCACCGGCTCCGGGTTCGAGCTGTCACCCATCCTGAGCCCACTGAGGCCGGTGCAGGATCGCCTCGTGGTCCTGAGCGGTCTGGCCCATCGTCAGGCCGACTCGTTCGGGGACGGGAACGGCGACCATCCGCGCGCCACGGCCGTGTGGCTGAGTGGAGTCCATGCCTGGGAACGGAATGGACGACTGGGGCCGACCAGCATCGAACTTGGCGTGACCGCCGACCAGATCGCGGCCCGGGAGCTCGGTCAGGCCACACCACTTCCATCACTCGAACTGGTGCTCGAGCGGCCGACCGCCATATCGTGCGATTCTGGCGACTGCTTCTACTCGAACACCATTACCTGGCGTGACGAGACGACGCCGCTCGAGATGGAGCCGCACCCGCGCGTCGTGTTCGAGCGGCTGTTTGGCGACGGCGGCAGCGCCGCCGACCGCAGAGCTCAGGCGCGTCACTCGGGCAGCATTCTCGACTCGGTGACCGAGGAAGCCCTGAACCTCGAGCGGACGCTGGGGGCCGGCGACCGGGGAAAACTGGCCGAATATCTCGACTCGGTCCGAGATCTCGAGCAGCGAATCGGCAAAGCCGAAGCCCGCGATGATCAGACCGAGATCGACCTACCCGATCGTCCGATTGACATCCCGGAGGACTTCGAGGAATACGCCACACTTATGTTCGATCTGCTCGCCCTGGCCTACCAGGCTGATGTCACCCGAGTGAGTACGCTGATGATGGCCCGGGAAACCAGCCCGCGGACGTTTCCGCAGATCGGGGTGCCGGACCAGCATCACACCGTGTCGCACCACCGAAACGACCCAGATTACATCGCCCGCAAGGCGAAGATCGACACCTACCACATCAGCTTGTTCGGGCGCTTCCTGGAGAAGCTCCGGGCCACCCCTGACGGCGACGGGAACCTGTTGGACCACTCGATGATCGTCTACGGCGGTGGTATCGGGAATGGCAACCTGCACGAGCACACAAACTTGCCGTGCCTCGTGGCGGGCGGTGGAACCGGACGGCTTAAGGGCGGGCGGCACCTGGCCTATCCGGAAGACACGCCGATGGCCAACCTGCTATTGACCGTGCTCGACAAGGCCGGGGTTCGTGCCGACAAACTTGGTGACAGTACAGGGCTCTTGAATACCGCCACGCTAGCGGACGTCTGATCATGAAGCGCATCATCCTGGTTGAGACAGCGGCAGTGGTGCTACTCGTGGGGGGCATCGCCGCAGCGCAGGGCGATATCCCGCGCATGGCGAGTGGGAAGCCCGATCTGTCGGGAACCTACGACGCGGCCACACTGACGCCGTTGCAGCGGCCCACGGGCCTCGGCGAGAAGATGGCGCTGACCGACGAGGAGGCGGCCGAGCTGGCCGAGGGGATGCGGCAGGCGATGGCTGCTGCCAACCAGCCCAGTGACCCGAACCGAGGTGCCCCTCCCGATGGCGGCGACGGGTCGCTTGGAGCGTCCGGTAACGTAGGTGGTTACAATGCGTTCTGGATTGACCCAGGGTCTGGTGCCTATCAGATCGACGGGCAGTGGCGGACCTCCATCCTGATCGATCCCCCCAACGGCCGGTTCCCGCCACGGGCGGCGGGTGCGCCCACCCGGAGCTTCAGTGGCCGCCAGAACGACGGCACCGCCTACTGGCTCGAGGATGGGCTCGACGCCGAAGGTCCCTACGACAACATGGAGCAGAGGCCCTACGCCGAGCGCTGCCTGCTCAGTTTCGGGTCCACCTCGGGACCACCGATGCTGCCGTCGCTCTACAACAACTTCAAGCGGATCGTTCAGAGCGAGGACACGGTCATCATCCTGGCCGAGATGGTGCACGATGCTCGCATTGTCAGGATGAACACCGAGCACGATCCACCGCACATCAAGAAGTGGCTGGGCGATTCGATCGGTTGGTGGGAAGGCGACACGCTGGTGGTCGAGACAACCAACTTCATCGACCGCCCCGCGTTCAGCCAGGGGACGGGAAGCATGACCGTTACCGAGCGCTTTCGCATGGAGAGCGCCGGCCAGCTGGTCTACAGCTTCACGGTCGAAGATCAGACGGTGTGGACCCGTCCATTCACCGGAGAGTACGCCTGGCCGCGTAGCCCTAACAAGCTATTCGAGTACGCCTGCCACGAGGCGAATTACGCTCTGGAGGGCATCATGAAGGGCGCCCGTCTGCTGGAAGCGGAATTCAGAGGCGAAGAGCCGGAAGGTGTCGCCAATCCCACCGGCCGCTAGTTGATGATGGCCACATCATTGCTTGGGGTGTCCGGGCCAGTCTCATAGACTGCGGCGTCGAACACTGTTGCCGAGTTGACGAGCTTCGGCGAGTAGCGCCTGGGCGGCCTCAGCTAGCGGTCGCGATGTCGCCGTCTCGGCCGTGGCGGGAGGACTCTCGGCGATCGCGGCCTCGGTCTCGCCCGGGTCGCCTAGTCCAGCTCCGCGCTGGCGTGCGATTTGTTCCCGCAGCTGGTCGCGGATGGCCCACGCATCCTCTAGACCGCGGAAGTGACCGACGTGTAAGTTGTTTCCGCCGCTCCCGTCTCCTTCGTCAGATTTGCCCCCGCCTCCCGCCGTGTGCACCTCGAGCTCCGCAAGGCCGAAGAGGCGGTGCAGCGGGTCTTGCCGAATCTTCATGTTCTGGATGTTGGCGACCGTCATCGTCTGCTCGCGTAGTTTCCAGAGCCCTTCGCGGATCCGCAGGCTTTCGTCGCTCACCATGTACCAGTGCATCTCCCAGCGGAGGGTGACGAGCAGTCCCGAGAACACGAGCTGGGTCACATACCCAGTGATGGCCAAGCTTTCGAAGAAAAGGAGGATCTGGGTGCCGCCGAGCTCCACCCCAAGGATGCGGTCACTGATCCGGCCGATGACTCCCTGGCTCCGTTCGACGATGCCTAGGACCTCTTCCGGTGGTGCCTCACCGGTGTTAGGCATGAAGACGGGCAGTTCGCCACCGCTGAAGAACGACAGCGAGACGATGATACCGATGAGACCGCCGATCTGCGCCAGTGCCCACTGGATGCGGCGCACGGTCAGGTACCGCCGCGAGGCTCGGAAGACGTTGAGGCTGGGACCGGCATTGGGGGGTGGGGCCGGCTGCTCGGACACCCTTAACCACCGCAGCACCCTGTCCTTCACCGTGATGGCTCCGTTCCATCGCCGGGGCCACCGGTTGCCCGCGCCTCGAGGGCCCGCCGAAGTGCCGCTAGCTCGCGCGTCGTCGCCTTGAGTGCCCTTGCCACCGCTACCAGCTCATCGGCGCTGGCCGTCTCCGCCAGAGGCGGCGTCGAGTTTGAGCCTGATCGCGCCCCCCGCATACGGTCGTAGAGATAGTCCCGAACCTGCTCGTACTCAAGGAGCCCTTCAATCATCATCTCGGCCTTGGCGGAGCCGCTGGCGGTTTGGAGTTGCACACGACCCAGACCGAGCCAACGTTCGAAGGCGTTGCTCTCTAGATGGATGTCCTGCAGACGAGCGTAGGTCAGACTGATGTCCTTGCGGAACAGGATCCCCCAGCGCATGTTCACGCCTTCATCGTCGAAACGGTAGCGGAGCGTCCGGTAGCGGAGCCAGCTCGCTAGCGCCGCGATCGGATAGAAGGGACCGGCCAGCAGCGAGGCGAGCAGGTAGTACTTCAGGAGGTTCGGGTGTGGCCGATCGATCGTGCTTACCTGCAGGTCTGGGGTAACTGGGGTGTTCATTACTCGCATCCAAGGGCTCTGGCCTGGTCGATACGCGGGGTCGAGAAGTCGTTGGCTCCGACGACGCCGAGATCGCCGTAGTCTTGATCGCCGGCCAGGATCAGCACGAAATTAGGCTGGTTGGCCGGTGGGAACGTCTTTGGGTCGCGCCCCGCCGCGCCGCTGCAGCCAGCCAGGGCGAAGGCGAAGAGGACGCGCACTCGAGGCGGCATGAGCAGCCTGAGTCTACTGCGCCGGGACAGGATCGGCGTACCGGTTCTTCGACCCCGAGATGCGGTCGTAAGGGACCAAGTTGACGGCCCATCGTTCACGACTGCGTCGGAGAAGAACCGGACTCTGACCACCCTTACCCTCGCCTGGTAACCGGTAACCATCTAACCTAGGAGCTGCGCAGCGGCCGGTTGTGGCTCCGTCTTGGTCGGCGAGTAACCGTTCGCTGGTCCTGCCTGTCCAAATAGATCAGACGGTCCGGAAGATCCGGACCCCGCGGAGGGTCTCGATCCACAGGGGGCGACGGTCTCCGAAGTAGGTGACGCTAGCGCCTGACGTTAAGGGGTGCGTGATGACGGTTCAAAGATGGTCTCGACGGGCGTTCGTGGGATTTGCGACGGCAGCCATGCTGCTGATCTCGGCCGATCTCACCCTGGGCCAGCGACGGACGGTGCGGCATCACCGGCATGGACATGTCGTGAAGACCCTGCCGCGTGGGCACGCCAAGGTGGTGGTCCGAGGTGTGACATATCACTCGCGCGGCGGCGTCTTCCATCGACCCCAGGCTACGGGGTGGTTGGTGGTGGCCCCACCGATGGGCGCTGTGCTCACCGCGCTGCCGCCTGGGGCGCGCCTTGTGCGGGTGAAAGGGGTGCGAGATCACCTCCATAACGGCGTGCACTACCGTCCTATGATCCGCAACGGCGTGTCGGTCTACGTCGTCGCGCGGCTCTGACGAAGAGCGAACCGGGTGGCGTGCTCACCGCCGCCCGGTTCGTCCGACCGGCGGCCCGTGATACTTGATCTGGGCGATGTCTGATCAAGTTACTTCCGCTCCCCGCCCGCTCGACGGTATCCGTGTCGTCGATCTCAGCCGTGTCGTCTCCGGTCCGTACTGCACCATGCAGCTCGCCGACATGGGGGCCGAGGTCATCAAGATCGAGGAGCCGGGGCGGGGAGACGAATCGCGCGCCTTCGGCCCCCCGTTTCATGGCGGTGAGTCGCCCTACTACCTGTCGGTGAATCGTAACAAGCGGAGCTGCACCCTGAATCTCAAGAGCGAGGCGGGGCGCGAGGTGCTCTGGCGTCTGCTCGATCAGGCGGATGTGGTGATCGAGAACTTCCGGCCGGGCGCCGTGGCCAGGCTGGGGTTCGACTATGCGACGGTGTCCGCACGCTGTCCGCGGCTGATCTACTGTTCTATCTCCGGGTTTGGCGACAGCGGACCCGACGCCACCCGCCCCGGGTACGACCTGGTGGTACAGGGCGAGTCGGGATTGATGGATCTCACCGGCGAGGAAGGCGGACCGCCTACGCGGATCGGCACCTCGATCTGCGACCTGACGGCCGGCGTCATGGCCACCCAGGGCATCCTGCTTGCACTCTATGCCCGCCACACCACGGGGCGCGGTCAGCAGGTGAAGGTGGCCATGCTCGACGCCATGGCCTCGTTCCTCACCTACACCGCCGGCATCTACTTCGCGTCCGGTGAGGTGACGACCCGTCGGGGCAACGACCATCCTTTCGTGGTGCCGTACCAAACGCTCCGCGCGAAAGACGGCTGGATGAACCTCGGGATCGCGAACGACTCGCTGTGGCGGCGCTACTGTGACGCTATCGAGCGGCCCGATCTCCGGGATGATCCCCGCTTCGCGTTGGCACCGGATCGAGTGAAGCACCGCGACGTGCTCGTCCCGATCATCGTGGAGCTGTCGGCCAGCCGGACGGTGAAGGAATGGGTGCAGCTGCTGGGCGAGGCCGGTGTTCCCTGTGGAGCGATCCGGAACGTGGGGGAAGTTTGCGAGCACCCGCAGCTTCTGGAGCGAGGTAAGGTCGTCGACGTTCCGCATCCCACTGCGGGCACGGTCAAGCTGATGGGGATGCCGATCGAGCTGAGCGACACGCCGGGGCGTATCGAAGCCCACCCGCCACTTCTTGGCGAGCACACCGAGGAGGTGCTCGAGCAGGCCGGCTACTCTGACGTCGAGATCGCCACCCTTCGAGCTGGCGGGATCGTCTAGAACGTGCTCCCGGCGATTCGTCCGTCCGGACGGTGTTTCGACCGCTGTTACAGCCACCCCGGCTGCGCCCTTGGCCGCGCGTGACCAGACGAACGACTTGCCGGTCTTGCTCAATCCCCACACCCCGAATCGCCACGCGCGCCTCCAGCCGGCCGACACCTGTGGGCGTCTAGCAGCCAGAGGAAGGGACGGCGTCTGTGCGGTCACGGTCGGTGGGAGGAGCACGCCGCCGGCAGGCGCGAAGACCAGGCGCGCTCGAATACGCATAGGGGTGTTGTCCGGCACCTAAGGGTTGGCGCGTATAATCGGGCCGATGCGTGGACATGCGGCAGCCGCCCTAACCGCGGTCCTGCTTGCTACCGGGGTGCCCCTGCACGCCCAGACGTCCGAGGTGCCCCGTTCCTCGTGGGGAACTCCGGACCTGAGTGGCTACTGGGAGTACCGCACCACGACGCCGCTACAGCGGCCAACCGAGTTCGGCGACAGGGCGGTTCTGACGCCGGAGGAAGTCGCCGCGTATCTACCCCGGCGGCTGGCCGATATCGGTCACGAACGGGATCTACAGCTCAACGCTGATTGGTGGCAACCAGGCGACCTCACCGACGGTCGCACGTCGCTCATCATCGACCCACCGGACGGACGCCTGCCCGAGCGCTCGGAGGCTGCGCTCGAACGGGCGCGGACACTGGGTCTCGCGTCGAGGTTGCGGCCTGCGGACGGTCCCGAGGACCGCGAACGCTACGAACGTTGCATCATGGGGCGGACGGTTCCGCTGCTCGCTGTGCCGCCTCCGCGACTGGTTCAGTTCTTCCAGAACGAGGACCACCTGATCATCCTGCACGAGCAGAAATCGGACATCCGGATCATCCCGATTGACGGTCCAACGGCGATCGCCGATGTGATTCGTCTGTGGTCTGGCCGATCGCGCGGTCATTGGGAGGGGGACACCCTGGTGGTGGAGACCACCCATCTCAACGGTGCCTGGACGGTCAACGGGACGAGCGCTGACATGCACGTGGAAGAGCGCTTTACCCGGACGGCGGAGGGCATAGATTTTGGCTTCACGATCACCGACCCTACGTCGTTCGCCGCGCAGTGGTCGGTGGAGTTCCCGATCGCGCCTGGTAACGGGCCGCTCTTCGAGAACGCTTGTCACGAAGGGAACTACAGCATGCCGCTCATCCTGAGCGGAGCCAGGGCGGAAGAACGACGTGCGGCTGCCGGTAGCCGGTAGAAGTCGGACTGGCTACCTTACCGGGCACGTGGTCATGCGTTTCGGGAACTAGATGCCTGGGGCAGAGCAGCAAGCGACATCATCGTTGCGGAGGTTTCCATGACTCGACACACCCCACTTGTCATTCTCGTCTGGACGCTCGCTTCCACGATGGCTGCCACGGTGGTGGCACAGGAGTACGAACCTTCTCGTACCGGAGACGGCAAGCCCGACCTGCAGGGAGTCTGGGACTTTCGCACGTTGACGCCTCTCGAGCGGCCCGAGAGCCGGGGCGATCAGGCGGTGCTGACGCCAGAGGAAGTGGCCGAGTTCGACGCTCAGTCGGTCGAGCGTGAGCGGGCGGCGTATGCACCGAGCGAGGTACGGGACGAGCCGCTCCCGGTGGGTGGCAACGTCGGTGCCTATAACAGCTACTGGGTGGATCAGGGGGCCTCGGTTGTCGACGGTGCTCGGACGTCGCTCATTGTCGACCCACCCGACGGGCGGTTACCCGCGCTGGCGCCAAGGGTCGAGATGGTGACACTGTCACTCGGTGAGGACCTTCCCGGCGAGCACCCGATCCGGGTCCGAGCGGCCGGGATCGGCGCCGACCACTGGGAGGATCGCGGGCTGGCTGAGCGCTGCCTGCTCGGGTTCAACTCCGGTCCGCCGATTGTGCCCGCCGGCTACAACCAGAACATCCAGATCTTCCAGACCCCGGACCACGTCGTGATCCTGAACGAGATGGTGCATGACGCGCGTATCGTTCCGCTCGACGGGCGTGACCATCTGCCCGAGGAGATCACCCAGTGGCTGGGAGACTCGCGGGGCTACTGGGATGGTGACGTGCTGGTCGTGGAGTCACAGAACTTCAGCGATAAGACCGCGAGCTTCAACCCGTCGGTCGCCCACTCGGTCGGAAGCGGCACCACCCTGCGGCTGACTGAGCGGTTCAGTCGCGCTGGCGACGATACGTTGCTCTACGAATACACGGTGACCGACCCCGCGACGTTCACCGCACCTTTCACCGTTTTGCTTCCGATGAAAAAGGGCGATGTGATGTACGAGTACGCCTGCCACGAAGGCAACTACGGCCTCCCGAATATGCTGTCCGGCGCCCGGGCACTGGAGTTGGCCCGTAGCCGGTGAAGGCCCGCCCGTGCAGAACGTGCGCGTTCCGGGAGCGCAGCGGCTAGTCCAGCTCGTTGTAGATCTTGGTCGTGTTCATCTCGGCGCTGGTCAGCGAGCCACGACTCATTGCGTAGTTGGCGTACCGAGCCGGAAGGTTGAGGTTCTCGGCCGCATCAGCGGCGGTGCGACCGGCTGCCTTCTCGCGCTGCACGGCGGCGAGGAAGTCGCGGTTGAACTCGCCGAACTCTCGGAAGTCGGCCCAGGTCATGACCGGGCTGTGGCCGGGGATGACCATGTCGATCCCACTGATGCCGTCGGCGGCCGCCAGCAGCGTTTCGGGATAGCTCACACCGCTGCCACCGTTGTTCACGTCGATGTAGGGCACACCCTTCCATGCGAACAGGTCGCCGGTGTGGGCTACGCCCAGAGAACGGAAGACGACGATCGTGTCGCCGTTCGTATGGCCATGCCCGAAGTGGTAGAGGTCGATCGCCTCGTCACCATCGAGCAGCGTCATCCGGTCGGTGTACGTCTCGCCCGGAAGATACCCGCGTCCGCTGGCCGACTGGAAGGCGTCCATCCTCTCCATGTTGGCTTTTGTATTGGCGTGCGCCACCACGTTGACGCCGGCGTCAAAGTCGATGTTGCTTCCGACGTGGTCGCCGTGGGTATGGGTGTTGATGATGATCGACACTGGCTTGTCGGTAACCGTCCGCACCTGGGCGAGGATGGCGTCGCCCCAGCCGGGGTTCTTCGTATCGACCAGCACGACCCCATCGTCGGTCACGTAAGCTGCGGTGTTTCCGCCGCCGCCGGTGATCACATAGAGGTTGTCCTTGACGTTCGCGATCTCGGCCACGTTGGTCTGTGCGACCGGCCTGCTCATGGTTGCCACCACGCCCACGGCGATCAGCAGACCAAGTACGGCAGTGCGTCTCATGACGGGTCCCCTTCCTTGCGATAGTTCGAACGCCACAATATATGCCTGTCCGGTGAAGCTCTCGTTTAGCCAGGCTGGTAAGTGGTGAGATGATGGTCGAGCACCATCTGCTCGGTCAACTGGGTGCCGAATCCGGGTCCTGCGGGGGCGATCACCTCGCCGTTCTCCACCGGGCACGACATGGCGTCAAGGAGCGGGCCGGGCGGGAAGCTCTCGGCCATGGTGCAGCTGGGTGAGGTGAGCGCAATCGGGAAACCCCAGCAGCTAGCGCCGCGATGCGGGATGAGCTCGAGACCGGCCGCCTCCACCAGGCGTGAAATGCGCCGACCCGCCGTCGTGCCTCCGCACCAGGTGATGTCTGGCTGCAGCACCTCGGCTGAGCGCAGCCGAGTCAGCACCTCAAACCCGTGCTCTGTGTACTCGTGCTCGCCGCACGCAATCTTGGTCCAGCCGGGACCGCCGCCTCCTATTCGTCGAACCAGCTCGGCGTAGCCGAAGACGTCGTCCGGCGAGAGCAGCTCCTCCATGAAGTAGAGGTTGGCCGGCCTTAGCCGCTCGGCCACTGGCAACGCCCACTCAACGGTGCCGTTCCTGGAGACACAGTCGGTCATGAGGTTGCCGTCGGGTCCGAGCTCGTCTCGCGCCGCCAGTACAACGTCGATGGCTCGATCTAGATCCGCGGCGGAGGTGTGCGGCCCCACCGGCAGGGAGCGTTTGAAGTTACGGATCCCTGCGGCTTTGCCCTGTGCGATGTCGCCGCCGGTCTGGTAGATCGGGATCCGGTCGCGCGTGGTACCCCCGAGGAGCTCGTAGACCGGCTGGCCGGTATGCTTGCCGGCAATGTCCCACAGCGCGTTGTCGACCGCGCTGAGCGCCATGGCGAACACCCCGCGGCGTCCATAGAGGACGGCCGAGGTATACATCTGGTCCCAGAGTTGCTCGACGTTCAGCGGGTTGGCCCCGAGGACCAGGTACTTCAGGTGCCCGTCGATGATCTCCACCGCCGCCGATCCGCCGGCCCCCATCCCGAAGCCCGTGATGCCCTGGTCGGTCTTGATGACTGCGATGATGGCCGAGGGCAGTTGCTCAAAGGGGCCTCCCCAACGCCAGCGACGTGGGTCGTCGTCGCCGTCGAAGGTGGGCGGGTCGAGGAGGCCTTCGGAACGCCGGTTGATGTAGATCGGGTAGGCATCGACCGCGTCGACCCGGATCGACGGCGACTGGGCGGCGAAGAGCTCACGGCCAGAACCGCCGGCGGCCGCCAGAGCGGCCAGGCCTGCACTCTGGCGAAGGAAGCGGCGACGGCTGGGCAGAGACGTGGTCATCGACTAGCCGGCACCGCCTCCATGAGATGCGCCAGGGCGGCGCGCAGGGCGCGGCCGCCGGCCCGCTGCCCCGCGTAGTGGCCTTGGCGAACGACTACCAGGTCGTGTGAAGGGATGATGAGCGTGGTCTGGCCGCCGGCGCCAGACATGTAGTACGCGTCGCGTGGCACCGGGAACGTGCCCGTGCCATTGATCCAGAAGAATCCGCCGTAGATCGGCCGGCCGTCAGCTTCCCACGCCGGCGCCAGCGTGCTCACAAACTCGGCGTAGCCCTCCGGCAGAATCCGTTCGCCGTTCCACATCCCGTCCTGTAGATACAGGTTGCCGAGCCGAGCCCAGTCACGGGCCGGCGCCAGCTCGTAGCCCTGCAGCAGATAATTGCCATGCGGATCGGTCTCGAGCACGAACCCGCGGGCGCCGATCCTGTCGAACAGCTCGCGCTGCGGAAAAGACAGATACTCGTCGCTGCGTCCTTCCACACCGAGACGGACGAGATAGTTGATGAGCACCGGATCCGAGTTGCGATAGCGGCCGATGATGTTGGGCGGCCACTGCTGCGGTCGCGTCGCGGCCCACTCGAACGAGTTGACGGTGCCTGTGTAGACGTACAGGTGGTCCGGGTAGCCGAGCGTGGGGTCCAAGTCGGGGTCGGCCACGCCCTGGAACCTAAGGCCGCTCGACATTCGGAGGATGTCGGCGATCCGGATCTCCTGCCGCGGGTCACCCGGCTCCTGCCACTCGGGGATCGGCGCCGGCTGGTAGAGCTCGTAGGTCCCCTGCTGGATCAGCACGCCCATCAGCGTTGCGGTCAGACTCTTGCCCATCGACCAGCTCTCGAGTGGCGTGTGCATGGTGATGCCGTCGCCGTAGCGTTCCCCGATGATGCGCCCTTTGTGGGTGACGACCAGTGCCGCCGTCATCCCGGCCGGGTCGAATCCCGCGTCGAGCGCTTGGGCCAGGCGGTCCTGGTCGATCTCGGCCGGGAGGGGCGTTTCAGGGAGCATGTCGCCCAGAGGCCACGGCTGCGTGGATGGATCGGGGAGGGTGCTGGTGATCTCGACCGGCTCAAAAAAGACGTCGTCCTCGCCGATCGGTAACGCCACACAGCCGTGGTCGCCGTTGAACTTTGCGGTTCGCACCACGCCGTCCGGCAGCGACAGGCTGATCTGTCGCAGGTCGTGGTCAACCTCGATGGCGGTCACGTGACGCCGCTGTTCGTAGGGCGCGCTGAAGAACCCGACGTTCTCGGCCGCGAACTCCGGGTCGAGTCCAGTGACGAACACCGCCGAGCAAAGCGTCTTTGCGAATCCCGCCGTGTGATGCCAGATCGGGTCGCCCGGCGGCGCCTCGTACTCGGTGTCGAGCTCGACCGCCGCGGCACGCGCCAGCAGGGCGTCACGTCCGCTTTGTGCTTCCGCCTCATTCGTTGAGGGCGAGGTCAGCGTCAGCATGGCGACCACAACACCCATGACGGCAACGCCGCCCGCTCGGATGGATCTGGACATGGTCTCTCCTTGGCTTGCAATCGAAGCCTAGCACGGGCGACATCGGTTGACTTCCCCGGTCTTCTCATGTCTCCTGTCTCCTGGCTTCTGTCTACTGACGGACCCTCCTCCTTGCTGTTCACAGACCCCACTTTTCTCCTGCGTTTCCTCCCACTGTCGCTTGCCGCGTTCTTTCTGGCGCTGGCGGTGACGCCGCGGTCGTGGCGCGTATCGGGGCGGCGATTTACCTTCGCCAATCTGGTGTTGCTGACCAGTGGCCTCTGGTTCTTGTTGGTCGGAGCCGGCGTCTACGCGCCATGGCTGGTGGGG
Organism: Acidobacteria bacterium UBA2994; assembly: GCA_002346545.1. Classification (GTDB taxonomy): domain Bacteria; phylum Acidobacteriota; class Vicinamibacteria; order Vicinamibacterales; family UBA8438; genus UBA2994. The sequence goes on from DEAA01000064.1 coordinate 80,289, forward strand.
CTGGTGGTGGGGAACTACGTGGCTGGGTTGAGCATCGACCGTCTCCGCCAGCGTGCCGAGGCAACCGGCGCCTCGACTCCGTTGCCAGAGGCGATGTTGACACTCGCGCTGACCGCCAACCTCGTCATGCTACTGGTCAGCAAGTACGCGCTGGCGTTACCAGAGCCTGTGGGTGCCACGGGGTTTGCGATGCCCCAACTCCTGGCGCCACTCGGCATGCTGGTGGTCGTATGCCAGGCCACCTCCTACGTCGTGGACGTGTTCCGCGGCGAGTTTCCGGCGCAGCGCAGTCCGATCCGGGCCGGCGTCTACATGCTGTGTTTTCCGTTGCTCTGCGCAGGGCCGCTCGTCCGGTACGGTGAGTTGGGGCGTCAGCTGGCCGATCGACGTGTCACCCTGGCCGGTTTCTCGTACGGCGTGAGGAGATGGCTTGTCGGCTACTGCAAGGTGGCACTCTTTGCGCGGATTCTCGGTGAGCCTGTCGACCTGATGTTCGGCTTGGGTGCCAGCGAGCTCGGTGTCGGAACGGCGTGGCTCGGGGCCGTCTTCTTCACCCTGCAGATCTATCTGGATCTTTCCGGGTACGCCGACATGGCCATCGGCTTCGGCCGCATGTACGGGTTCCGGGTGGGCGAGCACTTCCGGTGGCCCTACGGGGCCGATTCGCTCACCGAGTTCTGGCGCCGCTGGCAGGTGACACTGGGCGACTGGTGCGCGGCCTACCTCCGCGTGTCGCTCGATCCTGAGTCCGAGCGGTCACGTTGGCTGGACGTCCGATCGGTACTCCTGCTGTTTCTGGCGCTGGCCTTGTGGCACGGACCGGGGTGGACCGTGGCGCTCTGGGCGGGGCTGCACGGGCTTCTGGTCGTGGTCGAGCGGCATTGGTTGAGTGCTTGGCTCACGCGGCTGCCCGTGTCGGTGCGCCGGGTTTACCTGCTGCTGACATTGGCCGTGCTTTGGGTGCTGTTCCGGGCTCCGTCGCTCGATGGTGCCGGAATCGTGCTGCGGGCGATGCTGGGGCTGGGAGCCGCCGGGAAACCGATCGCGTTCGAGCTCGAGCTGTTCGAATGGGTCGCCATCGCTTTGGCGGCCCTGTCGACCGTGCCCGTATGGCCCAGCTTCAGTCGCTGGCTGGTGGCGGTGGATGCGCTCACCACTTCCACCATCATCCTGCTGTCGGCCAGTTTCCTCTATTTGTGGCGTAGCCTCGTACGCGGTTTGTGGTTTGCCACCGGTCGCTCCGAGCGTCATGACGAGCCTGAGAAGTAGCGGCCGGGCATAGCGCCGAACACCGAGCGGAACATCGCGACGAACGCATTGGAACTGTCATAGCCAACGTGGAGCGCCACCGATGTGCCGTCGGGCAGCAGCACTAGCGATCGATGTAGTCGGACCTGACTGCGCCACGGTTGAAACGACAGCCCGTTCTCGGCGAGAAAGCGTGCGAGGTGTGAATTGGCCTACGCCTCTTCAGGTTTCCGTGCCTGCATGCCGCTGACCCGCTTGCCCTTAACCGTGATTGGCCAGCGTGACGGCTCGTGGTGCGCGAGATACTCGCGGCGCGAGACCGAGCCGATGATCATCGACTTGGTTAGCCACCAGTTCTTGGGGCGCGCCCCGAAAATGATGTGCGCCACGCTCAGACCGGCAAGCGAGAGTCCGGTCATGCCGTGAAAGACATACACCCATCCCCAGGTGCCTTCGCCCAGGATGTAGGGATTTGGGGTGATGAACGGGGTGCCCATCCGCCACAGCATCACCATGCCGGTCAGGCTCACCGTGCAGCCCACGAAGGTGAGTACTAGGTGGTAGAGCCGGTTCCCGATCGGGTACTTGGCCGGGTGCGGTCCGGGTACGTCGTGCCCTGCTTCCCGCATTACCTCGGCCTTGAACTCGGGAATATCCTTGGGACCGACCCAAATCGACCAGAAGTCGAGGAAGAAGACCGTGTGAAAGATGTGATAGACGATGGCGCCGGTGAGCACAAGCCCTGCCGTGTAGTGGATAGTGACCCAATCGAATTGCCACCCCATGATCGGGAAGAACGCGGTGCCCAGTAGCGTGAAGATGGAGCCTGCCATCACCCAGTGGAACAGCCGCGCCATGAACGTGTGGCGCTTTACCCGCTTCGGCAGTTCGGGATACCTGGTCTCGAGCTCGTCGGTGTCCTGCTCGGCCCGCACCCGGTGCGCCGACAGGATGATGTAGGACGCGTGTGCGACCAGGAAGGTGATGAACACGAACACCGAGACCCAGAGCGCGTTCCAGGCCACGTGCGTGAGGACCGTGCGTCCCCACGGATCTGTAGCGGTTTCAAGGAAATCCAAGGCGCAGCGATTCTAACAGGTCAACCAAAGCCCAAAGTCGGGGTGAGCGTCCCTATCGCATATACCCGAGACTGCGGAGCCGCTGGATCTCCTCGGGGCTCATGTCGGCCGCGGCGTCCTCGTCGGTAGGCAGTTTTCTAGCTTCGGCGTAGCGGAGCCGCTCGGCTAGCGCGTCCTTGAGCCGTTCGACGATCTCTGGGTGGTCGGCCGCCACGTCGTGGTGGTTGATCGGGTCCTCGGCGTGGTTGTAGAGCTCCCATTCGGTCATCTCCTCGGGAGGGTCGACGTTCTGGACCAGTTTCCATCCGTCCAGCACCACCGCGTACTGATCCACATCGTCGAGCGCACGCTCACGGTTGCTTGGTATCCGTTTCCGCTCGGTGAAGGCGGCCCGCTCGACCCAGCCAGTGGCTGCTGGATCCTCAGGGCTGGCTATGAGTGGAAGCAGACTCTGTCCCTGGACGAGCTCTGGCACAGGAACCCCGGCTAGCTCAAGTAGTGTTGGCATCATACTGAGCGTTTCGACCGTGTCCTCGACGATGAGCCCCGACGGCAGTACGCCGGGCCAGTGCATCAGCAGCGGCACGTTCACCGCTTCGCCATACACGGTGTTGCCATGCCAGCCCCAGCCATGGTCGAGAAACTCCTCTCCGTGGTCGCTGACGAAGGTTAGCAGCGTGTCCGCCGCGAGCCCCCGTTGTTCGAGTCCCTCCATGAGCCGGGCCACCTCCGCGTCCATGCCGCGGATCGACCCGTCGTACCAGTCGAGCTGGTGTGCGGCGTAGGCGTCGGCGTCGACACCGGCCGCTTCCAGTTCCTCCCGGTTGGGGAACCGTTCCGGATCGAAACGGTTGCCATCGGCGCGGCGGCGCTCCTCCCCGAGCGAGTCGTTCACTGCTTCGAGATCCGTCTCGTGTCGCTCTTTCCCGTCAGCGGCGGCATACAGCAGGTCGTACGGCGGATAGGGCTCGTAGCGATCGTGGGGGTCGAACGCATGAAGGAAGGCGAAGAACGGGACGTCGTGGCGGTCGTCCAGCCAGGTGAGGAACCGGTCGACGTAGGTGCGCGCGGTCTTCGAGCTGCTGTGGCCTAAGCTGTCGTTGTCGATCGACGCCCGTTCGTGCAGCACCTCCATGCCCTGGTGCAGGTTGCTCAGCCGTCCAGTGAATGGCACCGACGAGGTGCCAAAGGTGGCGTAGCCAGCTCTGCGAAACGCCTCGGCCAGCGTCGTGGCGCTCGATGACAGCCGATCGGGTGGACCGAGGATGCCCGTGGACGTCGGGTAGACGCCGCTCATCAGCGACGGCACGGCCACCTTCGTCCAGGTGCCCGGTGAGATTGGGTCGGCAAAGCGGACCCCGTTCTCGGCGAGCGCTGTCAACGTCGGAGCCGTCTCGCGGCTATGCCCCCAGGCGTCGAGGTGGTCGTGGCGCAGGGTGTCGCCGAGGAAGATGATCACCCCCTGGGGCGCACGGGCGCCGCCGTCAGCGAGAGCCGCGCGCGCCTCGGTGATGTTGTCCGCATTCGGGACGAACTCGGCGCCGCTGTTGCGTACCACCGGTGTTCCCCAGTAGCCGACAAGCCCGTCTTCGGCGCCGTCGAGAGACAGCGTGAGCGTTATGTCCTGTCCATTGAATGCCGACAGATCGATCCGCTGCGGCTCCCATCGTCTCGGCAGGGTCACGGTGCGCTGCCAGATCGAAGCGTCGTCGACCCTGACGTCGAAGGTGACCGGATGGTCCTCGACGGTCCCGACCGCCAGATCGAGCCAGGGGGTGTCGGGCAGCGTGAGGTCGAGCGACACCGACTCCGGCGCGCGGCTCACGATCGTCTCCCGGAAGACGTTGTCGAGCCCCTGCCAGCCTGGCCCCGAGGGGATTGACCGCAGGTGCTCCTTCTGTGCGATCAGCCGGACCGATTCGATGGCGAACTCCGCATCGGCGACGTCAGTCGGCCGGATCAGGATGTTACGGGTGCCCCCGGCCGAGAACGACTGCCCGGGGTTCTCGAGTCGGTAGGTGTGAAATTCGTCGCCCGGTTCCAGATCGGCGTGCAGCGGATCCTCGGCCGACTCACGGACGCTTCGGAGGGTCCGCTCCTCGTCGAGTTTGCTGGCCCCGCTGAACCGCACGCCGAGCTGCGAGCCGGCCGACACCCGCATGCTGATTTCGACCGCATGCAGAATGTCGTTCTCGTCGAGTACGTTCTCTGGACGCACGGCGTGGAGGACCGGAAGCTCGCCGGTTGTGCCCACCAGTTGACCGTCGACGACCTCCAGGTCCTCGACGTCGTTCAGTGCCCGCCAGCCGAACGTGTCGGTCAGGTCTTCCGGCTCTTCGGCGTTCTCTTCCTCGTCGTCGTCCTCGGACGGCTCGGGAGGCTCTGGTAGCCCGATTGTGCCGTTGCCGTCGAACCGCCATCCGGTCGGTTCGCCGGGCAGGACGTCTACCGTGCCGCTGACGGTGGCGTCGTCGAACACGTCGACGATCCTCAGTGCGATGCCGTCTGGCGCAGTGCCGCACGAGGCGAGAGCAATTGTGCCGAGGGCAGCGGTGAGGGCATGCAGCGCGCGCATCGGGCTTTCTCCTGATCCTTCAGCCGAGTGAGTTCCAATCATACAGGTCGTGTGGTGCGAGCTGAGGGTTGCGGCTCGAAGAACAAGAACCGAGTCGCGTCGCGTGGTCGGTCATACAATGGGCGTTCCTGGTGCTCATTGCTCATGAACACGCGCCGACGGGGCGTCTCGCTGCTGCCGAGGCGCTGCGACGGTTCGGGTTGTCGGAGGACGCCGACGCCGCGTGAACGCGCAGGGGTTCGGCGGCAGTTTCGCATCTACGTGCCGCAGCTACTCGACAAGAGCCTGGCCGACCTGGATTAGGCGCGACGCTCACCACTCACACCGGAGGAATACATCTATGTCGCTCGATCACTACGTTACGCTAGGCCGTTCAGGTCTTCGGGTAAGCCAGTTTTGTCTCGGTGCCATGACCTTCGGCGAAGACTGGGGCTGGGGCTCCAGCGTCGACGATTCCGAGGCCATCCTGACCCGGTTCGTTGATGCCGGAGGCAACTTCATTGACACTGCCAACGCCTACACCAAGGGACATTCGGAGCGGATCATCGGCGACTACATCCGAAGCCGCGACGTGCGACGCGACCAGCTGGTGATCGCGACCAAGTTCTTTGCCAACCTCTATCCGTCGGATCCGAACGGTGGCGGCGCGAACCGGAAGTCGGTGGTGGCCGCCTGCGAGCAGTCCCTTCGACGTCTTCAGACTGACTACATTGATCTGTACTGGATGCACCTGTGGGATCGCTTCACGCCGATCGAAGAGACGATGCGTGCACTCGACGATCTCGTGGCGGCGGGCAAAGTGCGCTATGTCGGTTTCTCTGACACGCCTGCCTGGAAGGTAGCGCAGGCGCAGGTCACCGCAAGCTTCCGCGGTTGGGCACCGTTGGTGGCGCTGCAGATCGAGTACTCGTTGATCGAACGCACCGTCGAGGGCGAGCTGATTCCGATGGCCCAGGAGCTCGGCCTGGGCGTCACGCCGTGGTCGCCGCTCCGCGGTGGCGTGTTGTCGGGCAAGTACACACGTGAGAACAAAGATACGGTCGACCCCGGTCGCGGCGAGCGGGTGAGGATGTTCCTGACCGAGCGCACGTTTGGGATCATCGACGAGCTGATCCGGATTGCGGGCGAGCTCGGCACCAATCCGGCAGCGGTGGCGCTGGCGTGGGTACAGTCGCGCCCGGGCGTCGATGCCACCATCATCGGGGCGCGGACGCTGTCTCAGCTGGAAGGCAACCTGGCGGGTTTGGAGGTGACGCTCGACGAGACCCAGGTTGTGGCGCTCGACGATGCTTCGACGCCGACTCACAGCTTCCCCACGCCGTTTCTGCAGATGGCGCCGACCATCATGCACGCGGGCGCTACGGTCGACGGCGTGCCGTCGGAACCGTGGCCGATGGCGCCCAACAACGACGAGGAGCGGTACTAGTGTTAGGGCTGGTCGGTGGCGCCGAGCGGGACGTCGCGCAGTCGTTCCTGCACGGTGCCCGCGATTCCGAGACTGGTGTCGGCGCCGAGCCGCGCCAGCAACTCAGCGGTTTCCGGCCAGCTCTGGAACTGGAACGACTGCTTGGCTCCCTCCGCCATTCGGTAGGCGGTGCGGCCGCGGAAGTCGCGGGCATCGATGTCGGCACCCTGAGCGACGAGATACTCTACGACCTCATTCAGACCACGGAAGGTCGCGCCGTGTAACGCCGTAAAGTCGGCCTCGTTGGTGGCGTTGACGTCCGCCCCCGCCTCTAGCAGGAACGCCACGGCCGCCTCAGCACTACGCGCCCGCACCCCGCGTGGTTCGCGCGGCGTGTAGGTCGCCTTGCCCAGTCCGGCTGCCGCCATCAACGGGGTGGTGCCGTCGTCAGTGGCCAGGGTGAGATTGGCGCCGCCGTCAATCAGGGCCTGCAGCACCTCGACGCTGCTCGACTGGAAGCTTGGGATCACGCTGTAGATCAGGCTGGGGGCGCCATTCATCTCGAAGGCGGCGACCCAGAGCGGCGTGGCGCCGCGCAGATCACCGGTACCCGGAGCAAACGGTTCAAAGGCGCCCTTCTTGGGATAGCCGATGTAGAACATCAGCATCGCCGAACTCGTGATCCGCGCGTTCGGCTCGGCGCCCCGGGAGAGCAGATCCTGGACGAGGCCAAGCCGGGCGTCGGCGCGAAGCCGACCGCCTCCGATCGGGCCGTGGCGCCGGGTCCACTCTGAGACCCAGGTCGACACCGAGCCGGCGGCTGCGTGGAGGGCGCTGAAGCCGCCCATCCAGCTGTTCGCGTCGGCGCCCTCTTCGAGCAGGAAGTGCGCGAATGGCGCTCGGCCTGCTGCGATGGCGAATGCCAGGGCGTGAGTGCCGTCCCCGCTGGGGGTGTTGACGTCGACGCCTGCCTCGAGGAGCGCTCGACCCATCTCGATGTCACCGGTGCGCGCGGCGAACATCAACGGTGTGAAGCCGGGGTTCGCCTCGATCGTGGGATCGGCGCCGCGCGCTAGCAGCAGACGCACGATCTTATGGTGGGGTGCCGCCAGCGCCCACATCAGCGCGGTGCTGTTGGTGTCGCGCGTTACCGCGTTCACCTGCGCCCGGTGGTCGAGCAGCAGCTGGACTAGCTCGACGTTGCCGGTGTGGGAGGCGGTCATCAGCGGCGTCAGTCCGCTGGTTTGCACCGCGGCTGCGTTGGCCCCGGCGTTGAGGAGCGTCGTGGCCATGGCCACGCTCGCGTTCTCGGCGGCCCGCTCCAGCGGGGTCACCCCGTGGTCGTCGGCCAGGTTTGGGTCGGCTCCGGCCGCCAGCAGGCCAGCTGCCGCGTCGAGAGCGTTCCAGTGTGCAGCCCAGAGCAACCCTGTAGTGCCGTCGGCGCGAGCGACGTCGGGGTTGCCCCCCTCGTCGAGCAACGTCTGCACCTCGGCCCATTGCTGGTCGGCGGCAAACTGGACGAGGGCGGGGGTCTGGGCCGTCACCGGCGTGGCGACCGTGACGACGGCGAGCGAGAGAAGCGCGGAAAGCAGGCGAGGCATGGGTCCCTCGTTATTGGTTGGAGCTTCCGGCACTATAGCGCAGACTTGCCGTGGGGGGCACGCTGATCGGCAGGAGCTGAGGTAACATACGCGAGCTACCTCGTCAATCTAGGGATAGGGAGCGCGATGCAGCTGGTATGGCGAACGGCCGTGCGAAGCGTCTGGACGTTGGGTGTGGCGGTATGTGTCCTCGCCGCCGTCGCACCGGCGCGGGCGCAGCTGGCGACCTCCGACGGCCAGGGGTTGGTCCAGGACTACTGCGTACGCTGCCACAATGATCGCCGACTCACGGGCGGACTGTCGCTCGAGGGGGTTCAGGCGGACGATCCAACCGCGCACGCGGAGATTTGGGAGAAGGTCCTCCGGAAGCTGCAGGCCCGCTCCATGCCGCCGGTCGGATCGCCTCGTCCAGACGAGGTTGTTTACGCCCAGGTGATCCGTGCGCTGGAGCTCGCGATCGATCGCGAGGCGGATGCCACCCCGCGCCCAGGTCGAACGGCCTCTTTCCATCGACTCAGTCGCACCGAGTATCAGCACGCCGTCCGCGATCTGCTAGATCTCGAGGTGGACGTGGGTGGCTGGTTGCCGGGAGACGACGCAGCCTATGGCTTCGACAACAACGGCGACGTGCTGTCGATGTCGCCCGTGCTGCTCGATGCGTATCTCACGGCGGCAAGCCGGATCAGCCGTCTGGCCGTCGGCGATATGTCGGCCGGCGCCGATGTGGCCAGCTATCGGTTCTCGAAGTCGCTCCTGCAAGAAAACCGGATCGAGGGGCTGCCGTTCGGTTCGCGTGGTGGGGGTGCCGTGCGCCATTACTTCCCGCTGAACGGGGAGTATGTGCTGAAACTCGATCTGGCCGGTCCGAGGACGCAGTCCGAGACCATCGAGATTCGCCTCGACGGCGTCAAAGTCGGCGAGGTTGCCTCCAACGCTCGCCCACCCTTTGGTGGCGAGGCGATAGGCACTCAGGTGCGGATCCAGGTCGAGGCGGGCGCGCATACTCTCGGTGTCGTTTTCCTCAAGAGAATGCTCGCCCCCGAGGGCCGCTTCCCCGCCTACTTCCCGTGGGCCAACAGTGCGGTCTTCTCGACCACTTTTGGAGCCAAGACGTATCTCCATCTGGACGGGATCGAGATCACGGGGCCGTTTGAGCCGACCGGTCTCGGCGATACACCGAGTCGTCGCCGCATCTTCAGCTGTCGGCCCGGAGGCGACGTTCAAGCCGAGGTGTGCGCCCGCAGCATCTTCGAGCGGCTGGCCCGCCGCGCCTACCGACGCCCAGCGACTGAGGACGACCTCGAGGTGCTGCTCAGCTTCTACCGCGACGGGCGCGCCGAGGGCGGGAGCTTCGACGATGGCGTCCGTGTTGCCCTCAGCCGTCTTCTGGTCGACCCCGACTTCTTGTATCGGGCCGAGCTGGATCCGCCGGGCGTCACCCTGCCGTATCGGTTGTCCGATCTAGAGCTGGCATCCCGGCTGTCGTTCTTCCTGTGGAGCAGCCTGCCGGACGACGAGCTGCTCTCAGTGGCTGAAGAGGGACGGCTGTCGTCGCCTGCGGAGTTGGCAACTCAGGTACGACGGATGCTGGCAGACGAACGGGCCACGGCACTCGTCTCCGATTTCGCCGCACAGTGGCTATTTCTGCGCAATCTGCGGATGGTCTCACCGGACCAGTTCCAGTTCCCGGAGTGGGACGACGACCTCCGGGCGGCGATGGCGCGTGAGACTGAGCTCTTCCTCGATCACCAGAGACGCGAGAATCGTCCGGTGGCCGAGCTGCTGATCGCCGACTACACGTTCGTCAATGAGCGCCTGGCTCGCCACTACGGGCTCGACGACATCTACGGCACGCAGTTCCGACAGGTGGAGCTCTCGAACCCGCGACGAGCTGGCCTGCTCGGGCACGCGAGCATCCTGACGGTAACGTCGATGCCGAATCGCACGTCGCCGGTGCTCAGGGGGAAGTGGTTGCTCGAGAATCTGCTGGGCATGCCGCCGCCCGCGCCGCCGCCTGACATACCCGAGCTGCCAGAGAACGAGCGGGGCGACGCGCCACGTTCGATTCGCGAGCGGCTCGAGCAGCATCGCGAGAACCCGGTCTGCGCGAGCTGCCACGCCACGATGGATCCGCTGGGCTTCGCGTTGGAGCCGTTCGACGCCATCGGACGTTGGCGCACGCGCGATGATGGTCTGCCGGTGGATGCGCGCGGCGCACTGGTCGATGGCACGGAGATTGACGGCCCTCGTGGACTGCGCGAGATGCTCGTCACCCGACAGGACGAGTTCGTGCGGACGTTCATCGAGAAGCTGATGACCTTCGCGCTCGGTCGTGGCGTCGAGTACTACGACATGCCGGCCGTCCGGAAGATCCTGCGCGAGACCGCCGATCAGGGTCACACGTGGGAGTCGGTGATTCTCGGCATCGCGAACAGCGTACCGTTCAAGATGCGGGAGCGACGCGACGGTGCCATCCCGGTCAACTGACCGGAGCGAGTGAACATCAAGGGTCGGGTAGCTACAGGAGTCCCTCATGTACATCACTAGCAAGGCGTTGCCACGACGCACGGTGCTCCGTGGCCTGGGCGCCACCATCGGGTTGCCGCTCCTCAACAGCATGGTGCCGGCGATGACCGCTCTGGCGCGGACCGCCGCCGATCCGGTCAGGCGTTTCGCGACCGTGTATGTCGGTAATGGCGCCGCGGTTGGCTATTTCACCCCCGAGCAGGAGGGGGCTGGCTACGAGCTGACACCGATTCTTGAGCCGTTGGCACCGATGCGCGATCGGGCGCTGGTGCTCACCGGCATCGACAATCCACCCGCACTAGCCCTCGAGGGCGAGCCACGTGGTGGACATGGCCGGATCCCGTCTGCGTTCATGAGCGGCATTCACGCCAAGCCCACCATCGGCGCCGACTATCAGTCCGGCATCACGATCGATCAGATCGCTGCCAACCATCTTGGAGACGACACCCAGCTGCGGTCTCTCGAGCTGTCCATGGACTCGCCGGAGTTTGGCGGGACCTGCGACACGGGTTTTGCCTGCGTCTACACCAACACGCTGTCCTGGCGCGGACCGACCACGCCGCAGCCGATGCAGAACAACCCGCGGCTGGTGTTCGAGCGCATGTTCGGCGAGGGTGGGACCACCGATCCTGCCGTGCGCCTGGCCCGCTGGCGGCAGCGGGCCAGCATTCTCGACTCGGTGCGAGACAAGGTCGACGGGTTGGGAGGCACCCTGGATCCGGAGGACCGAGCCAAGCTCGACGAGTATCTCGAGGCGATTCGCAACATTGAGCGGCGCATCCAACTGGCCGAGGAGCAGAGCGACCGGGAGATTCCCGAGGTGATCCAGCCGGCCGGGGTGCCTGCGACTTTTGCCGAGCACGCGGAGCTGATGTTTGATCTTCAGGTGCTGGCCTTCCAGGCCGACCTCACGCGCGTTACCACGTTCATGCTCGCTCGCGAGCTGAGCGGCCGCGCCTACCCCGAGATCGGGGTATCTGAGGGCTTCCATGCCATTTCGCATCACGGCAACAACCCGGAGAAGATCGCTGACCAGGCCAAGATCAACGCCTATCACACGGCTAAGGTCGTCTACTTCCTTGAGCGGCTGCAGTCGGTGCCTGACGGCGACGGGACGCTACTTGACAACAGTCTGGTGCTGTTCGGCAGCGGGATGGGAAACAGCAACGAGCACGATCCACGTCAGCTTCCGCTAGTCCTGGCCGGCGGGGTGGGCGGTCGTCTGAAGGGTGGACGCCACATTCGCTATCCGTCGGGTACGAGGCTGACCAACCTGCACATGACGTTGCTCGCCAAGCTCGGCGTCCCGGTCGAGTCGATCGGCGACAGTACCGGCCATCTCGAGGTGGGTCTGCTGTGAGCCGTCTGCGCACGAGACTGATCGCGTTGGCGTTGGCCGGGGTCGGTCTAGCCTCGGGTGCGCGAGCGGCCGTCGACGCGCCACTGGTCGAGGCAGCTTCTCGCGGCGACGCGGGGGCGGTCCGAGTGCTGCTCGACGAGGGAGCGGATCCGGACGAACGCCAGGGTGATGGCGCCACGGCGTTGCATTGGGCCGTCCACCGGGGCGATGTCTCGATGGTTGAGACGCTTCTGGCGACCGGCGCCACAGTAGACGCCGTCAACGAGCTGGAGGTGACGCCGCTGCTCCTCGCCGCGTCGAACGGGCAGGTCGCGGTGGTTGATCGACTACTGGCTGCCGGCGCAGACCCGGAGGGTGGCATAACAGACCGCGAGCGTCCCCTCATGCGCGCGGCGTGGGTCGGTAGCACGGCCGTGGTGCGGGCGCTGCTCGACGCTGGCGCCGATCCGAACGGGATGGAGCCGGCGCGTCAGCAGACTGCGCTCATGTGGGCCGTATCCGAGCGCCATCCCGACGTGGTCCAGCTCCTGCTCGATCGTGGCGCGGACGTCGCCGCTGCCACGGTGACGCATCGGACTGGGCGGGCGGCCACACGTGACATCGTAGGCTACACGCCGTTGCTCTTCGCGGCGCGCGTAGGCGATGCCGAGTCACTAAGGCTACTGATCGATTTCGGGGCGGATCCCAACGCCGCGTCGAGCGACGGGATGAGCGCGCTGATTCTGGCCACCGTGCGCGGTTATCCGGATGTTGCCATGCAGCTTCTCGACGCCGGCGCCGATCCGAACGCGGCGGATCCTGGCTATTCGGCTCTGCACTGGGCGGCAGGCTGGTGGGAGACCACACTCACCACCACCGACTTCCGTCCGGACCGCGAAGGCAACGACGAGTGGAACAGCCTGCCCGGGTTGACCGAAGGGAAGGCCGAGCTGGTCGCGGCGCTCCTGGCTACGGGGGCCGATCCGAACTTGCCGATGGAGCGGACGCCACCCAGAGCGGGCGCCACCCGGAATCCCAGCATGCCCGAGCTGCGCGGCGCCACCCCGTATCTGCTGGCCGCCGCGGCCGGCGACGCGGAGGTGATGCGGCTGCTGGCGGGTGCAGGGGCGGATCTGACGCTGACTACCGACGCCGGCGCTACCCCGTTGATGGCGGCGGCCGGTTTTGGCCGAATGCTCGGTGAGAACACCGTCGACGAGGAGCGTATTATCGAGGCTGCTCGCCTCGCGCTCGAGCTTGGGGCCGACCTCAGCGCGACCGACGAAGTGGAGAACACGGCTTTGCACTACGCGGCGTATCATCGGCTGACGTCACTCGTCGGGCACCTGGTCGAGCAGGGGGCCGTGCTGGGGCAGCGGAATAAGTTCGGCGAAACGCCGCTTTGGTTGTCTGAGCTCGCGATTCAGTTTTACGGCGGCGGGACATACCAGATCGTGCCCACGGTGACCGGTGATCTCTTGCGTACCCTAGGCGCCGATCCCACGACGCCGTTCTACGATCGGGCCCGCCCTCGCGACTGGCCCGATCTCCAGCTTCAGTAGCTCATCCCGATGAGTCTCGTGCGTCCCTTGCTGCACGGCGTGCTGCATGTGGCCGCGCCAGTCGTCCTGGCCTTTGTCGCGTGGCGCTCGACCTGGCGTCGGGCCGCCGCAATCATGCTGACCACGCTCCTGGTCGATCTCGACCACTTGCTGGCCGATCCCATCTACGATTCGGACCGCTGCAGCATCGGGACCCACCTGCTGCACACTCCTCTGCCGATCGTTGTCTATGTCCTGCTGGCCAGCTGGCCGAAGACCCGTCTGGTCGGGGTCGGGCTGTTGCTTCATATGCTGCTCGACGGTGTTGACTGTTGGTGGGTGGGGCACTGAGCCGCCCGCCCCTGCCCGTTCGGCACCGCTGACCGAGGGTGCCAGCCGGGGAGAGTGTCCACGATCGGTTGACACCGGTCGCCGCTGCGCGAGAGCCTTCCGATGGCCGTGGACCAGACATCTCACGTCTCGCCGCTCACTCTTCCCCGGTTCGCGCGGTTCTACGCCCCGCTGGCGGCTACCAGTCTGCTGCTGACGTTGACCAACCCGCTGCTGGCGAGCGCGCTCTCGCGCAACGTGAATCCGGCCATCGCTCTCGCCGGGTTTGGCGTCGCCTTCTCGTTGTGCGGCGTCCTCTACAGTCCATTACTGGTAGGGCAGCAGGTGGCCGCGACGCGCCTTCTCGACGGGCACCGGTTTGGTCCGGTCTTGGCGTTCTGGGTTCGGATTGGCGCACTGCTGTCGGTCGTGACACTGTTGATCGGAACGACCCGCTTGGGCGATTGGGTGCTCGGCGGCCTAATCGGCGTTTCGGGCGACGTCTTCGAGGAGGCCAGCACCGCGCTCCTGCTGCTGTCGCCGGTCCCAGTGTTGACGGCGGTCCGGGCGGCTCACCAGGGACGATTGGTGGCCGGGCATCGGACCCAGCCGATTGCGGCGGCGACCGGAGTCCGTACCGCGGTCCTGGCGTTGGTGGCGGTCTCGCTGACCCTGCTCACATCGGGTGGGGCCTGGGTGGGTGGCGCGGCGTTCTCGGTGGGGCTGTTGGTCGAGACGGTGCTGGTGGTATTGGCCCGGTCCGGGGTTGGTGCTCCGGCCGGTCCGGTGGCTTCCGAAGAGGGAGCCCTAGGGGTGAGCGAAGCGAGGCTACTCCGTTTTTCGACGCCGCTCGCGGTGAACACCCTACTCTGGTGGAGCACGCCGCTCCTGATCAACAGCGTGCTCGCACGTTCTCCGTTCCCGGCTGAGGCGATCGCGGCGTTCATCGTGGTCGAAGCGGTGGCTTGGTTTCTGGTGGCTCCGGTGGGCCAACTGCAGCACGTGGGCATCGCGCTCGTCGACTGTAAGCCGGCCCACCGTGCCGTGCAGATGTGGTCCCTTGCCCTGGCGATGGGGGTCGCGCTGCTGATTGCGGTGATCTCTACGCCTCCGGTGCGGCGCACCCTGCTCGGGGCGGTGTTTGGCCTCGACGCCGGCCTGCTCGGTGACATCGGGGCGGCGTTGCCGTTTGCCGTGGCCTATCCGCTACTCTACGCCCACCGGCAGTACTACCAGGGGCTCTTCACCCGCTGCGGGCGCCCCGACGCCGTCGGATGGGGTGGGGCGCTCCGGGTGGTGACGGTCTTCCTGGTGGCGGTGGCGGCGCTCGGGCCGCTCGGCCACGTGGGAGCCACGCTGGGGGTTTTGGCCGCGGTCGCCGGCCTGGCCCTGGAAGGCGTGTTTCTTGAACGCACGGCGCGGCGGCAGGTGATGACGGTCCTCCCGGAGTCTGAACCGGCTGTCCGGCAGCCGCTGTCGGAGAGCGTGACATGAAGTTTTCCGAGGCCAGTCGATCTTGCGGACGACGGTTCATGGCCGTCGTGACCACCATGCTTGCGATCGGATGCGGAGCGCCGGCCTCCGTTCCGCCGACCGACAACACCGTCCAGAGCCATCTGCCCGACGGCTATGCGCTGCGTCTCGATCGGCCGAATCGCCAGCGCAGCGATTTCGGCGCCTCGTTCGAGGCGGGGCGCCTGGAGATCGAGACCGGGCCGGCCGGCATCCTCTATGAGCCCGACCGAGAGATCGAAGCGTCGAGTTTCCGAGTGGGGGCGACTTTTACCCAGCTCGCGGCGCCCATGGGGCATCGGGAGGGGTACGGGTTGTTCGTGGGAGGGCAGGGTCTGGCCGGGCCTGATCAGCGTTACTTGTATTTCCTGGTGCGTGCCGATGGCCGGTATCTCGTGAAGCGTCGCGACGGGGAGCGCACCACCGAGCTTTCTGGCGGCTGGCAACCGTCAGAGGCGGTCAGTGTGCCAGCCGAGCCGGGGGCCGAGGTCATGAACGACCTGGCGGTGGAGGCGACCGATGGACGGCTGCGACTGTTATGCAACGGCGAGACGGTGGCTGAGCTGGCGGTCGAACCGGCCGATGTGACCGGGGTGTTCGGGGTGCGAGTGAACCACAACCTACGGGTGCGTGTGGACGATTTCGGTACTCGATGAGTTGCCCGCCTCCCCGGTGTTGCG
This sequence comes from Acidobacteria bacterium UBA2994, assembly GCA_002346545.1. Taxonomy (GTDB): domain Bacteria; phylum Acidobacteriota; class Vicinamibacteria; order Vicinamibacterales; family UBA8438; genus UBA2994. The sequence goes on from DEAA01000064.1 coordinate 96,125, forward strand.
CCCGGTGGTGGCGGTATACTGAAACCCGACGGTACAACAGCAGGAGGACGTCATGCACGCGCGACTCGCGGTGATCGCGGCGGTGGCGGCCGGCCTCGTGGCGCCGGACGCCGGGTGGCTCGGGATCCAGGCCGCCGGACAGCCATCCGTAGAGGTGCCCTCGCGCGCCCTCCTCGATCAGTACTGCGTCACCTGTCACAACGACCGTCTGCAGACCGCCGAGCTGTCGCTCGATGGCGTGGACGTCTCGGATCCGGCCGCGCATCGTGACGTGCTCGAACGGGTCGTACGGAAGCTCCGTAAGGGGCAGATGCCGCCCGAGGGCCGTCCTCGACCGCCGGCGGACCAGATCGAACAGTTCGTGAGCCGGCTCGAAGTGTCACTGGATCGGGTGGCCGAGTCGAGATCCGACCCGGGCCGCGTGGCGTCCCGCCGGCTCAATCGAGCCGAGTATGTCAGCGTCATCGAGGACCTGCTGGCACTGGAGGTCAATGGCGAGGAGCTTCTGCCGTCCGACATGGCTGGCTTCGGGTTTGACAACAACGCCGAGGTGCTGTCGATCACGCCCGGGCTGATGTCGCGCTATATCGCCGCCGCCACGAAGATCAGTCGGGCGGCGATCGGGAGTCCGGACATCCGTCCGGTGATGCAGCTCTACGAATTGGGCTACGAGCGCCGCGACGTCCGGGCCGGCGAGGCTCTGCCGTTCGCGACCCATGGTGGTCTGGCCGTTCGGCATCACTTCCCCCTGGACGGGGAGTATCTGTTCGCCATCCGCCTGAAGCGGAACGAGACCATCGAGACGATCGACGGTATCGCCGAGGACGAGCATCAGATCGAGCTGCGCATCGACCACGCGCTGGTCGAGCAGTTTGCCATCGGCGGTCGCTATCCTGGGCCGGATCCAGGGCAGCTCATCGCGGTGCCCGAGGATGACGTCGAGGGGCAGCGGCTCCATGAGTATCGGATGACGGCCGACCACGCGCTCGAACTCCGCGTCCCGGTCGAGGCGGGTACCCGGCTGGTGTCGGTGTCTTTCACCGATGCTGCCCCGTCACCTCATCCCAGCCCGCAGCTGCCAGGCATCGACAAGGTCTTCGTGTCGGGCCCCTTCGATGGTCGGGTGCCCGAGGACACGCCGAGTCGTCGTCGCATCTTTGTCTGCCAGCCTGAATCGGCGGTCGACGAAGAGCCGTGCGCGCGACAGATTCTGGCGTCGCTTGCGCGGCGAGCCTATCGACGGCCGGTGCAGACCGAGGACATCGATCCGCTCCTGGGGCTCTATCGTGAGGGTCGTGTAGAGCGGGACTTCGAGTTTGGGATCGAGCGGGCCCTCGAGGCGCTGCTCGCGATGCCCGAGTTCCTCATGCGGATAGAGGAGCATCCGGTGGACACGGCGCCGGGTGGGGTGTATCCGGTCAGCGATTTAGAGCTAGCCACCCGCCTGTCTTTCTTCCTCTGGAAGAGTCTTCCGGACGAGGAGCTGCTCGGGCTGGCTGAGGAGGGCCGGCTGCGAGAGTCTGGGGTGCTCGCGGCGCAGGTGGCCCGGATGCTTGGGGACGAGCGGGCCACGCGGTTCATGCACGACTTCGCCGGTCAGTGGCTGCACCTCCGCAACATCGACGACCAGGCGCCAGACGGGGCACTCTTTGCCGGGTTCAATGATTCGCTGCGGAAGGCCATGGTCACCGAGACCCAGCTGTTCTTCCGTAGCCAGGTGAGCGCCGATCGACCGGTCACCGAGCTCCTGTCAGCTAATTACACGTTCCTGAATGAGCAACTCGCCCGCCACTACGGTGTCGATGATTTGTATGGCAGCCACTTCCGCCGTTACGAGTGGCAGGACGATCGGCGTCACGGGCTCCTTGGCCAGGCCAGTTTGTTGACCGTGACCTCCTACGCCAACCGTACCTCGGTGGTGCTGCGCGGGCTGTGGGTGCTCGAGACGCTGCTGGGCGCGCCCCCGCCGCCCCCCCCGCCCAACGTGCCGCCGTTGCCTGAGAGCGACCGTCGAGCCCCCACGTCGCTGCGGGAACGGATGGAGCAGCACCGGGCGAGCCCCGTGTGCGCCTCCTGTCACACGCAGATGGATCCGCTCGGGTTCGCCCTCGAGCACTACGACGCGATCGGCCGATGGCGGGAGACCGACGGCGGAGCGCCAATCAACGCCACGATCACCTGGCAGGGAGACACCATCGACAGCCCGCGCGCGTTCCGGGAGATGCTGCTCGGATCCGGCGATGAAGTCGTACGCACGATTACCGAGAAGCTGATGACCTACGCGCTCGGTCGCGGAGTGGATCATGCCGATGCCCCCGCGGTGCGCCGGATCGTGCGGGAGCTTGCCGCCTCTGATCACCGCTGGTCCGCTTTGGTGCTCGGGATTGTCGAGAGCGATCAGTTCCAGCGGCGCCGTGCCCCGGAAGCCGTCGACGCGACCGCCGCCCAGTAGTGTCGGCCGAAAGCAAAAAACTCCGAGTGCAACCATGTTCATCACCAAGACGCATTTGCCCCGCCGGACCGTACTTCGCGGACTTGGCGCCAGCCTCGCGCTGCCGCTGCTCGACGGTATGGTACCGGCGCTCACCGCTCAGAGCCGGACGGCCGCCGCACCGGTGAAACGGTTCGGCGTGTTCTACGTGCCCAACGGCATGTCGATGCCCTATTGGTACCCGGCCACTGAGGGTCCGCTCGACGAGATGCCGCCGATCTTGCGGTCGCTTGAGCCGTTTCGCGACCGGGTGTTGATCTGCGGCGGGCTCGACGACGAGTCGGCAAACCTGGTGAAGGGAGGCGGCGACCACGCGCGGTCGGCCGGAACGTTCCTTACGTGCGTGCCCTACAAGATCACGGCCGGCGCCGACGTCTCGGCGGCGGTATCAATGGACCAGCTCGCCGCCCGAGAGCTGGCTAAGGAGACCCAGATCTCCTCGCTCGAACTTGGGATCGAGTCGAACGCCATGGTTGGCAACTGCGATGGTGGGGCGAGCTGCGCCTACACCAACACCATCGCCTGGCGGACGCCTACTACCCCGCTGCCGATAGAGAACGACCCGCGAGCCGTGTTCGAGCGTCTGTTCGGGACGACCGGGAGCACGGATCCGGCTGCGAGACAGGCGCGCCTGGAGCGGGACCGTAGCATTCTCGATCTGGTGAACGAGGAGCTCGCCGGACTGGAACGCGTGATCGGGCCAGGAGATCGGCTGAAGCTCGACGAGTACCTGGAGTCGGTGCGGGACATCGAACGTCGCATCTCAATGGCCGAGGAGCAGAGTGCCCGCGAGCTACCGGTGGTCGACCAACCCGTCGGAGTGCCCGGTGACTACGCTGAGCACGCGAAGCTGCAGATGGACCTGCTGGCGCTGGCGTATCAGACCGACCTGACCCGGGTCAGTACCTTCATGCTGGCGCGTGAGGTCAGCGGCCGTGCCTATCCTGAGATCGGCGTGCCCGATTCCCACCACCCGCTCTCGCACCATCAAGACGAGCCGGCGAAGTTGGAACGGTTGCACAAGATCAACGAGTTCCATCTGCAGCAATTTGCCTATCTGGTGGAGAAGATGGACACCCTGCCGGAAGGTGACGGAAGCCTCCTGGATTCGACCCTCTTCATGTACGGCACCGGTATCAGCGACAGCAACACGCACTTCCACGACGATCTTCCGATCGCCCTGGTGGGTGGGCGCTCGGCCGGCATCCGGGGCGGGCGCTACGTCCGCTACGCGGAGGACACCCCGCTCGCGAATCTCCACGTATCGATCCTGGAGATGCTGGGGGTTCCGGTCGAGGCGCTGGGCGACAGCACCGGGAAACTGGATCGACTGACGAATTTATGATCGCCGTCCGCCGTGTCGCCGCGCTGCTCGTTGCGGGGCTGGGGTTGGCCGCGGCGGCGGCCGCCCAGACCGCCTATCCGATTTTCACTCCGGACCATCTCGACGCGACGATGAAGACGCTGGGGCCGAATGTGGCCGGAGTGCACGCGGCGATCAGGGCTGGCGACATGACATTGGCCAAGGAGCGGGCCATCCGTAGCCGAGAGCAACTCGCGACCACCATAACGTTCTGGCGTGATCGGGGCCGTGATGATGCGGTCCGGATTCTGCGAGTCACGTTGCGGGCGTTCGACACACTCGATACCGCTTTGTCCCAGACGCCGGCCGACCCGGCCGCGGTGGATGCCGCCAACGGAACCGTAGGCGGTGGGTGCACCGCTTGCCACGCGATCTACAGGCAGGGTGAAGATGGAGATTATCGGTTGAACGAGGCCGCGCTACGATGACGGGGATGGCAATGAGACTACAGATTGGGTTCGTGCTTCTGGTGCTGGCCGTGGGATGTGCTCCGGCGGACGACGCCGCAACTGACGATGGGGCGATGGCGGAGACCGCCGACGGGGCGCCGGTGGATCCGGTCGCGGTCCGGCCGTTCATGATCGACGTGCCCCAGATGGTGCTCGACGACCTCCAGACAAGGCTCGAACAGACACGGCTGCCTGACCAGCTCGACGGTGCGGGGTGGGACTATGGAACCGAGCTCGATTACTTCACCGAGTTCCTGACCTACTGGCGCGACGAGTTCGACTGGCGCGCCGCCGAGGCCCGGTTGAATGAGTTCGATCAGTTTAAGACGGTACTGGACGGGCTCGATACTCACTTCATTCATCAGCGGTCGCCCGAGCCGGATGCCATGCCGATCATCATCACTCACGGGTGGCCTGGGTCGATCGCCGAGTTCACGAAGATCATCGGTCCGCTGACCGACCCGGTGGCTCACGGTGGCGATGCGGCCGACGCGTTTCACGTCGTCGCGCCGTCGATGCCGGGCTACGGGTTCTCGGACAAGCCGACCCAGCGCGGCTTTGGCCCCGAGCAGATCGCCGAGGTGGGCGCCGCATTGATGGAACGGTTGGGATACGACCGCTACGGGATCCAGGGCGGCGACTGGGGCTCGATCGTCAGCCGGTGGCACGCATTCAACTATCCGGACCGGGCGCTCGGTCTCCACCTGAACATGCTGGTGGGAGGACGCCCACCGGAAGGCGAAGATCCGTCGAGTCCCGAAGAGATCGAGCGGGCGCGGTCACGTTCGTCGTTCTACAACACGGCGGAGAACGCGTACGCGCAGATCCAGGGCACGAAGCCCCAGACGGTCGGCTATGCCCTGCACGATTCGCCGTCGGGCCAAGCGGCCTGGATCGTCGAGAAGTTCAGGGCCTGGTGTGATTGTGACGGTGACGCCGGGTCGGTCTTCACCCGTGACGAGCTGCTGACCAACATCATGATCTACTGGGTGACCGGCACCGCCACCTCGTCGGCCCGCCTCTACTACGAGAGCGGGAACGCCCCGACATCTCGCCCGATGGGGTACATCGAGGTGCCGACTGGCGCGGCCATCTTCCCCTACGAGCTCTTCATCACTCCCCGCGCCTGGGCCGAGACCGCCTACAACATCGTGCACTGGACCGAGATGGAGCGCGGAGGCCACTTTGCGGCCATGGAGCAGCCCGAGGCGTTCGTGGAGGACCTCCGCACGTTCTTCCGGCCGCTACGAGACTGAGGGTGCGCGATGACGATGAGCCGATCGCCGAAGGTGCACGATAGCCACGGTGTTTCCCGGCGGGTCTTTCTCGGGGCGCTCGGCGCCGCGGCGGTGGCGCCGCGTGGGTTCGCACAGGGTGGGCCTCCGATTCCGGTCACGTCGATCAACCACATGACGATCAACGTCACAGATCCCGCGCGGTCGCTCAAGTGGTACCAGGGGCTCTTCGGGACGCCGATCGCGGCGCGTCAGGCCGACACCGTGGTCTTGCGAGTGGGTGACGGGCCGCAGTTTCTCGCGATCGGTGGTGGCGCGAGCGACAACCCGCGTATCAACCATTTGTGTTTGGAGACGCCAGGGTTCGATGCGGATCGGATAGTGGGCATTCTCGAAGATCACGGCGTGTCGTCCGAACGGATGTCTGGCCCGATGTCGGTGCGGGTGCGGATGCGTGGCGCCGAGTTCGGGGGTGCTCCCGAAGGTACGCCGGAGCTCTACTTCGGCGATCCGGATGGGTTGGTGATCCAGTTGCAGGATTCGACCTACTGTGGCGGGGCCGGCGTGATGGGGGAGGAATGCCTCTCGACGCCCGAGCTGGCGCCGACCGCTGGACTACTCTCGCTTGGCGAGTACAACCATTTTACGCTGTTCGTGACTGATGCCGAGCGTTCGATTGCGCTTTATCAGCGGCTATTTGGCATGCCGATCGACACCTACCAGGGCGCACTTCCGGTGCTGCGGGTCGGGCAAGGCCGGCAGTTTCTCGCGTTGGCTGGTGCTGGCCGCGGTCCGACCGGGCCGATCATCCACCACGCTAGCCTGAGCGTGGCGGACTTCGACGTCGACCGGATCTTCGGCGTGTTGGAGGACTACGGGCTTGAGGTCCTGGGTGAGGGTGGGGCTGCGAGTGGTCCGTTACAGACGTACGTGACTATGCGGGGGCCGGAGAGGGGCGGCGCCGAGGGTGGCACGCCCGAGCTGTACTTCACCGATCCTGACGGGATCCTGATTCAGCTCCAGGATCCTAGCTACTGCGGTGGGAACGGCTATCTCGGTGAGGACTGCGGTACGGTCGAGAACCCGACCGGTCGCAACGCGTGAGCACCGGGGTGGGAACGACGATCGCCGGCGGGGAGAGGATGAGGCGATGACGGTGCCGTTCGGTGGACTAGCGGGATGGGCGTTCTGGTTGGCTGCGGCCGGCGCCGTCTTGGTGATAGGCGGGCCGGTCTTGCATCGGCTTGGTGTCTTGGGACTCGGCCCGGCGTTGCTGGCCGTGCCGCTCGGGGGGTTCCTGTCGTTGCTGGCCGTGATTCTCACGGCGTTCATCTTCGTCGGCGGGCGCCCGATGCCGGCTGGTCGGACGCCGACCCTCGCGGCCGCCGGGCTCGCCATCCTCACCGGCGTCGTGCCCTTGATGCTGGTGGTGCCCGGTTTCGGCGTGCCTCAGATCCATGACATTACGACCGACCCGGACGATCCCCCGCGGTTCCTGGCGGTGATGCCGCTCCGGGGTGAGACCGCCAACTCTCTCGATTACCCGCCCGAGACGGCTCGCGCTCAGCGTGAGGGCTATTCCGACCTGAGCACGGTCACGATGTCCGGCGAGCCGGCGGCCCTGGTCGAGCGCTCGCGTGAGGTTGCTGCCGAACTAGGGTGGGACATCGTCGATGTCGACCCGGAGGGAGGGCGCCTTGAGGCGTCAGAGACGACTTTCTGGTTCGGGTTCATCGACGATGTCGTGGTTCGTATCCGTCCCGCTGGCGGGGGAAGCGAAATCGACGTCAGATCAGTTTCCAGGGTCGGTGTCAGCGACCTTGGTGCTAACGCGGCCAGAATCCGCCGCTTTATCGACCGTCTCCAGTCCAGCTCCTAGTACTCCCATGGGGCTTCGCCCCAAACCCCACGCGGCGCTAACGGGCGGAACGTTTGACCCCGCGTGCCTCTCGCAGGATGTCCCGCAACCCCCGGTTTCCCTCATGACGGGCGAACCGGTTGCGTTGTCTGGGGAGCGGCATTGTGCTCCCGAGGTGTCGGGCTATCCCCCGAGGGTGATTCCGGGGCAGAATAGCGGACCGAACACGGGCTTCCGCATGCGATGCAGTGATGAGCGGGTCGAAGGGGATGTCGTGGTCCTGTCGTTGGCGGTCCAGGGGCTGGGTGACTTGGCGGCTGGCGTCACAGAGTGGGTGCGAGATCTCGCCTCTGACGGCCATCGCCGGTTCGTGTTGAATCTCGACGGGCTGGCGGGGCTGGACAGCCATGCGCTTGGCGATCTGGTGGCCAGCCAGCAGGCGGCGGAGACGGTGGGTGCCCGGGTGGCGCTCTGCAAAGTCCATCCCTATGTGTCCGAGCCGCTGGCGATTATGAACGTGGCTTCGCTCTTCGACACCTTCGAGACGGTGCAGGACGCCGTCCGCGGTCTTTCCTGACCACCTGGCGTCCGGCGATGTCCTTTCCAGACTTGCGCGCGTTCCTCGACCAACTCCGCCGTGACGGCGATCTCGTCGAGGTGGGGGCCGAGGTCGATCCTGTCCAGGAGGCGGCCGAGATCCATCGCCGGGTAGTGGCGGCTGGGGGGCCGGCGCTGCTGTTTACCCGTCCCTCCGGTGCGGACTTCCCGCTGGTCACCAACCTGTTCGGCACGGCTCGGCGAGCTGAGCTCGCGTTCGGCGAGCGGCCACAGGGGTTCATCCGGCGACTGGTCGAGACGGTCGAGACGGCGCTACCACCAACCATCGGGAGTCTCTGGGGCGCGCGGGACGTCGCGGCCCAGGTGCTGAAGGTCGGCCTCCGCCGAGGCCGGCGAGGACCGGTGACCGAAGTAGTCACCGACGACGTGCGGCTGGACCGTCTGCCGGCGTTGACGACGTGGCCCGAGGATGGCGGCCCTTTCATCACGCTGCCGCTGGTCTTCACTGAGCATCCCGATGGTCGAGGACACAACCTCGGCATGTATCGACTGCAGGTGCACGATGCCACCGCAACCGGCATGCATTGGCAGATTGGCAAGGGCGGCGGATTTCACTACCGGGTGGCCGAGGGCCGTGGCGAGTCGCTTCCGGTCACGGTGTTTCTCGGCGGTCCGCCGGCGTTGACGCTGGCCGCCATCGCGCCACTGCCCGAGAACGTACCGGAGTTGTTACTGGCGTCGTTGATCGCCGGTGAGCGACTCGGCCTGGTTGAGGGTGTGGGTCCGCACCCCTTGGTCGCCCGCGCGGAGTTCGCGCTCATGGGCAGCGTCGCTCCCCTCATCCGCCGCCCGGAGGGTCCCTTCGGCGATCACTACGGCTACTACTCACTAACGCACGATTATCCGGTCTTCCAAGTATCGAGGATCGCACGTCGCCGTGACGCGATCTTCCCTGCCACGGTCGTGGGCAAGCCTCGTCAGGAGGACTTCTTCATTGGCGACTTGCTGCAGGATCTCCTTTCCCCGCTGTTCCCGCTGGTGATGCCAGGCGTGACGGACCTCTGGTCCTACGGCGAAACGGGCTATCACTCCTTGTCGGCGGCGGTCGTGAAGCAGCGGTATGCGCGCGAGGCGATGGCGAGTGCATTCCGTATCCTGGGCGAGGGGCAGCTGTCACTGACCAAGTTTCTGCTCGTTACTGACCAGCCGGTCGACCTGAAGGACTTCAGAGCGACGCTCGAGCATCTGCTGGCCAGGACCAATACCGAGACGGACCTTTACGTGTTCTCCAATTTGTCCATGGACACCCTGGACTACACCGGTCCGGAGGTAAACCTGGGGTCGAAGGGGATCTGGCTGGGACTTGGCGAGCCCGTGCGTTCGCTCCCGGAACAATTCTCGGCATCGGAGCTGCCGTCCGGTTGCGGGTCGGTGGAGGTTTTCTGCCGAGGGTGCCTCGTCGTTGGGGGCCCGCCGAAGGCCGATGATCCGGACCTGGCTAGTCGGGTCGCCAGCCATCCGGCCTTCGCCGACTGGCCCCTGGTGGTGTTGACCGACGAGCCGGCACGGGCGGTCCGAAGCGCGATGAATTTCCTGTGGACGACCTTCACCCGGTTCGAGCCGGCCGCCGACGTGCATGCGGCAGCAACCCGGGTTGTTCGTAATCATCTGGTGTACACCGCGCCGATCGTGATCGACGCTCGTCTCGCGCCTAGCTTCCCCGGGGAGTTGCACTGCGATCCGGAGGTCGCTGATACGGTGTCGACCCGCTGGAAGGAGTACTTTCCTGATGGCCGGGTCGAGATGGGCGACGCCGAGCGCGGCCACCTCGATTGATCCGGCTGGACAACCCCAAGCGCCGGCAGTAGGGTCGATACATGGGTGCGCTCGCGATCCGCACGGTTCTAGTCACGGCCGGATTCCTTGCCGCGCTGGTTGGTTCGGCAGCCGCACAGCAGGATCTGGAGATCGAGAACCTTGAGGGGGTTCGCGAAGTCAACGTCGTGGTCGAGGATCTGGCCGACGACGCTGAGGATGCCGGTCTGACCCGCCGGGGCCTGCAGAACGCCGCCGAGGCAGCGCTCGAGGGCTGTGGCATCGAGATCGGCGGAAGCTCAGCCGACCTGTACATCAACGTCGCCACGCACCAGGGGGCGACCGGACTCTACGCCTACTATGCCCGGGTATCTCTCCAGCAGATGGCGACGATCGAGGGCAACCAGCTCCGTGCGCTGCTTGATACGTGGGATATGGCGAGCCTGGGCGCGGTTGGTGGCGCCAATCTCCCGCAGGTCGAGGGCGTGGTTGTGCAGCTCGTGGAGCTGTTTTGCGACCAGTACTTCGAGATTAACGAGCCACGCGCGCGGTGAGTCGAGCGTCCGTCGAACCTTTTGAGGCGCTATGATTGTCTTCATTGAGAGTTGTGCGACGCTGGCGACGTTTGTTCACCGCCTTTCATTGACGGAGAGATTCATGCTGAATCATGGTGTGGCCTTGGCCCTCGCGCTGGCGGTTGTCGTTGGTGTCCCGTCGTTCGGTGTGGCTCAGGAAGTTACCTTTACCGCACACGTTGCTCCGATCTTCTTTGAGAATTGCACGACCTGCCATCGACCGGGCCAGGTAGGGCCGATGTCCCTGCTGACCTACGAAGACGCGCGCCCGTGGGCTCGTTCGATCAAGCAGAAGGTGGCGGACCGGGACATGCCTCCGTGGGACGCCGACCCAGCGGTTGGCACGTTCGCCAACGACCGGAGCTTGAGCGACGACGAGATCGAGACGATCATCGCTTGGGCCGACGCCGGGGCTCCCCGCGGTGACGCGGCGGTCACGCCGGCCGCGCCGTCGTATGCGGACAGCCACTGGACGATCGGCGAGCCGGATGCGGTGTTTAGTATTCCGCCGTTCGAAGTGCCAGCCGAGGGGACGGTCGACTACACCTATTTCGAGGTGCCGACCAATCTGACCGAGGATAAATGGGTTCAGGCGATCGAAGTCAAGCCGGGTGCGATGGCCGCAGTCCACCATATCATCGTCACCCAGCGTGCCGAGTTGAGTGAGGAAGAGATCGCCGAGCTGCGTCACTTTGACCCGGGCATCCGGCTCGACCGCGAACTGCTGCCGGGACGCGAGATCGAGTGGAATCCCGGCGTGGTCCAGCTCGAGGGGCGGGGCAAGGGAACCCCCCTTGGCGGCACGACCGTGGGTAACGATGGTGTCTCGGTGTTCCAACTGGGTACGGCGCGACGGCTCCGGGCCGGTACGACGCTGGTGTTCGAGGTGCACTACACCCCGACCGGAGAGACCCACATCGACGAGTCGAAGATAGGGCTCGTGTTCACCGATGAGCCGCCGACCCAGACCGTTATGGACGGCGCTATTGTGCACGGCCAGTTCACGATTCCGCCCGGCGAGGCCAACTACAAGATCGAGGCGGATCTGACCTTCTCCAAGGACGCCAAGCTGCTCAATCTGTTGCCGCATTCGCACCTGCGCGGCGTGCGTTGGGACTACGAGGCGGTGTATCCGGACGGGCGTCGCCAGGCAATCCTCTCGGTGCCGAGCTACGACTTCAACTGGCAGATCGACTACATCTTCGACGAGCCGATCACGATGCCTGCCGGCTCGAAGATCCACGCCGTGGCGTACTACGACAACTCAGCGGCCAACCGCTCGAACCCCGATCCGACGGCGGAAGTGCGCTGGGGCGAGCAGACCGACGAAGAGATGTTCTTCACCGCCCTGTCCTACCTGCTCGATGAGGAGGACGCGGAGGAGACGCAGCAGGAGCAGTAGGTTATCTGCTGGCATGTCTTAGGGCCGTGTCGGTCATTGGACCGCACGGCCCTTTTCTTGTGCGGCGTCGTCTGCCGGATGGAATAACCGACGCCGGGTCCTAGTCTCCTTCTATAGCAATGGACGACGCCCTGGCGTTGCCTGTTGCCGGGCGCCGCAAGACGGCATGCTACTCGGTTCGAACTCAAGATACTCGATGCGGGACTCGGAGCCCGCTCGCTCTCAAGGAGGCGACGATGTTGGCAAACTGGAGAAACCGACGTTGGTTGGTGACGACCGGTGTGATCGCGGTCCTGGGGATGTTCACGGCGGTAGATGTCGCCCTGAGCCAGCCGCCTGAAGGTCGAAGTCGGTCAGGGCGGATGATGCGCGGTCCTGGTGGGCTCAGCGGTGGAATGGGGCTCCCGCTCGGCCGTCTAGACCTCACCGAGGATCAACGCACGCAGGTCCGGAACGTGCTGGACCAAAACCGGGCCGCGACGCGCGAGGCCGAGGCGCGCGTCTATGCCGCGCGCGGCGCACTCTCTGATGCGGTTAACGCGGAGGTGCTGAACGAGGGCGCGATCCGTGCCGTCGCGAGTGAGCTCGGTCTGTCCGAGGGAGAGGCGGCGATCCAGCGGGCCTATGTGAGGAGTCAGCTTTGGCAGCTGCTGACTCCAAACCAGCAAGCGGTGGCACTCAAAACCCAGGCCGAAATCGAGGAACGACAGGATCACCGCCGAGAGCGGATGCGTGAGCGCCGGGGGCGCCGTCGGGGCGCGGACCAGTAGCACTCCATCGATTCACCAGCGGGGGACGCAGGCATATGCCGCGTCGCCCGCTGGCTCATCCCCCCAGCTCGGCCTTCATCTCCCGCCAGGCTTGGCGTGCTTCTTCGACCGACCCCTCGTCCTCGATCGTTGTGATGTCACCCGGATCCGTGTCTAGGGTGACTGCTCGGAGCACGCGGCGCATGATCTTGCCGCTTCTGGTCTTTGGCAGCATCGACACGAAGTTGAGCTCTCCCACGACCGCGACTGGCCCGAGCTCCCGGCGCAGGGTGGCCACGACCTCGTCGCGAAGCGCATCGGACCCGGTCTGTCCCTGCTTGAGCAGGACGAAGGCCGAGATCACTTCTCCGCGGGTCTCGTCGGGGCGGCCGATCACGCCGCACTCAGCAACCGCTGGATGCTTGAGGCAGGCGCTCTCCACCTCGATGGTGCCGATGCGGTGTGCGGCGATCTTGATGATCTCGTCCGCTCGACCGCCAAACCAGACGTAGCCGTCTTCGTCGACGCGGGCCGAATCGCCGCTGTAGTAGAACCCCGGGATCTTGTTCCAGTAGTCGTCTCCGTACCGCTCCGGTTCGCCCCAGAGTGAGGCGACTAGCCCCGGGAACGGCCGCCGGATGACCATGATGCCTTCTTGGTTCGGTTCGCACGGCGTGCCGTCTTGGTTGACAATCGCCGCATCGATGCCGGGTAGCGCCATGGTGGCTGAGCCTGGTTTGATAGGTAGCATGCCGAGCCCATAGGGATTGCCAAAGATCGGCCCGCTGGTTTCGGTCTGCCACATGTGGTCGATGACCGGGATACGGCCCTGCAGGATCGTGTTCTGGAGCCAGTCCCAGGCGGGCGGATTCAGCACCTCACCCGCCGAGAAGATCCGGGCGACGCGACTGTGGTCGATCGTGCGCAGCGGATCGTCCCCGTAGCGCATGAGCGCGCGTACCGCCGTCGCCGAAGTGAAGATGCCGGTGGCGCCGATCTCCTCGACCACTGCACGCCAGATGCTGTCCGGTTCGGGGTAGTCGAGCGCACCCTCGAAGACGACTGTGGTGCAGCCGATGAGAAGCGGGGCGTAGACCATGTAGCTGTGGCCGACGATCCACCCGATGTCGGAGGTAGCCCACCACACGTCGGCAGGGCTCATCCCAAAGCACCACTTGGCCATGCTGGCGATGTGCACCTGATAGCCGCCATGGACGTGCACCGCTAGCTTTGGCTTGGCGGTGGTCCCGGACGTGGCTAGTATGAACGCCGGTTCGTTCGCCTCCATCGATTCGTAGCCGTCGTCCTGTCCTTGGCCTCCGGTGATGAACTGCGTCCACGATAGCTCGCGGTCGGAGTCCAGGGAGGGCGGGTCGGGTGATCGCTCCAGGACGACCACCCGTTCGACTGGGTGGCCCGGTGCGGCGAGCGCCTGGTCCACGATTGGCTTGAGCGGTACATCCTTGCCTTTGCGGTAGGTGACATCGGCGGTGAAGACCACCTTCGAACCGCTGGCGCTGATTCGATCCGAGAGTGCCTGGGCGCCAAACCCGGCGAACACCACAGAGTGGATTGCCCCGATCCGGGCGCACGCTAGCATCAGGACCACCGCCTCGGGACAGGTGGGCATCGACAGCGTGACGCGGTCACCTTTGCCCACGCCCAGGCCCCTGAGCGCGGCGGCGACCTGCC